>NZ_JANEZT010000270.1 GCF_025403405.1 Frankia tisae
GCAGACTGCCACGCCCAGTGCGGTTGCTACAGCTGCCTCGGCCGTCCCACCCGGCGCGGACCTGGTGGGCATCGCCGCCCTGGACGAGCCCTGGTGGCAGGTGGACAACCTGCCGAACGGCACCGGTGCCGCGGACGACGAGGACGACGAGGATGTCGAGGCCGGGGAGCGGACCGAGCTGGGCGCGTTGATCTCCGGAGTCCGGCGCGCCCACCGGTCGGCGCTGGGCCGGCGCCAGTTGCGGCCGGTCGCGGACGTCTGGCCGCCGGCGCTGCCCGCGTCGCTGGCACCGGGCGAGGTCGTGGCCCAGGCCCGGGCAGGGGAGGTGATACCCGGGCGTCCCGCCGGGCTCGCGGCGTACTTCGCCCGCGCAGACCGTCCGGACGAGTCCGAGCACGCCCGCCAGCCCGCGGTCGCCTGGCATCTCGACGCCGGCAACCTGCTCGTCTTCGGCGCTCCGGGCGCCGGCGCCACCACCGCGCTGACCGTTCTTGCCACCGGTCTCACCGCCTCGCTGTCCCCGGCCGAGCTGCACCTGTACGCGCTGGACTTCGCCGGAGGCGACCTGCAGGGGCTCGCCGCGCTGCCGCACTGCGCCGGCAACGTCATCCTCGGCGACGAGCGGGAGCGGCAGGTGAACCTGCTGGCCTACCTGCGGGCCCGGATCGCCCGGCTGGGGACGCTGGACGCGGCGGGCCGAGCGGCCGAGGCCCAGTCGATCCTGCTGATCGACAACCTGGGTGGCTTCATGAACGCGCACGAGGCCGTCAGCTCAAAACAGGGGATCGCGGTGCTGGAGGACTTCGCGGCGGTGATCGGCGCGGGGCCCGCGTCGAAGGTGGCCGTCGCCGCGTCCGTCGTCGGCACCCGGGTGCGCAACGAGGTCGCCGCCCGCGCGCCGCAGCGGCTCATCCTGCGGCTACCGGACCGCAACGCCTACGCCGACCTCAACATCGAACGGCGCTCGATTCCACGCGGTGTGCCCGGCCGGGGCCTGTGGACCACCGGCAACGACCTGTTGATGGAGGTCCAGGTCGCCACCCCCGACGCCGTCTCCCCGGCCGGGACCACGCGCGAGTCCACGCCCGGAGCGTTGCCCACCGATGTGCCCGGAGCCCTGCTCGGCGGCGCAGGCGGGCCGGGTCAGTCGCCGCAGTGGGCCTGGGCGGACGGCGCCCGCGCCGCGTCCCTACCCAGACGCATCCGGGCCCTGCCGGCAACGATCGAGCCGGACGAACTCACCGCGGACGGGGGCGCCCGCCTGGACGACGACGTGCTGGTGATCCCGGTGGGCCTCACCACCCAGGACGGCGCGGTCATGCAGGTGTGCCTTGATCTGGCGGAAGACAGTCCGGCCCTGGTGTACGGGCCGCCCCGCTGCGGCAAGAGCACGCTGCTGCGCCGACTCGCGGAGCTCACTCGGGCGAGCCTGGGTGACGCCGTGGCGATCTACGCGGCGGCTGCCGCCGACTCGCCGCTCGCCGGCTGCCCAGCCGCGGACCGGGTGCGTGAGCTCGACACGGCGGTGACCCTCGCCCAGCGAGCCGCGGGCGAGCAGCGGCCCGCCCTGCTGCTCATCGACGATGTGACCCGGCTCGGCGACAGCCTGAACGCCTTCCTGCAAGAGCGTCACCCCCGCGTCCGCCTGGTTGCGACGGCCCGCGTCGGCGAACTGCGCACGGCCGACTACACCTGGACCGCGAGCCGGCTCAAGTCGGCGCCGACCCGACTCGTGCTCGAACCGGAACCCGGCGAGTCCGACCCCGTCAGCGGCCGGTACCTCACCTACCCGCCGAGTGGACCAGGCCGCGGCCGAGGCTTCCTGCTCTCCGCAAGCGGCACCCGATTCGTCCAGACCTGAACCAGCACCCCGACGGCACCAGGACACCGGCACGTTCGCTGAGTAGCTGCTCTTTCTTCGTATCTGTCTTCAGCCGCTCGGTGGCGTGCGCTGTTAGATCGCTACGATTCTCACGAGGTCCTCCAGGCCGGTGAGGTCGGCGGCGTTGCGGGTGTAGACGCTGGCCCCGTGGGCGTGTGCGGTGGCCGCGATCAGCAGGTCCATCGTCCGGGAGCGTGGTTGGCGTCCGATCTCGACAACTCGGGCGGCGAGACGTGCGTAGCTGTCAGCGACGGCGCCGTCGATGGGCAGCGGGTCGAACCGTCGTTGGATCGCGCTCAGGCGGGCGAGGCGGATGGCGCGGGCCTCGGAGGTCCTGGCGATGAGGACCCCGAACTGAAGCTCCGCGATACTGGCCACGCTGACCGCCAGCTCGCCGGGGATCGGGGCGACGCCGGCGGCGACCAGGACGCTGGTGTCGAGGACGCCGCGATTCAACGATCTTCCCAGGGGTCGGCGAGGGAGCCATCGACCAGCTCGCGATCAGCGGCCCAGTCGGCGTCGGCCGGCTGGGCGAAGACGTCCGCGAGTTCGTCCCAGTGGCGCCACGCTCGCGTGGTCACCGGGCCGAGGACGGCTGCCGGCCGGCCGGCGACAGTGATGGTCAACCGCTCGCCGGCCTGGGCGCGCCGCACCAGGTCGCTGGCGTTCTGCCGGACCTCCCGGAGTCCTATCTCATCCACCCCTCCCAGGATAGCACTTGTGCTACATCCCCTCTCCGTCTGATTGCCGGCCATTCGTCGGATTCGACTCCTGTACGTCATGGGTGAAGGCGGCGCGGGTGAGGGTGGTGGCGGTGCGCACCGCGCTGGTGATCGCCTCGTCCGGTGCCAGGCCGCACAGGTCGGTCAGGACGAACAGGGCCTCGGCGCTGACGGTGATCGCCAGGTCAAGTTTTAGGCGGTCCATCGCGGCGGGGGGTAGGTAGGCCGGTCCGCCCGGGGCCTGGAACGGCGCGAGGGCGTGGTCGAGCAGGGTGAAACGCAGGCCGGGACGGTCGCGCGCCCGGGGCGGCGCGGTGATCGTGTGGGAGATCGTCGCCCGCACCGCGCCCTGGTAGGCGAGCACGCCGCGCAGGAGGTGCTCGCAGGCGAAGGCGACGCGCTCCACGGGATCGGTCGACCCGGCGATCGGCGCGAGGGCCTGCGCCGGGTCCGGCCACAGGCCGACCAGAGCCTCCTGGACCAGCGAGACCAGGTCGGGAAAGTAGCGGTAGGCGGTGGCCTCGGACACCAGGGCGAGCTGCGCGACCTGCGGCATCGTGACCTCGGCTCCCGAACGGATCAGCTCGCGGCACGCCTCCACGATGGCCCTGCGGGTCCTGGCCTTCTGATTCGTCCGGCCGGTGGTGCCTGAGTCGGCCATGCTCCACGTCCCCCACCTTCTCGCGGTAGCCATGTCTCTTCATGAGAGTACGCTTGCATCATTGGAGAGAGCTCGCTACCTTCATGAGTGTCAGCTCTCACGAAGGCGTGGAGGGAGACCCCATGATCAAGGTTTCGATCGTCGGACCCGAGGGCGGAGAGGCCGTGCATCTCGGCCCCGCGACGATGCGCATCCTGGAGGACGGCAGCACCACCGGCCATCGCATCGGGATCGGGGAGATCACCCTCGCCCCGCACACCGACGGCCCGCCGCAGCATCGGCACGGCCGCCACGACGAGGGCTTCTACGTCGTCTCCGGCACCGCCCGGTTCACCGTCGGCACCACGACCTATGACGCGCCGGCCGGCACCCTCGCGATGATCCCGCCCGGCGCCCCGCATACCTTCGCCAACCCCGGCGACGAGCCGTTGGTGCTGCTCAACACCTTCACCCCGGACCTGTACGTGCAGTACTTCCGCGACCTGCGGGACATGATCGCCCAGGCCGGCCCGGCGACGCCCGAGGCGACCGCGCAGGTCATGAGCCGGTACGCCACCGAGGTGTCCACCGACTACGCCGACTGACCGGGCCCCGCGCGGTCCGCCAGCCCCCTGGCGGCGCTTCGACGTCGAAGCGCCGCCACGTTCCCTTTTTCCTCTTTCTGTGCGAGGAGATCGCATGTCCACCACCACCGCCCATACCTCGACGACCGTCCACCAGGTGCCCACCTCGTTCGGTGCCGTGCCCGTCACGGTGACCGAACGAGGCGAGGGACGCCCCGTCCTCCTGCTGCACGGCGGCGCCGGTCCCGACTCGGTCAAGGGCTTCGCCGAGCTGCTGGCCGCCCGTGGCCCGGCCCGGGTGCTGACCCCGCTGCATCCCGGGTTCGGCGGCACCCCGCGCCCCGCCGGGATCGATTCCGTCCGCCGGCTCGCGGAGGTCTACCGCGGCCTGCTGGACCTGCTGGGCCTCACCGACGTGACCGTCATCGGGAACTCGATCGGCGGCTGGATCGCCGCGGAACTCGCCCTCGCCGCCTCCGGGCGGGCCGGCCGCCTCGTCCTGCTCAACGCCATCGGCCCGACCAGCGCGGAGCACCCCGTCACCGACTTCTTCTCGTTGACGCTCGACGAGGTCGTGAACCTCAGCTACGCCGACCCGGACCGGTTCCGGATCAACCTGTCCGCGCTGACCGACGCACAGAAGTCCATCGCCGCGGGCAACCGGATGGCCCTGCAGGCCTACGGCGGCCCGTCGATGGCGGACCCGAGCCTGGCCGGGCGGCTGGGCGGACTCGTCGTTCCCACGCTCGTGGTCTGGGGCGAGGCGGACCGGATGGCCGTGCCGGCGTACGGCCGGCAGTACGCCGCCGCCATCCCCGGCGCCGCCTTCCACCTGCTGCCCGGGGCCGGACATCTGCCGCACCTCGAAGCCCCCGAGGCGGTGCTGACCCTGCTCGCGCGGTTCCTCGACGGCCCGCCGGTGAACGAAGAGCAGCCGGCGACGTCCTGAACCATCCGACCAGCCAGGAGGCCAGCGCCGTGTCCCTTCCGATTTCCGCTCGAGCACGCGCGGTCGCCAGCCCCGCCCCATCCTCGCCGGCTTCCTCCCCGGCCTCCTCGAACGCCACGGTCCTGACGCTTGCCTGCGTGGCCCAGTTCATGGTCATTCTCGATGTGTCCATCGTGAACGTGGCGCTGCCCGCGATGCAGCACGGTCTGGGCCTGAGCGCCGCAGGCCAGCAGTGGATCGTCACCGCCTACACCCTCGGGTTCGCGGGCCTGTTGCTGCTCGGCGGTCGAGTCGCGGACCTCGTGGGGGTCCGACGGGTCTTCCAGGCGGGTCTCGCGGGATTCACCCTGGCGTCGCTCGCCGGTGGCCTGGCGACCAGCGGCGCCATGCTCATCGCCGCCCGGGTCGGCCAGGGCGTCGGCGCCGCGTTCCTGGCCCCGGCCACCCTCACCCTGATCACCACGACGTTCACCGAGCCCACGGCCCGCACCCGAGCCGTGGGCGCCTGGAGCACCGTGACGACCGCCGGCGGTGCCGCCGGCGCGGTCCTGGGCGGGGTGCTCACCCAGTACCTCGGCTGGCGCTGGGTCCTGTTCGTCAACGTCCCGGTCGGAGTGGCCGTCCTCGCCGTGGCCGGCGGCTGCATTCCCACGACGGGTGAGCGCGTGGCCGGCGGAAGCAGCGCGGACGCCCCACGCCGCCTGGACCTGCCGGGGGCCGCCGCCATCTCCGCCGCGCTGACGACCCTCGTCTACGGGGTCGTCAACACCGAAACCCACGGCCTGACCGACCTGCACGTCGCGGTTCCCCTCGCCGCCGCGGCGCTGCTGCTCGCCGGCTTCGTCGCCGTCGAGGCCACCACGGCGCAACCCCTGGTCCCGCTGGCGATGCTGCGCCGCCGACCCCTCGCCGGCGCCAACCTGATCATGATCTTCGTCGGTGGGGCGCTGTTCCCGATGTGGTTCCTGCTGTCGCTGTACCTGCAGCAGGTTCTGCACTACAACGCCGCCGGCACCGGGCTGTGCCTCCTGCCCGGCGCCCTGAGCATCATCGTCGGGGGCCGGATCGCCGTCCGCCTGCTCGCGACGCTCGGCCCCCGCCGCCTCCTCGCGGCCGGCATGACCCTGAGCACGGCCGGCTTCGCGTGGCTGTCGCGGGTCGGCGCCACCGGCGACTACCGCGCCGATGTGCTGGCACCGTTCCTGCTGACCGCCCTCGGCATGGGTTTGGCGATCACCCCCACCACCGTCACCGCCACCCAGGGGATCGACCGGTCGCACTCCGGCCTGGCCTCCGGCCTGGTCAACACCTCAAGGCAGGTCGGCGGCGCACTCGGCCTCGCCATACTGGCCACCGTCGCCGCCCACACCGTCGCCGCACGCCTGCACACCCGCCCAATGACCACCGACCTCGCCGACGGCTATGCCCGCGCGCTGCTTGGCGCCGCCGTCATCACCGCCACCGCGGCCCTGGCGTCGCTCCTGCTTCCCGGGCGTCGGCCGCAGCGCAGCGTTGATCTTCCTCGATCGACTGGCAGACTGAGCGACGTGGCTGATCCAGAGGACGACGTGGCTGATCCAGAGGACACAGAGACGCTCACCGAAGAAGCCTGCCGGGTCCTACGGGCGATGCCCGTACCAGCGGCCAGCCTCGTCGGCCCGCAAGCGCTCTCGGTGCCGGGTGAGCCGGGCCTGTACGCCTGGTGGGCGACTCCGGGGGTGCTGCCGGGAGTGCCGGCTGCTGCCCACCCGTCGATGTCCCTCGGCCTGCTGTACGTCGGTATCGCAGGTACCAGTCTCCGGCAGCGCATCGTGCGTCAACACCTCGCCGCCAACACGGGCTCCTCGACCTTCCGCTTCACGCTCGCGTCCCATCTACTGGCCGAGGGCGGCCTGACCCCGTTCCGCAAGGGCGGAAAGGTCCTGCTACCGCCTGCGCAGCTTGCCTGGCTGCGCCACTGGCAGGTCTCTTACCTGCATGTCTCCTGGGTGGCCAGGCCTGATCCCACAGAGGTCGAGGCGGCGGTGATCGCTGCCATGGAGCCGCCTCTCAACGGGGATGACAACGCCAACCACCCCTACCGGCAGCGGCTCCGTGAGCTTCGAGCGGCCTTTCGGCTCCGAGCGGACGGCGGGAGCACGGACGGCGGGAGCACGGACGGCGGGAGCACGGACGGCGGCAGCGCCTGGGCCGGCGGTCAGGTCGTCGAGCCGTCCCGGGAGGGCGACTGCGGGTCCTGAGTCGGCACGCGGGGGATGGCGGAGCTGGGATCGAAGCCCGCGAAGGCCAGCCCGATGACGAAACCCGCGGCCTCCTCGAGCTGACGGGCACGCTCCAGCGGTCCCAGCACGGCCGGCGTCCCGCCGACGTCGCGGATGAGCTCGCCGGTGATCCGCAGCGCGCCGGCGTCGTCGCCGCAGATCGTCACCGTCGCGTCTGCCGTGCCGTTCTCCCCGCCGGGCAGCGGCGCCGCCCACCGCTCGGCGGGGAACAGGTGGAATGCCTTCACCACGTGGGCGCCGGGAGCCCACGCGGCGATCTGGCTCGCGGCGGACGTCCCGGGTTCGGTGAGCAGCACTCCGACGCCATGCTCCACCGCGTTGGTCGGATCGATCAGGGTGGTCCCGGCCAGGGTGCCGGCGGCCGCGTCGACGTCGCGCAGCACGTCCGCGACGCCGCTCCACAGCACCGCGAGCAGCACGGCGTCCCGCCCGGTGACCACCTCCCGCGGGTCGGCCGCCCGCGCCCCGCCGCCGAGGCGGTCGGCGAGCGCCTCGGCCTTCGCCCGCGACCGACCGCCGACCACCAGCTCGTGCCCGGCGCGGGCCCAGCCCGTGCCCAGTGCCTCGGCCAGGGCTCCGGTGCCCAGAATCCCGATCCGCATTGGTTCCCTCCTCATGTCGCCGACCGTCCTGCAGCCACGGTAGAGATCTCGTTACGCACCGATCGGTGCGTAGGGAACCTGCGACGATGGTGAGGATGAGCGAGGCCGAGAACGCCTGCGTGGAGCTGGTCGCGGACTGCCGCCTACGGGCGACGACCGATCTGCTCGCCCACACCTGGGACCCCGTCGTCCTGATGGCGCTGCGCCCCGGCCCCCGGCGGCGCCGCGAGCTGCGGGCAGCGATCGGTGGCATGAGCGACAAGGTCCTCACCGAGGTGCTGCGCCGGCTGTGCGCCCACGGTCTGGTGGACCGCCGCGCCTTCGCGCAGGCCCCGCCCCGGGTCGAGTACGCGCTGACCCGGCTGGGGCGCAGCCTGGTCGACGGCCCGATGAAGGCGCTCGGCGACTGGACGCGCGAGCATGGCGACGGGCTCCTCGACGCCCAGGAACACGCCGCCGGTGTCCTGTGACGACGTCCCGGCTGAGCTGCTGCTCAGCGGGACCTGTCGCGCGCGAAGCGCGGTTCGGCGCGGAGCAGGAAGGCCGCCGCCCGGGTGGGGGCGATCAGCATGCGGGCTGGGGGGTGTTCCGCTGTGTGATGTGTGGGCACATCGCGGACGCGGACGAGAACGCGGCTGTCGACATTCTTCGGGCAGGGCTTGTCCTTCAGCCTGACGCTCAGGCGGCCTGAGAAGCTGACGGCTTCAGCCGTCAGAGGAGTCACTGAGGCGTTCCAGCCGGGCCAGGATCGGGAACACGCTGCCGGTCGCCAGTCCGGCCTTCCTGGCGATCGCCAGGCCGTACGGCTCGACATCGTCCTCGAGGTGCACCTCGAGGACGTCGAGCGTCGCTGGCGTCACGCGGGACCGACCTGCCATGCGCCTTGAATTACATATATAAATTTAGACCGTAAACGTCGATTATCTCGACCGGAAAATCAGATGAGGTATCGTCGCCGTTGCCGAGATCATCGTGGCAACCACCGGTCACCGGTCACGGGTCAGCGTGCCGCTTGGGTTGCCGGTGCCGGGGCCGTCCGAGGCGAAGCGAACCGTGCCGTCGGCCTGCAGGAGCAGCGATATTCGGTCGCCGTGGGAGCACGCGGAGATGCCAAGAATCTTCGGGTCCGAGCCCGTGCCGGGGATGTCCTGCAGCGTCACCACGTTGGAGACGCTGACGAGCCGCAGATCGCCGGTGCAGCGGATGGGCTGCCCGTCGAGGTCGGTCAGTCCGTCGACGGTGATGTTGGAATGTGCCACGGCCTGCCCGGTCATCCCCGCGCGCACCGTGATGACGGCGTTCTGTGCCAGGCCCGAGGGGGTGGTGATCTCGCCGCGCCAGGTGCCGACGTAACCGGCCGGTACCGCCGCGCCGGCGGGCGTGGCCGGGCTCGACGACGCGGCTGTAGCGGTGCGCGGGTCGCCGCCGACCGCCCTTGATCCCGAGCCCGACACCGGGCCGGCGGTCGTGCCGGACGCAGTGGCCGAGGGGGCATTGGTGCCGGAGCCGGAGCCGCGACGGACGATCAGCACCACGGCCAGGGCGACCAGGACCAGACCGAGGGTGGCCGCGATGATGGCGAGGACGCGAAACGGCCGGCGCGGCGTCGCCGCCTCCCCGGGCGCGGGCGGCGGCCACCGCGGATCCTGACCCAGCCGGGGCATCGGGCCTGTGCCGGGCATCGGGCCTGTGCCGGGCATCGGGCCTGTGCCGGGCATCGGGCCTGTGCCGGGCATCGAGGCTGTGCCGGGTATCGAGCCTGCGCCCGGCGGTGGGAATGCGCGCGGGTCGGATGGGACGTTTGGGGTGAGGCCGGGATTCGGCCGCGGTCCGTGGTTCGGGTCCGGGCCGGTGCTGGTC
>NZ_JANEZT010000271.1 GCF_025403405.1 Frankia tisae
CGGCAGCTTGCCTTCCCGGAACCAACGGTACGCAGTGACGTGATGCACACCCTCACGCTCAGCCCACTACTTCAAGTTCACTCATGCATCACACCACGCACTCAAACCGCAGCAGTTGGCAGCCCCTCACAGGCAAGTTCCCCTCACAGGCAGGGGCCGGAGGCGGCCGTGGAGTCCGCGAGCCGGGTGAGCAACACGCGCAGCAGGCGCCGCTCGTCCGGGCTGAACGCGGCGAGCAGCCGGGCCTCCGCCTCGTCGCGGGCCACGGCGATGCGTGTCTGCAGCCGCCGGCCGGCCTCGGTGACCTCGGGGATGCGGGCGCGCCGGTCGCGCAGGTCGAGGCGGCGCACGACGAGCTCGTCGCCTTCGAGCCGATCCAGCAGCGACGTCAGCGTGGTCTTGTCGACGCCGAGCTCCCGGCCGAGCTGGAGCTGGGTGCGGCCGCCTTCGACGCCGAGCGCGGTCAGCACGATCCAGTCGCGCACGCCGGCGAGGCCGTGCCCGCGGGCGACCGCGTCGAGCTCCCCCCGCATGCGCGCGGCCGCCCGGTTCAGCAGCCAGGTGAGGTCGGCAGCCTGCACGTCGGCAGCCTGCACGTCGGCAGCCTTGCCCCCATCAGGCATCGCCGTCGGGTCCACCGACAACTTCGCGGAGGGAGGCGACGGCACGGGCACGGGTGTCATCCTAGCGGATACCGTCCGGGGCAGGACGTTCCCATCTCGGACGTTCCGATCCCGGAGCATCCGCTACAGTGGCCCGCGGCTCCCCACGCCGCATCGCTTTCCACGACGCAAGGAGAACGGCAGATGCCGACCATCGCCATCATCGGGGCCGGGCCCGGACTCGGGCTGTCCATCGCGCGCCGCTTCGGCCGGGAGGGCTTCGCCGTCGCGCTGCTCTCCCGCAACCAGGCGAAGCTCGACGACCTCGCCGGCCAGCTCACCCAGGACGGGATCACGGCGGCCGGTTTCGCCGCCGACGTCCTCGACCGGCCGTCCCTCGTCGACGCGCTCACCCGCGCCGAGGCGCAGCTCGGCCCGATCGACGTGCTGGAGTACTCCCCCGCGCCGGCCGGGCGGCAGAATGCCCTGAACCCGATCGTCGAGGCGCTCGACGTGACGGTGGAGAGCATCCAGCCGGAGATCGAGTACTACGTGTACGGGGCGGTCACCGCGATCCAGCACGTGCTGCCCGGCATGATCGAGCGCGGCACCGGAACGCTGCTGGTCACCACCGGAGCCTCGTCCGCGCTGGTCTTCCCCCGGATG
Source organism: Frankia tisae (assembly GCF_025403405.1). Lineage (GTDB taxonomy): Bacteria > Actinomycetota > Actinomycetes > Frankiales > Frankiaceae > Frankia > Frankia tisai. Next base: position 1,269 of record NZ_JANEZT010000271.1, read on the forward strand.
GGCAACGTCGGCCTCGCGACCGCCGCACTGCGCAACTGGGTGTTGGCGCTCAACGCCTCCCTCGCCGACAAGGGTGTGTACGCCGCCCACGTGCCACTCGCGACCTTCATCGGCCGTGGCGGCCCCGAGACCCAGGCGGACACGATCGCCGAGATCTACTGGGAGCTGTACACCAAGCGCGACCAGGCCGAGCGACTCTACTCGACCCTCTGAGCTCCGCTCTGGTGCTCGTGCCGTGGTCAGGGGCTGAGCTCGTGGCCGCAGAGATTCGGCTCCACCACGACGAACCCGCTGCCGGCCGCATTGGCCTGGACGAAGGAATAGCACGTGGTGGGGCGGGCGGCGCCGTCCCGGAAACTGATGGTGCTGATCAGTCCGTCGGCGTCGTAACTGTTCACCGCGCGCAGGCCGTCGATGAATCCCTGCCGGGTCGGGCAGCTCCCGGCGAGTTGCAGACCGCGCAGGAAGATATCGGCGCTGATGTAGGAGATCACCGCAATATCCTGCTCGGGCTGGGCGACCTGCGGCGCAAACTGGCGCATCGCCGCGAGATAGGCGCTGATGCCCGGCCCGCCGATCTCGAAAGGCCGGTAGAACACCGGCACGGAGATTCCCGCCGCCTGCGGACCGACGGCATGCAGCAACGCATGGTCATACCCGTTGGCGGACAGGACGACCTTCGGGTTGTGGCCCGCGTTGCGCAGCACGGTCAGGACCGCGACGAGGTCCTTCGGCTCGATGATGCCGACGATGGTGTCCGCGCGGGCGGCGACGATCCGCCGGGCGACCGCCACCGGATCGTCGACGCCCGTGGTGAAGGTGACCGCGCCCAGGACCTGGACGCCGGCCGCCGCCAGGCTGCGCGCGTACGTCGAGGCGGTGGTGGAGATGCCCGCCGACAGCGCGGTCTGCAGGATCACCGCACGGCTGCCTCCCTGGTCCCGGACGAACCGGCCCTGGGTGTCGACGGCCGCGTCGGTGGCCGTGGTGGCGGCGAACATGTTCCGGTCCTGCGACCAGACCTGCTCCGAGGCCAGGCCCGTCACCGGAACGCCCTGCTGGGCGAGGTACCCGGCGCTGCCCGACGCCGCGACGGACAGCTCGACGACGCCGAAGACCCGCCGCTGTTCGACGAGGTCACGCGCGGCGATGCCGTTCGCCAGCGGCGAGCCCTGGTCGTCGCGCCACTGGTAGACAACGCGCCGCCCGTTGACACCGCCGGCGGCGTTCACCGCCCCGAGCCGCGCGTCGATCCCCGCCCGAGCCGCCTCGAAGATCGGCGAGACCGGCCCCGAGTCCGGATACAGCACGCCAAGATCGATCCGGTCGCTGCTCACCCCCGGGCTGGCGCAGGCCGCGACCGACGAGGTGTCGCCCGGTCCGCATCCCACGAGCGTGACCCCCGCGACGGCAAGCGCGGTGACGACCGCCCAGGCGCGCGGGCAGCGGCGGGTGGATGTCCGGTGGCGCGAGAACACGAGAACCCCTGAGCGGTCGTCGTGACAGGAGAGGACGCGACCCGAAAACGGGCAGTGGAGGGCCTGGCTTGCCACCCCAAATCACGGGGTGACAATCCACGGGTCGATCAGAAAGACAGAGACCGGAGCGAACCATACCAAGTCACCGCCATCGGGATGCCGCCACCTACACGCGACAGACACGAGCGCATCAATCGGGAAGAAGATACGACGGAAACGTCAAATTCCCGTTCCCTGCCGTTCACCTGCCGGCCACCGGTTCGCTTTCCTATCACCCGCCCAGACACAGATAACCCGGAATCCAATCATCGACAACCTCGAACGTCCCGATTTCCCGAGCCGCGTGATCAGCGTTACAGCCGACCCCACCAGAGCAGTCGGCCCGATGCCGGGCCTCGACGACCACGTCCATCCCGAGCGGGTCAGTGCGGCATCCATGCGCGCTCTCCAGGCGGGTCGCCGATGATCCCCGGCCGCTGACGGCGGATACCGTCGACGGGGTGAACGACGACGGAGAGCCTGCTGTCCGCGACGAGCACCGGACACCGGTGGACGTGCTGCTGCTGGTGGTCCGCGAGGGTCGGCTGCTGCTGACCCGGCGGGCCGGGGACATCTACGGCAGCGGGTGGTGGGCGCTGCCCAGCGGACGTCTCGAGCCGGACGAGGACGTGGTGACCGCGGCCGTCCGCGAGCTGGACGAGGAGCTGGGGCTGCGGGTCGAGGAGGACGACGTCGTCTTCGTCGGCGTCACCCACGCCCTGCCGCCGGACAGCGGCGCCCGGATCGGCTTCGGCTTCCTCGTCGCCCGATGGGCGGGTGAGCCAACCATCCGGGAGCCGGAGCTGTGCTCGGCGCTGCAGTGGTACGCGCCCGACGAGCTGCCCGAGCGGACACTGCCCTACACCAGAGAGATCGTCCGCCTGCACCTGCAGGGCGAACACTTCTCTCGGGCCGGCTGGCCGCCGAGCACCCTGCCCCACCCGGCAGGCTGAGAAGCGGACCGCTGGCAGCCTGCTTGGCTGCACCCGCAGCGAAGCCGGGACATCCGACATAACGTGGATATGGGTGGTGCAACCTCCAGCGGAGGAGCGGCGATGACGGACGACGCACGGGATCTCGGCACTGCGAAGAACGGACCGGACGGCGCTGCCCCGCACTCGAGGCCGGACTCCGGGATCGTCAGACCTGCACCGAGCCATACCAGCCCGGGCGATCCGAACCACGACGGTCCCGCGCCGATCCTCGGCACCGGCGGTGTCAGAGCCACCGGCGGTGTGCGGGCCAGCGACGCGGACCGTACGCGCACCGCCGACTGGCTCGCCTGGGCGGCCGGCACCGGGCAGCTCACCCTGGACGAGGCGGATGAGCGGCTGGCCCGCGCCTACGCGGCCCGCACCCTCGACGAGCTCGCCCCACTCACCGCGGACCTGCAGCCCAGGCCGCAACCCGCCGAGCCGTCGGCGCAGCGTCCCGGCCTGCGCGATCGACTGCACGGGCTCGAGCCGGTTGGCTCGCCGCACGCCGTGATCCCGGTCGCGATTCTCGCCCTCTTCCTGACCTTGTCGATCCTGACGCACGGCGCCATGTGGTTCCCCTGGCCCCTCATCGCCGTCGGGATGATCGCCGGCAAGGCGCACCACCGCCATCACCACACGCCGGGACCGCACCGGCATCGAGACCGCTGACATCCCGTCGCTCCGACAGATCCGGCCGTCGAGCGTTCGCCGTGGGGTACGGATCGCTCGGGGTTGCCGTCCCCGGTGTGGCGCCGTCAGCGGGTGGCTGGGTCGGGTCGCAGGTCCTCGTGGAGAAGGTCCATGAGGAGCCCGTCCTGAAAGGTGCCGTCGGGCCAGCGCCCGTACCGCCAACTGGGCCTATCTGCCAGGATGGGCGCGATCAGGGCTGACCGTAGCCGCGGACGAACAGCCGGACGCAGGATCGCAGCGCGGCGTCGAGTTCCCGCTCGCCCGGGTCGGCGGAGGCGGCGCCGGCGATGGTGCCGAGCACGGTGAGCTGCCAGCCGGTTCCCCACACAAGCGCGATGAACTGGCCTGCAGCACGAGTCGGATCATCGAGGTAGAGCCCACCGCCATGCGCCAGACGGGCAAGCAGGCCGGTCACCTCGGCGAACACCGGCGCCGCGACCTGGTCGCGCCAGAGCGCGAGCAGCTCCGGCTGGCGCTCGCCCTCCGCCTGCAGGAGTCGGCGCAGCGAGGCGGCGCGCGGGTTGCTCGCGATCGCGAGCAGCCGGCGGGCGAGGTCGTTGAGGCAGCTCTCGGCGTCGGGCAGGGGTCCGTGAAAGCCCGAGCTCGCCTCGCGCAGCACGTCGAGGGTCGCGGCCAGATGCGCGTCGACGACGGCGCGGAACAGCGTTTCCTTGTCCCCGAAGTGGTTGTAGACAGTCTGCCGCGACACGGGCGTCGCGGCGGCGATCTCGTCGAGGGCCGTGGCCGCGTACCCCTGTCGGGCGAACAGGCCGAGCGCCGCCTCCATGATCGCTTCCCGTTTGGCGGGAAGCCCGCGCCGGGTTGACCGGGGGGACCTGGTGGCATCGGCTGACACCCACCCAGGCTATCTTTGGACAGTCATGTCCAACTCTCTAGACATCATCGTCCATCCCTTGGAGAGCGGACCTCGCGCGTCGACCCTGTCGTCGATCAAGGAGATCATGTGCCCACGCCCGACCATCCCCAGACAGTGATCATCGGAGCCGGCCCCGCCGGGCTGACAGCCGCCTACCAGCTCGCGAGCCGCGGCGCGCCTGTCGCGGTCGTCGAGGCCGACGATGTGGTCGGCGGAATCAGCCGGACCGTCGTGCGTGACGGTTGGCGCTTCGACATAGGCGGGCACCGATTCTTCACCAGGGTGGACCGCGTCGACGCGCTCTGGCACGAGATCCTGTCCGAGGACGACTTCCTGCTCCGTCCTCGGATGAGCCGTATCTATTACCAGGGAAAGCTCTACGACTACCCACTGAAGCCCCTGAACGCGTTGCACAACCTGGGACCCGGGGAGGCCGCGCTCGCCATCGTCTCCTATCTACGGGCGCGCATCCGGCCGCCACGGGACCAGGACGCCAACTACGAATCCTGGCTGGTGGCCCGGTTCGGCTGGCGACTCTATCGCACCTTCTTCAAGACGTACACGGAGAAGGTGTGGGGCATTCCGGTCAGCGAGATGCCGGCCGACTGGGCGGCACAGCGGGTCAAGAATCTGTCTCTTGCGGCGGCGATCCTGGACGCGTTTCGTCCCGGCCGGAACCGGAAGGAGATCACGAGCCTCATCGAGGAGTTCCACTACCCCAAGTACGGGCCGGGGATGATGTGGGAGGAGGCCGCCCGCAAGGTCGAGAAGATGGGCGGGACACTGACGATGAATGCCGCGGTCACCGCGGTGCATCGGCAGCACGGTCGCGCGGTCGCCGTGACCGTCACCTCCCGGTCCGGGGAGCGGCACCGGCTGGCCGCCGACCACGTGATCTCCTCGATGCCACTGTCGACGCTCATCACCTGCATGGACCCACCCGCACCCCCGTCGGTCCTCGAAGCCGCCCGAGACCTGCGCTATCGCGACTACCTGACCGTCGCCCTCGTCGTCCCAGGCGAGTTCAGCTTCCCGGACAACTGGATCTACATTCACGACCCGGGCGTGCGGGTCGGCCGGATCCAGAATTACGGCTCCTGGTCACCCTTCCTGGTGAAGGAGGGACGGACCTGCCTCGGCCTGGAGTTCTTCGTCTTCGAGGGCGACGACATGTGGACGAAACCGGACGACCAGCTTGTCGCCCAGGCGACCGCCGAACTGGAGTCCCTACAGCTCATTCGTCCGGGCGCCGTCGAGGCCGGCTATGTCGTACGGGTCCCCAAGGCTTATCCGACGTATGATCAGCACTACCGGCGCAACGTCGAGATCATGCGGGCATGGCTCGCGGAGCACGCACCCAACTCGCATCCGGTCGGCCGCAACGGTATGCACCGGTACAACAACGCCGACCACTCGATGCTGACGGCGATGCTCACCGTCGAAAACATCCTCGACGACGCGAAGCACGACGTCTGGACCGTCAACGTCGAACAGGAATACCACGAGGAGAGGCCCGCGAGCGGCACCGGAAGGATCACGGGAACCGGTCGCGACGCTCCGGTGATCCCCCGAGGCTGACCGTACGCCCCGGCAGACCGATCTGGCCAAGGACGACCGTCATCGGCCTGGAACGATGCAGTACGGACCAGTAGACGACAGGTGTCCGTTAGGGCTAGCGTCGGCCGGGTGAGCCCGGAATGCGACCTCAGCCGCGGCGCACGCCAGCGTCCGATGATCGACAACGCGGACCCGAGGGCGGTGCGCACGCGGGCGCGGCTGGTGGCCGCCTTTCACGAGGCGGTGCGGGTGGCGGATCCGAGCGAGATGTCGGTCAGCGCGCTCGCCCGCGCGGCCGGGATCAACCGCACGTCGTTCTACACACACTTCGCGACGCCGGAGGATCTGGCGATCTACGCGCTCGGCGAGGTGTTCGACGTGGTCCAGGGCGCCGACATCGCGATGCGCACGCGGCACAGCGTCAGCGCCGCCGAGGCGAGCCAGCGCGCGCTGCGGGACATCGTCCACTTCGTGGACTCCCACCGCGCCGTCTACGCCCGCCTGCTGGGGCCCGGCGCGGCGCCCCGGCTGGTGCAGGCGATCGCCGACGCGTTCACCGAGCACACCGTCGAGGCACTCGGGCGGATGGACAGCCGCCCGCCGGGGGTCGACATCACCCTCACCGCGCGGTTCCTCGCCGGTGGGGTGCTCGGCGTCGTGGGCCGCTGGCTTGCCGACCCACCGGAACGCTGGCCGCCGGAGCGCCTGATCGAGGCGCTTGTGCTCTGTCTGCCGGGCTGGTTGACCGCCGGCTGACCCAGGTCGGGCCGCAGCGTGAACGCTGAGCTCGCGCATCCGAACAACACCGATCAGACGCGAGGAGTGGCACAGATGGGAATGCTCGAGGGCAAGGTCGCACTGATCACCGGTGGTGCACGCGGGCAGGGCCGGGCGCACGCCGTCACCTGCGCGCGCGAGGGCGCCGACGTCATCATCGTCGACATCACCGAGCAGCTCTCGACGGTGGCGTACAAGATGGCGATCCAGGCCGACTTCGACGAGACCGTGGCCCAGGTCGAGGCCCTCGGCCGGCGGGCGCTGGCCATCGAGGCGGACGTCCGGTCGCAGTCGGAACTCGATGACGCGGTCGCGCGGGGCATCGCCGAATTCGGAAAGATTGACATTCTGATCGCCAACGCCGGCATCTGGACGCAGGCGCCCTTCTGGAAACTCACCGAGGACCAGTGGGAGGAGATGATCAGCGTCAACCTGACCGGGGTGTGGAAGTCCGCCAAGGCGGTCACCCCGCACATGATCGAGCGCCAGAGCGGCTCGATCGTCATCACCTCGTCGGTCAACGGCCTCGAGCCCGGCCAGAACTACGCCCACTACGTCTCCGCGAAGCACGGCGTCATCGGGCTGATGAAGAACATCGCGTTGGAGCTGGCCCGCTACGGGATTCGCTGCAACTCCATCAACCCGGGCGCGATCCTCACCCCGATGACCGACCACCAGGCCGCCTGGGACATGTTCGCCGGCCACCCCGGCGGCACCGAGGCGGACATGATCGAGGGCGGCTACCACTACGGCGCCCTGAAGGGAACGACGTTCCTGGACCCGCAGGCCATCGCCGACACCGCGCTCTATCTGAACTCCGACCTGGCGGCGAACGTCACCGGCGTGACCATCCCCGTCGACGCCGGCCACCTGCTCATCCCCGGCGTCAACGCGAACCCCTCGCGATAGGCCCTTGGGCCGGGCTGGTGTTCGGGCTAACGGGGGCCACTGGCCGGCGACCATCAGCCCGCCCGGCTTTCCCGGCCAGGTCACGGTCGGATCGTGCCGAAGCTCAGAAAGATCCCCGCGTATGCGGGGACGACCTCGGCAGCGGGCAGCCCATCGACGTCGCGCTGGGGATATCCCCGCGCGTGCGGGGACGACACTTGCTGAGCTAGGACTTTAGCAACCCACCGGCACGTTTACGTCAATAGGAGTGCGGGGTTCGGACGGGAAGCGGCGCCGGCCGGTTCAGGATGCGGCGGCGCGCTCGGCGGCGAGGGCATCGGCGACGCCGTCGAGCACCATGTCGAGGCCCGCGGCGAAATCGGTGGCGGCCCGGTCGCGGGCCTGCTCCGGCGCGGGCGTCAGCAGCGCGCCGGAGGTGTAGAAGAACAGCACGCGCAGCACCCGGTCGGCGCCGGCGGGGGCGAAGCCGGCCCGGGTGAGTGCGGCGTGCAACGGGTAGTAGAGCCGGCCGGTGTCGGGGTCGCCGGAGTGCGCCGCGAGATGGGCGGCGAGGCCGCGGCAGCTCCCGACGACCTCGTGCATCCGGATCAGGAACGAGCGCAGCCGGGGACGCCAGTCCGCGTCGGGGGTGTCGGCGTCGAGTACCCGCGTGTACAGCTCGGCGGTCACCAGGCGGAGCAGGTCGTCCTTGGTCGCGACGTGCTTGTAGGTCGCGCCGAGGGACACCCCCAGGGACTGGGAGAGACGGCGCATCGTCAGCCCCTCGACGCCGTCCCGCTCGATGATCGACAGCGCGAACGCGACGATCTCGGCCTCGCGCAGGGCGCCTTGGCGGGGGGTTCGGGGGTCGGCGGTGCGCGCGCCCCGCGCGCCGGGCGGGTCGCGGTCCATC
>NZ_JANEZT010000272.1 GCF_025403405.1 Frankia tisae
ACGACCAGGTGCCACTGACCGCCGGCGAGGCGATGTCCAGCCCCGCCGTGGCCGCCCGCACCGACACCGATGTCGCGGACATCATCCAGACGATGCTGTCCGAGCACATCACCCGGATGCCGATCCTCGATCAGGATCAGCGCCTGGTCGGCCTGGTGAGCCGCAGCGACCTGCTCCGCCCGCTGGCCCGCCCCGACGCCGAGATCGCCGCGGACATCCGGGACGTGCTCGCGCGGTGGGACGGCGGACTCCACCCGAGCGTCGAGGTCACTGAGGGCGAGGTGACCCTCGTCGTCGCGGGCCTGCCCGAACCGGAGACGGCGTTGCGGCTGGTGCGGGCGGTACCGGGAGTGCTCGCGGCCCGGTTGAACCCCGGCGAGGACGATCAGCCCGGGTAGTCACCGGCCTGCGGCGTTCCCGGTATACAGGGATGCACTGTGACGTCCTGGCCGATCATCCCCACCGTGCGCGGCTACCGGGCCGCATGGCTGGGCCGCGATCTCGCCGCCGGTCTGACCCTCGCCGGCCTGGCCGTACCGGAGCAGGTCGCCACCGCGGGACTGGTGGGAGCACCGGCCTCGGCCGGCCTGTACGCCTTCGTCGCCGGATCGCTGATGTTCGCCGTGCTCGGCCGCCATCCCCAGCTCTCGGTGGGGGCCGATTCGACGATCGCGCCGCTGCTGGCCGCGGCGGCGGCGACCGCCGGCTCGCCGGGCGATCCGCGTTACCTTCAGTCCGTCGCGATCCTCACGGTGATGGTCGGACTGCTGGTCACCGCGGCCGGTCTGCTCCGACTCGGCTGGGTCTCCCAGTTCCTGTCGACGCCGGTGGTCACGGGGGTGCTGGCGGGCATCGCCGTGCAGATCCTCGTCCGCCAGCTCCCCGCCGTCCTGGGCGTTCCCGGGGAGGGGACAAACACCATCAGCCGGTTACGTGCCGTCGCCGGCAGACTCGACCACACCAACGGCTGGGCGGTGACCATCGCGGCGCTCGTCATCGTTGTGATCGTCGTGAGCGAACGCCTCGACCGCCGCATCCCGGGTGCGCTGCTCGGCGTGATCGGATCGACCGCGGCGGTCGCCTGGCTCGGGCTGGGCTCCCGGGGCGTCGCGACGGTCGGCCCGGTCGAGGCAGGCCTGCCGACCATCGGTCTGCCGTCGGCGCCGTGGAGCGAGGTGCGCCACCTCCTGCCGGCAGCACTGATCGTCACCTTCCTGTGCGTGACCCAGACGGCGGCGACCGAACGCGGGGCCGCCCCGGCCACCGGGACTGCGGGCGACTTCGACCGTGACCTGGTGGCCGTGGGTGCCGGCAGCCTGCTGGCGGGCCTCGGGGGATCGTTCGCGGTGAACGCAAGCCCGCCGCGGACCGAGATCGTGGCCGCGACGGGCGGCCGCACGCAGGTCTGCGCACTGGTCGCGGCCGCCCTCACGCTCGGCTTCGTCACCGGGGCCGCCGGCGTGCTGCGGAACCTGCCGCAGGCCGCCCTCGGCGCGATCCTCGCCTTCGTCGCGTCCCGGCTGCTGCGGATCACCGAGCTGCGCACGATCCTGCGGTTCGACCGGCTCGAGTACGCGCTGGCCGTCGTCACGACCGCAGCGGTGGCGCTGATCGGGGTCGAACAGGGCGTCATCGTGGCGATGGTGCTGGCGCTCGCGGACCGCACCTGGCGAGCCGCCCGTCCCGCCGATGTGGTGCTGGGCCGCGAACCCGGCACCGATCACTGGATTCCGGTCGACGTCGGGCAGCCGACCGAACAGGTGCCCGGCGTGGTCGTCTACCTGCTCTACGGCCCGCTCTGGTACGGCAACGCCGACCACACGGCTGCCCGCATCCGTGACCTCGTCGACGCGGCGCGCTCACCGGTGCACGCCTTCGTGCTCGACGCCGGCGGCATCTCCGACATCGACTACACGGCCGCGCAGACCCTGCGGGACCTGCTGCACAGGCTCGGCCGACGCGGCGTCACCGTCGGGATCGCCCGGTCGTCCCACCTCGTCCACCACGATCTGGACCACTCCGGCCTGCTCGCCGCGCTCGGCCCGGGCCGCCTGTTCGTGACGGTCGAGGACGCGGTGGTGGCCCTGGCCGTGTTGGGATGAGACATGCTCTCCGGTGACGGTGACGGTGGCCGGCCCGTCCGGGCCTGGCATGCGCTCACCCCCGACGGGGCCGGCGCCGCACTCGGCGTCGATCCGGCCGAGGGGCCGTCGAGCCGGTCTGGAGGCTGTTCCTCCGGCAGTTCGCGGACCTGCTGATCGCCATCCTGGCGGTGGCGGCGATCGTCAGCGCGGTCGTGTCGAAGTCGCTCGAGACACCGATCGTCATCGGCGTCGTCGTGCTGGTGGAGGCGGCCACGCTGGCGGTCGGCGAGTCGACCCTGACCGGGGAGGCCGCACCGGTCGGCAAGGGCACCGGCGCGGCGCCGCCCGACGCGGCGCTGGCCGACCGATCCGACATGGTCTACATGAACACGGTCGTCACCCGCGGCCGCGGGCTCGCGGTCGTGACCGCGACCGGCATGGGCACCGAGATCGACCAGATCGCCGAGCTGCTCGAACAGACGCCGGTCCGGCGCACGCCGCTGCAGCGCCAGGTCGACCAGCTCGGCCGGACCATCGCGGCGATCGCCGCCGCCGTGGTCGTCGTCGTGGTCGTGCTTGGTGTCGTCCAGGGACGCGACCTCGCGGACCTGTTCCTCACGGGGGTGTCGCTGGCGGTCGCCGCCATCCCCGAAGGGCTGCCCGCGGTCGTCGCGTTCACCCTCGCGATGGGCACGTCCCGGATGGCGAAACGCAACGAGATGACCGCCACCGCGATCTGGTCCGGTGGTCGGAAGCTGAGCGTCACCGGGCTCGGTTACGGCCCGGACGGCCGCATCCATGACGGGGACGGTGCCCCGGCCAGCCTGCCACCCGTCGCCGTCGAGGTGCTCGCGCTGTGCTCGGACGCGACCGTCGGCGACGGGCAGCTCGTCGGCGACCCGACCGAGGGCGCGCTGGTGGCACTCGCCGCCAAGAGCGGAGTGGACGTGGGCGCCCGACGCCGACGCCGACCCCGCCTCGCCGAGGTCCCGTTCGACGCGGACTACCGACTGATGGCGACCGTGCATCCTTTTGCGGATATTGCGGATATTGCCGACGGAGCCGATGCAGCCGACGGTGGGCGCCGGGCTCCCGCGGCCGACGGCGGCGCCGGCCTGGCGATCCGCTGTCCGGGGTGGCGCGGTTGGCGATGATCGGGCTCGTCGCGATCATCGACCCGCCGCGGGAGTCAGCCGGACCGGCACTCGCCGCCCGCCGCGGCCGGCCGGGGAACGCCTGCTGACAGGCCCCCGGCTGGCCCGCATCACCGGCCTTGCCGCCGTCATGGCGGCCGGGACGCTCATCGCGATCAGCGTGCTGCCCGGCCCGCTGCCCGCGGAAGGCGCCGAGACGGCCGCGGGCACGGTCGCCTTCACCACCTTCGCCCTGTTCCAGCTCTTCAACCTGCTCAACCTGCGCAGCGACACCGCGTCGGTGTTCAACGCCCGGACCCTGGCGAACAGGGCGGTGCTGGTCGCGATCCTCGGCGTCGTCGTGCTCCAGGTCCTGGTGGTCAGCGTCCCGGCTCTGCGCGGCTTCTTCGACACCGCGCCGCTGGGCTGGCGGGAATGGCTGCTGGCGGCGGGCATCGCCTCCTCGGCGCTGTGGCTGGAGGAGATCCGCAAGTTCTTCCTGCGCCGGCGGGGTCGCACCCTCGAGGATCTCCCCGTCCCGCGGCACACCGCTCCCGTCCGACACCGGCCCCGTTCATGAGCTCGGCGGCCGCACGGATCCGGGTGTGCGCGGGCACCGTCACCGGTGCGGACGGCGCCGGCGGGGTCTAGACCTGGCGAGCGAGGATCGCCATCGTGCGATCATCCTCGACGGCCCCGTGGGTATGCTCGGCGACCTGCGCGAACAGCCGGCGCAGCAACCCGGCGGGCGAGTCCGTCCCGGCGCGGGATGTGGTCAGGGGCCGCGTGCCGAACTGATCACCGTGCTCGTCCCGGGCCTCGTTGATGCCGTCCGTGTACAGCAGCAGAAGGTCCCCGACCGCCATGGTCAGTGAACGCGACGACCAGATCTCGGTGCCGGCGAACAGATCGGAGAGAATCGGCCCGGTCGGACCGAGCACACGTGGTTCGCCGCCATCCCCGCCCACCGGGGGCGCGGGCATATGCAGGATCGGCGGATGCCCCGCGTTGACGTAGTCCACGCGACCCGACCGGGTTTCGGCCACCGCAAGGAAGGCGGTGGCGAACATCTCCCCGACGTCGCCGGCCGCGGCGACGTCGTCCACCGTCCGGCTGATCACGAGGCCGGGCTTCAGGCCGGCGAACAGATGCCGGCGCATCGCCTGCCGCAGGCTTCGCGCGAACAGCGCGGCCCGCTCGCCGTGGCCGGCGGCGTCGCCGATGCACAGCGCGAGCCGCCCGTCACCGAGGTCCAGCACGTCCACCCAGTCCCCACCGCGCCCAGGGATCACGGGAAGCGAACGCCAGTAGGCCCGCATCCGGGGGACCTGACGACTCACGCAGCCAGCCCCATGAACCGCAGGATCGGTCTCGTTCCAAGCTACGGTCATCGAGGGGTGGCGCATGGACGCCTCCAGACTGATTCCATGGGGAAACATGCCGCTGCGACCAGCCTCTCGGCAGCGCAGGGCCCATACCAGGGACTTTTGGAGTGCCCGGACGGGCCTTGCCGCCCGGATGGGCGCCCGGCGGTGCCAGCCGATCCCGGTCATCGGGGACAAACCGGCGGGCGGGCCTGCCCTGGTAGATCAACAGCCGGCGCGAATCGGTCCGCGCCAGGGACTTTCGGCCCCTCGACGCATCGACCTTCGACCTTCGACCGGGTCAGCCGAAGGTCCCGAATGGGACAGGTCAGGCCGGCGCCTCCCCGCCCGCCGGCGGGACCGGCGGGGCATCCGCCAGCGAGAAGTAGTCCTCCTCCTGCGCGAAGTGCAGGCGGAGGACCGCATACAACCCGTAGAGCAGCTGGCACAGATCGCGGACGTCGTCCCGGTCGAGGTCGGCCGGATCGAGCTCGTCGAGAAGCCGGCCGAGGCGGCGGACGAGATGGTGGATCTCCATGTGCGCCCGGCTCATCATGGCGGTCGACTCGCTCCCCCCGAGCACGCTCGTCAGCACCGGGTAGAACTGGTCGTCCTCGGCGTCGTCGTCCACCGCCGCCGCGCTCCGGAGCAGATCCAGCCCGGGACGCAGGCGGTGGTGTTCGGCGGCGAAATGCTCGGACATCGCCGCCTGCTCGCCGTGCAGGGACACCGACCGATCTCGGCCCGGCCGCAGTGCCCGCAGCGCGTTGCCGATGGCGGCGATGTCGATGCCCTCCTGCAACAGCGCCCCCGGCGCCGGGGCCAGGCCGCCGAACGACGCCACGACCATGGCGATTCCGGACAGACCCATCCCCAGCAGGACACTCTGCCGGGCGATGGTCCCCGAGCGCGCGGCGATCGCCATCGCCTCGGCGAGCCGGTCCAGCCGGTCGACGGTCAGGACCACGTCGGCGGCCTCCGCGGACGCCGTGGTTCCGCGCGCGGCCAGCGCCACCCCTACCGTCGCCACGGCGAGTGCCGGCGCATCGTTGACGCCGTCACCGACCATGACGGTGCGCGCGGTACGGCCTCGGCCCGAACCGCGGCGAGCTTGTCGGCCGGTGTGCATTCGGCGATCACCTCGTCGACGCCGAGCCCGGCCCCGACCGACTCGGCGACCTCGGCCCGGTCACCGGTGACCGGTGACGATCCGGCGCACCCCGGTGGCGCGGAGCCGGTTGATCATCCGCGGCGCGTCGGGTCGCGGCGGATCGTCCAGCAGCAGCGCACCCGCGAGCCGCCCGTCGACGCCGACGAACACCGCGGTCGATCCGTCGAACGTGCACCGCCGGCGGACCGTGCGAACCCACCGGCCGCCGGCCTCGGCCACTGGTGCGGCCCCGGCAGCGGCGGCGGCCCCGGCCCAGGCAGCGGTTCCGACCGCGACCAGATGGCCGCCCACCGCCGCGGATTCCGGTACCGGGTTCCTCGACGACGTCCGCCGCGTCCGTGATGACGTCGGTGACGGTGGGGCGGCCCACGGTGAGGGTGCCCGTCTTGTCGAAGAGCACAGTGTCGGCCCGGCCCAGCGCCTCGAGGGCACCACCACCCTTGACGATCACCCCTCGGCGGGCGGCCCAGGCCACCGCGCTGATGCGGGTCTGGTCCACGAACCACGCGACGACGCCGATCACCAGGCCGCCGAGGGCCAGGCCGACCAGCAGAGCCGCCCGCCTCCGCGGGGTCGACCAGGCCCGGCCTCCGACCACGCCCGGTTGCGCGTCGGCCGCCGCGGCAGGTTCCCGAGAAGATTCTCCGCCCATGATCTCCGCCCATGATCATCGCCCATCGTCGTGCACTGTGGGGGCTGGAGTCCGTCAGGACACGGTCACAGCGGGGCGGCCCAGTGCAGATGGGTGCCCCCGCCGGTCGGCGTGGTGAGGGCGAAGGTTCCACCGAGCTGCTCGGCGCGGGACCGGAGATTGGCCAACCCGCTGCGCCGATCGGCGGAGCCGATGCCGACGCCGTCGTCGATCACGTCGACGACCACCGCGTCGCCGGCCACGCCGAGGTGGAGCTCGACAGACCGGGCCTGGGAGTGGCGCGCCGCGTTGGTCAGCGCCTCCCGGGCGACGGCGATCACGTGGTCGGCAAGCTCGTCTCCGACCACGGTCTCGAGCGGGCCGGAGTAGCGGATGGTCGGCGTGAAGCCGAGGGCCGGGCGGACGTCCTCGGCGATCCGGTCGATCTCGGTGTGCAGGCGGCGCTGTTCCTCCGGCTCGCCGCTGCTGCGCAGCTCGAAGATCGACCGTCGGATGTCCTTGATGGTCAGGTCGAGGTCGTCGACGTACTGGTTGAGCCGCTCGGCGTTCGCCGGCCGTTCGTACTGGGCGACGTCCTGCAGGCCGAGTGCCACGGCGAACATCCGCTGGATGACGTGGTCGTGCAGGTCACGGGCGATGCGACCACGATCCGCCAGCACCATCAGCCGTTCCCGGTCGGCCTTGACCCGAGCCAGCTCCAGGGTGATCGCCACGTTGCCGGCGAAGCTGGCGGCGCTGGCGAGATCGGCGTCGTTGAAGGGCCGCTCGGCCCGGTTCCGGCCGACGAGCAGCACGCCGGACACGTGGTCGGCGCCGGCGAGCAGCGGCAGGACGATCAACGAGCCCGTCTCGGCCCCCCGCTCCTCGGGAAGGGAGTCGAGACGGGCATCCTGCACCCGCAGTGGCTGCTGCTCCGCCATCACCCGGCCGGCCAGGGTGCCCTCGAGCGGTATCCGCTGCCCGACACGCCCAGCGGTGTCCACCCCGGCGACGGCGGTGACCCGGACACTGCCGGGATCCTCCTCGCGCAGGGCGACCGAGACGAACTGCGCGCCGGCGACGGTGCACAGCCGTTGCACGACGGACCCGAGGGCGCCGTCGGCCTCGGCCATGATCTGCCGGGTCACCTCGGCCGAGGCGCTCATCCACCGGTGCCGCTGCTGGGCGTCGTGGAACAGCCGCGCGTTCTCGATCGCGACGCCGGCGCTGGCGGCCAGTGCCAGCGCGAGCTCCTCGTCCTCCGCGGTGAAGGCGGCGTCGCCGCGCTTCTCGGTCAGATAGAGATTGCCGAACACCGCACCACGCACCGTGATGGGCACGCCGAGGAACGTTCGCATCGGCGGATGCCCGGGTGGAAAGCCGTACGCGTTCGGATCCCGGGAGATGTTGTCGAGGCGGCGCGGCCGGGGATCGTCGATCAGGAGACCGAGCACACCGTGGCCGGTGGGCAGGTGACCGATCTGTTCGACGTCCTTCGGGTCCATGCCGACGTGGATGAACTCCTCCAGGGTGCGGTCCGCCGCGATGACGCCCAGGGCCCCGTACCGGGCGTCGAGCAGCTGGCACGCCGCCTCCACGACCTGCCGGAGCAGCATCGGCAGCCGCAGGTCCGTGGCGATAGCACGACTCGCTGCGAGCAGCCCGCGCAACCGGCCCTGGGTGGCCAGCACGTCCTGGGCGCGCTCGACCAGCTGGGTGAGCAGCTCGTCGAGTTCGAGCCGCGCGACGACAGGAAAGGTCAAGCCCTCCCCCTGCGGGGACGGCGACGGGGAGTCTGCTTGCGCCCCAGCCCCGTTTGCGGCGAGCTCGGCTTCCCTGCCCACGCCCGCACAGTACCGGACTCGAAGACCCGATCCCCGAAGAAGTACAGCACCGACCTCGAGGTCTCGACGAACCCGATGAACCCGATGAACCCGGCGAACCCGGCGAACGGCGGCGGCGCACCGGCCGGCACCGGCTCGTCTCGGCCCGGGCCGGTCAGGCGACGAGGGCGCGCGCGATCCGTGCGGCCGCCACCTCCGGCGGCGCCACGCAGCACAGTTCCACCAGGTCGGCGTCGGTCTCGGTGGCGATCTGGGCCGCGAGCTGCCGGTGCGCGCCGGCGGTCCAGGAGGCGTCGAGCACCACACTCTCCCCCGTTCCAGGGCCGTCCGGGCGCGTCGCATCAGCTCCGAGTACGTCGCCTCGGTCGGCTGCGGGCCGTACAGCCCCGCGCCGAACGCGTCGGCCGCGTACTGCTCCGCAGCCAGACCCGCCAGCCCCTTGCGCACCGCGTCGGATCCGATCCGCACCCAGCCGTCCCCACCGTCGGCCAGCCCCTGGGACAGCGTCGACTTGCCGGTCCCGGGAAGGCCGCCGACCAGGACCAGCCGGACCCGGCCGCGGCGCAGGTGACGCAGGGCCATCGCGGCCAGCTCGCGGGCGGCGCCGGCCGCGCCCGGCTCCCCCTGGTGGTCACGGATGCCGGCGACCTTGGCCCGGACGAAGGCCCGGTAGGCGATGTAGAGATGCTCCAGGGAGGCCGGATGGGTCTCGCCGGAAAACTCTCGGTAGGCGTCCAGGAAGTACCGCGCCGCCTCAGGATGGCCGAGCCGTTCGAGATCCATCGCGAGGAAGGCGACTGTCGCCGATGCCGAGGTACACGTCGGGGGCCAGGCGCCGGTTGAGCCTCACCTCGGCCTCGCAGGCGGCGAGCCGGGCCTGGCGGGTGCGGTAGTCGATCGTCTCCTGTCCTCGTCCCGAAGGATCCCGAGCCGTCCCGAAGGATCCCGGGCCGGCAGGATCCCGGAGCCGACCCGCGTCCCCCACGAATGTGGGCAACGTCATCCTGCCCACGGCACATCTCGGCGACGAATGCCGGAAGGCACCTGGCCGCGGGCCCTTCGGACCTCCAACAGCCGACCTTCCCAGCTCGACCGGACCTCCCTGGACCTGCCCCGGCCAGCCACTGCACGAACCCGACGGCCACCGTGACCACCGGCCGCGCCCAGCGGGGGTGGCGGCCGGTGCCCCGCGGACCGCCAGCGGGAGGGCGGGCCCCGGGG
>NZ_JANEZT010000273.1 GCF_025403405.1 Frankia tisae
GTGCCAGACGGCTACCCGGCGCCGAGCCTGCGCTACGCCGGCCCGGCGGTCCCCATCAGGCAGCGAGGGTGTGGTGGGTGAAGAAGTCCCACATGACGGCGGAGGCGTCCGGTGCCGGCGGCGGCGGATCGGCCTGCTCGCGTGGTCGGGCACCTCCTGGCCAGGCATGCCCGGCGCCGGTGATGCTGTACAGCTCGACGGCGCCGCCGAGCGCGCACGGGCCGTAGACGCCGTGGACGACGGCGCCCTGCCGGGAACGGGCCGGCGTGGCCGGGCAGCCGTCGCGGCCGGTCCAGAACGCCATCGCCTCGGCCACCGACCGGTCGGCGCGCTCGTCGCCCTGGCGCAGCCCGATGGACGACTCGCCACCGTCGTAGCGGACCTTGTCGTCAGCGGTGCCGTGAAAGGCGATGACCGGTAGGGGCCGGCTCGGCGCGCAGGCGGTGGTGTTCATGGCGCCGGAGACGGGGGCGATCGCGGCGATGCGCCCGGCGAGTTCGCAGCCCAGCCGGTAGGACATCATCGCGCCGTTGGACATCCCGGTGGCATAGATCCGCGCCGGATCCACCGGGTAGTCCCGGGACAGCTGGTCGAGCAGGGCGGCAACGAAGCCGACGTCGTCGACGCCGTTGTCGTGGGCGTAGCCGCAGCACGTGCCCGCGTTCCAGGTCAGCAGAGCCGTCTGGCGCCGGCCGGTGCCGTCCGGGTAGACGGCGAGAAAGCCCTCCCGGTCGGCGACCGCGCTCATCCCGGTCTGCTGCTCGGCCTGGCGGGCGGACCCGCCGCCGCCGTGCAGGACGAGCACGACTGGCAACGCGCCTCTGGTCGCGGGCATCGCGCTGGTCGCGGGGGCGGCAACGGACGGCACGTGGACGAGGTAGGTGCGTTGACGGCCGTCGGGGGTGGTCAGTGTGCGACCCGTGGTACCGGCGTGCAGCGCTGGCCCGCCGATACTCCCGACCGTCGCCGGGGAAGTCGAGGGCGGGGAGGCCGAGGGCGGCGCGGAGCCTGGTCCAGCCGGTCCCGTGCCGCCCTTGGCCTCCCCCACACCGGCCGATCTGCCGCCCCCGCACGCACCGAGGGCGGTGAGAAGCAGGACACCGATGACGAGACCGGCCGCGGCGGCCGGCGCGGGGCGCGGGGATCGCCGGCGCCACGGCCGGCCTCGAGCCATCCCGCCGGATGCCGCGCGCTCCGTCCCGGACGAACGCGCCCGGCCCCGTCCGACTGCGCCGGCGGTGTCCCACCGCATCCACGACCTCACGTTGCCGAAGGTAGGACCGCCGGATGTGAGAAGGGTGAGAGGTCAGCTGGGGCGACTCAGCCGAGACCGCGGGAGTCCTGCTTGAGCGCCGTGTCGATGGTGAGGGCGGCGGCGACGACCAGGCTGTGCAGCGGCTGCGGCAACGGCCGGTGGATCTGGACAACGTAGTTGTCGGCCGTGGTGAACATCGTCCGCATGAGGCCCTCCCAGGTCTTGGTGACCCGGGCGACCTCGACGTCGGCGTGGTCGACGATCGAGAAGTTCCACGCCCGCCAGTTCTCCGCCTTGATCGCCCCGACCGTCGTGCCGCCCGACTGCAGATCGAACCGGATCCGGCCGAAGACGTTCTGCTGCGCGATGACGCCGAGTTCCGCGCCGTCCGGCAGCGAGACGATCACCTTGGACTTGAACACCTTCGCCGGACGGTGCAGGAGCAGCTGGACGGTGCCGGCGGCGTCGCGGACCTCGAGACGGTGGGAAAAGTACTGGTCCCAGGAGGTGAGCACCCGTGCAGCCTTCTTCAGCGCGCTTTGGCCGACCTCCACGACCGAGCCGATCTGGCGGCCGCCCTGGTCGAACACGGCGTACTCGTTCGTCACCTCGATGATCTTGGTCTTCTGGTTGACCACCAGCACGGGCTCACTGAACAGCGTCCCGCCACCCGGCCCCGCCGGTTGCACACCGGCCTGTTCCTCGACCTGCCGTTGCACCTGCTCGGCGTTGTAGTTGGTATGCACCGCACCCGGCTGCACGCCCAACGGCGTGCCCCACGTCTGCCCCGGCACGGCCGCGCCCTGCCCCTGCCCGGCCCCGCCGTAGTGGGCAGCCCCGCCGGGCTGCCCGCCCTCGGAGTAGTAGGCAGCCCCGCCGGGCTGCCCGCCCTCACCGGCCTGGGCCTGCGGCGCCGCCGGCTGGATGTGCTCGGTCCACTGGTTGCCGTCCCACCATCGGGAACCGTGCTGCCCGCTCGGATCGGCGTACCAGCCTGGCGGGACGGTCTGCGTCATGGCGCCACTTTGGCATCTGCCACCCGCACAAGGCCACACCGACATCGGTGTCCGAGTCCCGACATCAAAGCGCCTTCTCGGCGACGAGGCCGCCGGTGACGTGCAGGCGGCGGGTCACCGCGACGGTGTCGAGCATGCGGCGATCGTGGGTGACGAGCAGCAACGTGCCGGTGTAGCCGGCGAGCGCCTGTTCGAGCTGTTCGATGGCGGGCAGGTCGAGGTGGTTGGTCGGCTCGTCGAGCACCAGGCAGTTCACTCCGACGGCCTGCAGCAGCGCGAGGCCGGCCCGGGTCCGTTCCCCCGGCGACAGCGAGGCCGCGGGCCGGGTCACCTGGTCCGGGCCGAGGCCGAACTTGGCGAACAGGGTACGGACCTCGGCCGCAGGCCATGTCGTCGCCCGCTCGGCGACGACGAGGGCGGTGGTCTCGCCGCGGAACAGTCCTCGGACCTGGTCGATTTCGCCGAGACGCACCCCGGTGCCGAGGGACTGGCCGCCCGCGTCGAGCGGCAGCCGGCCGAGCAGCGCGCCCAGCAGGGTCGTCTTGCCGCCGCCGTTCGGCCCGGTGATGACGATCCGGTCAGCCCAGGCAACGGTGAGGTCGACCGGTCCCAGGGTGAAGGCGGGCCGGTGCACGACCGCACCGGTGAGGGTCGCGACGACGTCGCCGGAACGGGGGGCGGCCGCGATCGACATGCGCAGCTGCCACTCCTTGCGCGGCTCCTCGACCCCCTCCAGCCGGTCGAGGCGGGACTCGATCGACCGGACTCGCGCGGCGCTCTTCGTCGCCGCCTCGATGCGCGCGCCCCGGGCGGCCCGGTCGCTGTCGGGCATCCGCCGCTTGGCTCGCACCGAGCCGCGCACGGACTGCTCCCGCTGGCGCTGCGCCTGCGCGACGAGACCGTCACGCTGGTCGGCGTAGTCCTCGTACCGATCCCGGGCCTGGCGCCGGGCGACCTCGCGGGCCTGCAGGTAAGCCGCCCATCCGCCGGCGAACAGGGTGAGACCGTGCTTGTGCGGGTCGATCTCGGCGACGGTGTCGATGGTGCGGTCGAGGAACTCGCGGTCGTGGCTGACGACGACAAGCGCGCCGGACACCCCGCGGACGAAGCGTTCGAGCCGGTCCAGCCCGTCGAAGTCGAGATCGTTGGTGGGCTCGTCAAGCAGGGTGATGTCGAAGCGGGACAGCAGGACGCTCGCGAGCGAGCCCCTCGCGGCCTGGCCGCCGGACAGGGCGGTCGTCGGGCTGTCGAGGGCGTCGGCGGGCAGGCCCAGCTCGGCGCAGACCTCCTCGGCGCGGACATCGAGGTCGGCGGCGCCGAGGGCGAGCCAGCGCTCCAGCGCGACGCTGTACCGGTCGTCGGCACCGGCGACGCCCGCCGACAGCGCCTGCGCGGCGTCGTCGAGTTCCCGCTGCGCGGCGTCGACCCCGGTGCGGCGGGCGAGGAACGCCCGCAGGGTCTCGCCGGGCAGCCGGTCGGGTTCCTGGGGCAGCAGGCCGACGCCCGCGGTCGGCGGCGCGAGATCGACCCGCCCCTCGTCCAGGGTGACCAGCCCGGCGAGAGCCCGCAGCAACGTCGATTTGCCGACGCCGTTCGGCCCCACCACCCCGAGCCGATCGCCGGGTGCGACGGTGAGCGAAACACCGTCGAGAACAGTCGCCCCACCGCGGGTGACAGTGAGGCCGGAGGCGACAAGAGTTGCGGACACCTGGCCAGTCTCCCGCATCGCCGGCGTGTCGCGGCTGCCCGCCCACGCACCGCTGCCAGGGCATCCGCCGAACCCGGGCAGGTCGAGCCGCTCACCCCGGCCGAGAACACAGGTTCGATCCCTTGTCCAGTCTCGGGGCCGGGAGTCCGCGGGGATACGGGAGTCCGCAATACGGGAGTCCGCGGGGATAGTGGACGCATGCGGCTCAGCGGTGTCGAGGCCCGAGCGCGGTTCGCCGCCGCTCGGGTGGCCCGGCTGGCCACCGTCGGCGCGGATGGCCAGCCGCTCGTGGTACCCGTGACCTTTGCCGTCGAGGCGGTCCGTGGGACCCTCGGGGCCAGCCACATTGTGACCGTCGTCGACCACAAGCCGAAGAGCACCCGGACCGGGCTGCGGCGGCTGCGCGACATCCGCAACAACCCGCTGGTCAGCCTGCTGGTCGACCACTACGACGACGACTGGGCGCGACTGTGGTGGGCGCGGGCCGACGGGAAGGCGCGCATCGTGGAGGCCGGGGATCCGTGGCACGCCACGGCCGTCGCCGCCCTGACCGCGCGCTACCCGCAGTACCAGCAAATCCCGCCGGCGGGACCCGCCATCGTCGTGGCCGTGACCCGCTGGTCCGGCTGGTCCTACGCCGACTCCCCCGGGGCCGCCTGAACCACGTCGGGCCCGCCCCGGCCTCGGGAGTTCCAGGCGCGGGGGCGGTCCCACCCGGCGGGCAGCGCGTCAGGGGTTCGCCACGTCGGGTCCGGCCGGAAGTCGGTCCAGGTGCCGTCGAAGGGGAACGCGCCGGCCTCCACCAGCCGTAGTAGCCGCTCCCCCTCGGCGCGCACCGCGTCGGGATCGGGCACCCAGTAGTGGTCGGGGTAGGCGAGACGTTCTTCCAGCTCGTGCTCGTCCTTCCACTCCCAGGTCCGCTCCGGCGTGACCCACAGGTCGAGGTCGTGATCGGTGGTGTCGACGCCGACGAGGTCGTCGTGACGCCAGGCGACGGCGGGCTCCTCCAGGTTGATGTACCAGCGGACGAACCGTCCCTGCCAGTCCCAGAACCACCACACCGAGTTGGCGCCCCGCGGCGGGATCAGCATGAAGATGTTCGGCCCGCGCCACACGGTCGTCGTCATCACCGTCGGCTGGCGGATCCACTCGGCGAAGGGCATGTCCCGTAGCCCGCGGCCGTCGGCGCTGAGCTCGACGGCCATCGGGCAGCCGTGCGGGATCCACAGCCGCAGGCCGCGCTCGTCGTGGCCGACGACGTGGCCGGTCCGGACGAAGACCAGCCGCTTCGTGGTGAACGACCGGTGCACGACCACCTCGCCGGGCGTGTACGGCGCGGCCGTTGTCAGGCTCCTGGCAGCTCCGCCCGGCGCCGCCTCCGCAGCCAGGCGGGAAATCGACCCGGTCGAGGACGCCCCCGCAGCCGAGACCCCGGCCGGCCGGGGCGGCGTCGAGGCGGGACCAGGACCATTGACCGCTGGACTCTCCGGCATCGTCACCGCCTGACTGTACGGCGAAGGCCCGCGTGGGCCGCGACTTCCGGCCCGCCCGCCCGGACCGAACGCGCGGCCCGCCCGAGCCGAACGGCCCGGGAAGCCCTCTCGGCTGACCGGTGGACCGGATCTGATCAGCGGCCGCCAGCTGTCCACCTGGTGATTGTCCCGTCCCCGGCGGGCGCGCCGTTGACGAGGATGTCGGCCCGGCCTGCGACGTCCTCGGCGGCGAAGTACCGATCTTCATGGCGGGCCCAGCGTTCCCAGTGCGGGGCGAAGGTGTCCCCGTCCCGGGCGAGGGCGCGCCGCCGCCGCACCTGCACCGGGGCCGCGACGCAGACCAGCCCGCTGAGCAGGGGCGCCCCCGCCTGCGCGCCGGCGCCGACACCCTCGACGACGATGGTCGCGGTTGCCGGGTCCAGGGTCCGGTCGGCGCCGTAGCACCGCCGGTGCCAGTCGTAGCTGCGCCAGCATGGCTGCTCCCCGCGGGCCAGCGGCCGCAGGATCCGCGCGACGAGCTGATCGATGCCGGCGGCGAGCCCGTCCCACCCGTCGTACAGGTCGTCCATCTGCACCACGGGCGCGTCGAGTCGCTCGGCGACGGCCTGCGCGAGCGTCGTCTTACCCGCGCCGGAGCGCCCGTCGACGGCGAGTACCCGCGTGTCCCCCGCCCGCGGCGCAAGGCCGGCCGCCCACCGCGCGATGCCCGGCGCCGGGCTCGCCCCGACGCGGCTGTCCCCCACCTCAGCAGCTCCCCTCGCCCTCACCCACGCACGCACGCCGGACCGGGTTCCGCAGGACGCCGAACGGTTCGCCGCTCCCGGCGGCCTGGCGCGTCGCGACCTGCGTGTTCATTCAAGCTTTCCCAAATCGTCGACACGCGGCAATTCGAGGATTACCAGCCGCCTCCTTCCACGACAGGAAAGCACGAATATGGTCAAGGTGCGACTTGTCGGATATCACCCCGGCCGGGGTTGGGATCAGGTTAGGACGTGGGGAGGGAGTCGGCCGATGTCCGCTCGGGGCACATCCCAGCGTGGCGGTCGGGTGATCGCCTACTTCGTCGTCCCGCTCGCCGTCCTCGCAGTGGTGGTGGGCCTCGCGGCGGCCTGGGGTTCCCGGTCGTACTTCTCCGAGGACGCGAGCTCCGCTGCCACGATCCCGGACCGGATCCCCCGGGCCGGGGCGCCGCCTCAGCCGCCGGGCCGATCCACCTCGACCGCCTTCGACTTTATCAAGATACCGAGTACACCGCCGCCTTCCGCGGCCTCCCCGTCCGCGTCTCCGTCCCCGTCCGCGTCCGCCCTGTCGGCCACGAGCACGGCGCCGAGCTCTCCGCGGGTCGTTGCCACTCCCCTGCCGGGCAAGCTCCCGGCGCCCACAGCCGGCGCCGCGGCGCCGGGCGCGCAAGCCGGTCCCGTCGGCGCGGCAACGCGGCGCGAACCGGCCCAGGTTGCCCCGGCGCCGGCCCGCACCATCCCGGCCACCTTCGCGAACCTCGCGACCGGCTTCTGCCTGGACAGCAACCGCGAGTCCGGCTACACCCTGGGGTGCAACGGCACCGATTACCAGAAGTGGACGGCGTACGGGTACGGAGAAATCGTTCTCAGCAACAAGGCGACCGGCCTCTGCCTCGCCAGCGACAGCGACGGCCGAGCCTTCCCGGTAGCCTGCGCAACCGGCGACAGACAGCGGTGGACGATGCGAGAGGACCGGTACGGCACGGTCAACTTCGTCAGCGTCGGCACCGGTCGATGCCTGGACAGCAACGCCGACCGGCAGCTCTACACCATGGACTGCAACGGTGGTTCCTACCAGCGATGGGACCGCGGCTGACACACCGGCGCCGTCCAGTCCTCGCGGCTGACAGGGTAGATCGCGTGCGTCTCCTCGTGCAGGTACGCGGCCGCCGCCTCCACCGCGTATCCCCGCCCCCACCAGGGCCGGCCGATGTACCAGATCGCCTCGACGCCGGGCCAGCCCGGCTCGCTCCACAGCCCCGCCCGGGCGAACTCCGGGTCGGCCCAGTCGGCCCAGATCCTGGTGAACCCGTCGACGTCCCCGTTCTCGATCGGCCGAAGGATCAGCCGGGTTGTCGTCAGCGTGGGAATGTTCATGGCAGCAGATTGGCCTGAGGCCAGATCAGTGGGTGGGGACCGGTTCCCGGCAGGGGCGTGCCGCGGCGGACCCGCCCCGTGAGGGGCCGCCGCGGCACGCCACTACGGGTTCAGCCGGGGGTCAGCCGGCGGGCTGGAGGGACCAGCCGCGGTCCTCGCTGAAGACGGGCGACAGGGCCACCAGCGGCGGGAAGATCAGTGCGGGGTGGAGTCCGAGCGTGAGGTCGTTCTCCACGACGCCGATGTTGACCGTGCCCGGTCGTGGCCCCTCGGTGATCCGCCATTCGCGGGGCTCCGGGAGGGGCCGGACCCGCTCGAAGACGTCCGGGGAACCGTCGAAACCGACGAACAGCGGCGCGGAGGCCTGCCGGATCGTGTAGGTGCTGTCACCGTTGCTACCGTTTCCGGACTGCTTGATCTCCCATTCCTGCCCGGGGCCCTCACCCGGCAGGAGGAAGATGTTGTTGCGATCGGGGGAGCTCAGAGTCAGGTTGTCCCGGCCGTCGATGCGGATTCGGTATACGCCGTCAGCGATCTTTCCCACGGTCAGCCCCGTTTCTGGTCGTCAGGCAGCCGGCCGTGACACGGCCGGCTCTGGGCGGGATGATGCCGCGCCGCGGCAGGATGTCCCTGCGCGGCCGGTACCGGCGGGTTGCCGGTGCGGCGGGTACTGCAACGGCGCGCGGGCATGGGGATGCGCGATGGACGTGTCATTCGAAGGTGAGGTGCGCCGCCCGCGGCGCCGGGCACCATCATGCCCCCGCCCGGCCCGACAGGCCGCGAGCGCCACACCGGATTCCGCGGGGCAGCGAAATGACCGTAGCCGGGATTCCTCGTCACTCTCGCACTGGCACGCCCAGCGGACCCGCCCGCGTCCGCATTCTTGCGGGGATGGCCGACAAACCGATGGGCGCGGCTGGTCAATGCCCTCGAAGCTCCAGCCGTTATCCTCGCTGAAGACCGGCGAGAGCGCGATCAGCGGCGGGAAGACGAGCGCCGGGTGCAGCCCCGGGGTCAGCTCGTTGTTCGGCACACCGATGGTGAAGGCATCGAGCCGCGGCCCGTCGCTGATCCGCCATTCCCGCGGCTACCCGAACGTCCGGGCGCGCTCGAAGGTATCCGGCTTGCCGTCGAAGCCGAGAAACTGCGAGGAATCCGCCCGACGGATCACCCAGGTCTCGCTGCCCGCCTGCTGGAACTGCCATTCCTGCCGGCCGGCGTGCTCCGGCAGTAGGACGACATTGTCCGCGGCGGCACCGGTCAGTACCTGCCTCCCGTCGAGCGTGATCCGATAAATTCCATCTTGCACACCTGCCATGACCCACCCCGCTTCTTGGCGCGCGGCCGACCCAGCCGTTGAGCACCCGGGCTCCGCACGAGAATCATGCTTTGCTGTCAAATCGATTGTTCGTGGGCGGGATGGCGTCGTCAACCAGAATGCGGATTGCAGGAAGGTAGGTGGTGGGCGAATCTACCCAAACAGCGCGACCGTCGCCGACTTCGGTCGCATGACTCTCGCCTACCCGCCCATCCGCGATCCTCCGCGTCCGGACGCGGCGTCGGCTGCCAGCCGGTGCGACCGTGGTGAACGCCGAACCGCTCTTGTACCGACAGCCCGAAGCCCGGATTGCTCAGTGGTGCAGGCCACGCGGGAGGGACCGCCAGACCTGGCGCGGGTGGGCCGCGACGTCGGCGGTGCCGGCCGAGGCGCGCGGCCTCTCCCTGCGACCGCGCATCGCCCAGCGCGAGAACATGGCGGTCCTCTCCGTGGGCGCGCAGGGCAGCCGTGGGCGGGAGGCCCGCCACGGCATAGCCAAGGCA
>NZ_JANEZT010000274.1 GCF_025403405.1 Frankia tisae
CCCCCACACGACTCCGGCCCTACCGGCCCGAAGGGGTCCGCGGAACCGCCGGGATCCGCCGACGTGGTGGTCCCCGCGGATCCGATCGAGCCCGAGGATCCGGGGCGTGCGCCCGACGGGGCGAAGGGCCGCAGGCGGCGCCGGTTGCGTTACGTGATCGGTGCCGCGGTGGTCGCGTGCGCCGTCGCCGTCGTGGCGGTCCTCGGCGCGGGGGTGTGGCGGCCGGGGTCGTCGGGCACCTGTCGCCCGCCGGCTCCCGTGATGCGGCTCGCGGCCCCGGAGACCTGGGCGGGATCCCAGGACGAGCAGTGCATCGGGTTCAGCGACGGTGCATACACCTTCGCTTCCACCTCACCCGACCTCGTCGCGCTGCTGACCACGATCGGCCGGCAGAACGCCGCGCTCGCCGGCAAGGGCGGGGTGCACACGGTGGTCGTCGCGGCCCCGCTGACCGGGCCGCACTCCCCGCCGGGCGGCGGGCAGGCCGACTCGCCGACGACCATCGGGCAGGGCGGGCTGAACGAGCTGCTCGGGGCGCAGCTCGCCCAGGCGGCGGTCAACACCGCCGCGGACGTGCCCGGCTCCCGCTCCCGCACCCGGATCCGGCTGCTGGTCGCCAACGTCGGCTGGCATTCGGGTGGCGCGGTCACCGTCGCCCGGCGCATCGACGAGGCCGCCCGCGCCGACGCGGGCCTCGCCGGGGTGCTGGGCCTGTTCCAGAGCACCGCCGCGGCCCGGGAGGCGGTCGCGCAGCTCAGCGGCACGACCCAGCTTCCGATCGTGTCGTCGACCGCGTCCGCCGACGCTTTTACCCAACCCGTCGGACCGCCCGGGCACACGCGGCGGCCATACGACTGGTACTTCCGGGTCGGGGCGACGAACCGCCGGGAGGCGGCCGTCATCGCCCAGGCGATCCCGACGATCATGAAGCGGGAGGGGCGCGGCGACGAGCCGGTCCGGCCGCTGATCGTCTCCTCCGGGGGCGCCGCCCCGAAGTCCGTCGGCGCCGACCACTACAGCGACAACCTCGCCCAGGATGTCGGCGCCGAACTGCGCCGGCTGCCCGGTGCCGCCCCGGCCGTCCTCGTGCCCTTCCCCGACGCCGATCAGGCAGCCACGGCCAGCGCCGCGGACGGCGGCCCGACCGTGCTGGGAGTGCTGGGCCACACCCTCAGCGAACGCTGCACCGGCCCGGCGCCGCCGAACCTGCTCGTCTATACCGGCCGGACGACCAGCGTGAACATCCTGCTGGAGGCTCTGGCGGGCTCCGCCTGCGGGCGCGCGGACCCGCACCTGCCGATCATCTCCGGGGACGATGCGATGGAGCTGGAGACCGACCCGGGGGAGATCGCGGCCGGCGCGATGGGCGACCACACCTTCTACTTCGCCGACTTCGGCCTGGCTCAACCCGGCGACGTCGAGCCATTCTACCTGGAGCAGACCCGTTCGGGCGGCGCCACCGTGCCCGGGCAGTGGGCGGCGCAGATGCGGGGCACGCCGCAGCGGCTCATCTCCGGCCACACGATCGTCGCCTTCGACGCGATGTCCGTGCTCGTCGGGGCGATCAGCGCTGCCGACATCAACACCCCGCCGCCGGGCCAGCTGCGGGCGAATGTCAAGGCGGTCCTCGACAGAACCTGCGGCCGTAATGCTCTCGCCGGCGCGAACGGCTACATCAGCTTCGACCGTTACGGCGACTCGACCAGCGCACCGGTCGTCATCCGCCGGTTCGACCCGGCCGGCGCCACCGTGAGCACCGTCTCCACCGGTACCGCCCCCGACAGCCTGCGCCGCCCCTCCGACACCACCTCCGGTTGCGCCGTCTACTGAGCCACGGCTGAGCCACGGCTGGGCGAACGCGCAGGCGGGGCGGCAGGCAACTGGTTGCGTCCGGGCACAACCACGGTCGACGATCGGAAGGTTTCGCCCGAGAGCCCGGAGGGGAGCAACGTGGTCGCGCAGGACCAGAGTGCGGGACCGGCCTTACCACCATCCCCATCGCCGGCCGGCGGCGCCGGGCGCCGGCAACAGCAGCTGATCCTGCTGACCTGCCTGGCGGGGATGTTCGCGACGACGTTCACAGCGACCGTGCTGTCCGTGTCGATCCGGACGGTGGCCGGTGACCTGCACAGCAGTGTCGATGTGATCTCCTGGGCGGTGACCGGCTCGCTGCTCGCGCAGGCGGTCGCGATGCCGGTCCTCGGCCGGGTCGGCGACATCCGCGGGCACCGGCGCACGTTCCTCGTCGGCTCCGTGCTCGCCGTCGTGTTCTCGCTGGCGACCGCGCTGGCCTGGGATCCGGTGTCGCTCATCGCCTTCCGCGCGGCGGCGCAGGTGGCCGGGGCGGCGACGATTCCCGCGTCGTTCGCGATGCTGTTCCACGCCTTCCCGCCGCACGAGCGGGTGCGCCCGTCGGCCTGGGCGTCGGGGGTGCTGTCCGGGGCGTCGGTGAGCGGGCTCGCCATCGGCGGGCTGGTCATCGACTCGATCGGGTGGCGGCCGCTGTTCGTCATGCAGGCCGGGATCGCCCTGATCCCGCTGGTCGCGGCAGTGAAGGTGCTGCCGGTCGACGTCGGTGACCGCCGCCTGAAACTGGACAAGACCGGCGCGCTGGTGCTCGGCGCGGCGACGTTCGCGCTGACCTTCGGGGTCAACCGGGCCGCCAGCTGGGGGCTACGGCCGATCGTGATCGGCCTGCTCGTGGCCGTCCCGCTGCTGCTGTGGCTGCTGGTCGTCGTCGAGCGGCGCACCGCCATGCCGGTTCTGCCGACCGCGTTGCTCGGCGAGCGTGACATCCGGGCCGCGGGGGCGAGCTCGTTCCTGCTCGGCGCCGCCCACATGGGCAACTTCCTGGTCACGCCGCTGCTGTTGGAGGGAGTGTTCGGGCTGTCGGTCGCGGCCACCTCCCTGGTGACGATGACCCGAACCCTGTCGATCGCGCTGGCCGCGCCGTCGGCGAGCCGGCTGGGTGCCTGGGTCTCGTCGCGGGTGCTCGCGGGCGTGGCCGGCGGGGTCTACACGATCGCCCTGGCCGTGCTCGCCCTCGGCACCCAGTACGACCGCCTGCCCGTGGTCGTCGCCGGCCTGATCGTCAGCGGCCTGGCGTTCGGGCACGCCCAGCCGCCGCTGCTCGTGATCACCGGCAACGCCGCCCCCGCGGACAGCTTCGGCCTGGCCACCTCGCTGCAGCAGACCGCCAACCAGATCGGCGCGGTGATCGGGATGAGCCTGCTGTCGGCGATCGTCGGCGACGCGCTGCGCGCCGCCCCGTTCACCGCCGCCTACCTGGCCGCCGCCGGCCTGTCCGCCGCCGCCGGCCTCGCCATCCTCTTCGCCCGCCGCCCGCCCACCAGCCTCGCCGATCCGGTGGCACCGGACCCGGACGCCAGGCCGAACCGAAGATCGGCGGAATCCGCGGCAGGTTGACCTCGACGTCGATGGCTGGCTAGAGCCGCGGGCCGTTACGGTCGAGTTCGGCGAGCCAGGCGGCGGCGCTGGCGTCGGACGGTGCCCGCCAGTCGCCGCGGGGCGACAGGGTGCCGCCGAAGGAGACCTTCGGGCCGTTGGGCAGCGCCGAGCGCTTGAACTGCGACGCCATGAAGCGGCCCAGGAACTCGCGCAGCCAGCGCACGATCGTCGCCTCGTCGTAGGCGTGCCGCTCGGCGTCGGGGAAACCGGCGGGCCAGCCGTCGGCCAGCGCGTCGCGCCAGGCGTGCCAGGCGAGGAAGGCGATCTTCGACGGCGCCAGGCCGTGGCGCAGGAGGTGGTAGAGGAAGAAGTCGTGCAGCTCGTAGGGGCCGATGCGGTCCTGGGTGCTCTGGATCGCCCCGGTCTTGGCGTCGGCGGGGACCAGCTCGGGGGAGATCTCCGTGTCGAGGACCGCGGTCAGCAGCGTGCCGGTGTCGGCGTCGAACTGGTCGTGGCTCACCGCCCACCGGATGAGGTACTGGATCAGCGTCTTGGGCACGCCGGCGTTGACGGCGTAGTGGCTCATCTGGTCGCCGACGCCGTAGGTGCACCAGCCCAGCGCCAGCTCGCTGAGGTCGCCGGTGCCGACGACGAACCCGCCATGGTGGTTGGCCAGCCGGAACAGGTAGTCGGTGCGCAGCCCGGCCTGCACGTTCTCGTAGGTGACGTCGTAGGCGGCGGCGCCCTCAGCGGCGGGATGCCCCAGGTCGGCGAGCAGCTGGCGGGCGGCGGGGCGGATGTCGATCTCCGCCGCCTCGGCGCCGAGCGCCCGCATCAGCGCCCAGGCGTTCGCCTTCGTCTCGCCCGAGGTGGCGAACCCGGGCAGGGTGTAGCCGAGGATCGTCGTGCGGGGCACCCCGAGCCGGTCGCAGGCCTTCGCCGCGACGATCAGCGCGTGCGTCGAGTCGAGCCCGCCGGAGACGCCGATGACCATCCGGCCCCCGCCGGTCGCCCGGAACCGCCGGGCCAGGCCGTGGACCTGGATGTTGAACGCCTCGTAGCAGTCCTGGTCGAGCCGCTCGGCCGTGTCGGGGACGAACGGGAAGCGGCGCTGGTGGCGGCGCAGCCCGACGTCGCGGCGGTGCGGGCGATGGGAGAAGCGGACCGTGCGGAAACTCCGCTCGGGCTGGCCGGCCAGCACGGCGGCATCGTTGAACGTGCCCGTGCGCATCCGTTCCTGGCGCACCCGGGCGAGGTCGACGTCGGCGACGAGCAGCTGGGGGGAGTCGGCGAAGCGTTCGGATTCGGCGAGCAGATCCCCGAGTTCGTGGATGGTGCCCTGCCCGTCCCAGGCCAGGTCGGTGGTGCTTTCGCCGGTCCCGGCCGCCGAGTAGACGTAGCCGGCCATCGCCCGCGCCGACTGGGCGGCGCACAGCTGCGCGCGGTCGGCGGCCTTCCCGACGACGATGTTCGACGCGGACAGGTTCGCCAGCAGCGTCGCGCCGGCCATCGCCGCGTACGACGACGGCGGGATCGGCGCCCAGTAGTCCTCGCAGATCTCGACGCCGACGACGAGGTCCGGCAGATCCGCCGCCTCGAAGATCAGATCCGTGCCGAACGGCGCCGTCTGCCCGGCGACGGTGATCTCCAGGCCGGTGACGCCGGCGCCCGAGGCGAACCAGCGCTTCTCGTAGTACTCGCGGTAGTTCGGCAGGAACGTCTTGGGCACCACGCCGAGGATCCGCCCGCGCGAGATCGCCAGCGCCGTGTTGTAGAGCCGCCCGCGCCGGCGCAGCGGCGCTCCGACCAGCAGCAGCGGCGCGAGCTCACGGCTGGCCCGGCACACCGTGCCCACCGCCTGCTCGACCGCGCCGAGCAGCGCGTCCTGCAGGTGCAGGTCGTCGAGCGCGTACGACGACAACCCGAGTTCGGGGAAGACGACGACGTCGACGCCGCCGGCGTCCGCCTGGCGGGCCAGCGCGACCGTCGCCTCGGCGTTGCGCGCCGGCTCCGCGGTCACCACCAGCGGCGTGGCCGCCGCGACCCGGGCAAGGCCGTGGCTGTGGATCGCGGCGAACTCCCGCCGCGGCTCGCCGAACTCTGGCTGCGTCACATCGCCTCGCATCCTGTCGACATTGTCGGTGTGCGCTGCCCGCATTGTCGCTCTCCCGCTCGCGGGTGAGCCAAACAGGGACTCCTGCCGGTAACTTCCGTCTTCCGGTAAGGGAAGGAAGTCCCTCGTCGCTGCGTCATCCGCAGCCGACTCTGGGTGTATGGGTCAGAAGACGATCGATGGTAACGAGGCCGCCACCTCGGTGGCCTACCGGGCAAGTGAGGTGATCGCCATCTACCCGATCACCCCGGCGTCGGCGATGGGAGAGCTCGCCGACGCCTGGGCGACGAAGGGCCGGGCGAACCTGTGGGGCGCTGTCCCCGACGTGGTCCAGTTGCAGAGCGAGGGCGGTGCCGCCGGTGCCGTGCACGGGGCGTTGCAGGCCGGCGCCCTGTCGACCACGTTCACGGCCTCCCAGGGCCTGCTGCTGATGCTGCCCAACATGTTCAAGATCGCCGGCGAGCTCACGCCGATGGTCCTGCACGTCGCCGCCCGCACCATCGCCACGCACGCGCTGTCCATCTTCGGTGATCACAGTGATGTGATGGCCGCGCGCTCGACCGGCTTCGCCATGCTCTCCTCCGCATCCCCCCAGGAGGCCCATGACCTGGCCGCCGTCGCGCACATCGCCACGCTGGAATCCCGCGTTCCGTTCCTGCACTTCTTCGACGGCTTCCGCACCTCGCACGAGCTCAACGAGGTCCATGAGATCGACGACGCCACCCTCGCCGGGTTGCTGCCCGCCGAGCAGGTCGAGGCGCACCGGCTGCGCGCGCTGTCCCCGGACAGCCCGGTGATCCGCGGCACCACCCAGGACCCGGACACCTTCTTCCAGTCCCGGGAGGCGTCGAACGCCTACTACACCGCCGTCCCCGGGATCGTGGCGCGGGCGATGGACCGGGTGTCCGCGGCCACCGGACGGTCCTACCGGATCTTCGAGTACCACGGCCATCCCGAGGCCGAGCGGGTCGTCGTCGTCATGGGCTCGGGTCGTTCCGCGGTGCGCGAGGCCGTCCTGCGGTTGGTCGCCCGCGGCGAGAAGGTTGGGTTCGTCCAGGTCCGGCTGTACCGGCCCTTCGACGGTGCGGCGTTCGTCGCCTGCCTGCCGGCGACGGTCCGCTCGATCGCGGTCCTCGACCGGACGAAGGAGCCGGGCGCCCTCGGTGAGCCGCTGCGCCTCGACGTGCTCGCCGCGCTCGCCGAGCGGCCGGAAAGCATGCCGCGGGTCATCGGCGCCCGCTACGGGCTGGCGTCGAAGGAGTTCACCCCGGCGATGGCCGCGGCCGTGTTCGACGAGCTGGCCAGCGCCGCGCCGCGCCGCGAGGTGACGGTCGGCATCCACGACGACCTCACGAACCTCTCCCTCGACGTGGACGACGCCGGGTATCCGGAGGACGCCGACGTCCGCCGGGCGGTGTTCTACGGCCTCGGCAGCGACGGGACGGTCGGCGCCACCCGGGCGAGCGCGGCCATCGTCGCCGACCACACCCCGCTGCACGCGCAGGCCTACTTCGTGTTCGACTCCAAGAAGTCGGGGTCGATGACGGTGTCGCACCTGCGCCTGTCGCCCCGCCCCGTCGACGCCCCGTGGCTCATCAGCGACGCCCAGTACGTCGGCTGCCACCAGTTCTCGCTGCTCGAGCGGGTCGACGTGCTCGCCGTCGCCGCCACCGGTGCCACCGTGCTGATCAACAGCCCGTACCCGGCGCACCAGGTGTGGGAGTACCTGCCCGCCGACGCGCAGCGCCACCTGCTCGAGCGCGGCGCCCGGCTGTTCGTCGTCGACGCCGACCGGGTGGCCCGCGAGGCGGGCCTGCCCGGGATCGTCAGCCCCGTGCTGCAGACCTGCTTCCTGCAGCTGTCCGGGCTGCTCGACGCCGACACGGCGGTCACGGCGGTCAAGGACGCCATCCGCGTCGCCCAGGGCAAGCGCGGCGAGGCCGTGCTGCGACGCAACTTCGCCGCCGTCGACGCCTCCCTCGGTGCGCTGGCCGAGGTTGACCTGACCGGCCGCACCGTCGGGGGGCGCACGTCCCGGCGCCTCGAGGGCGACGCGCCGGTATTCGTCAAGGAGGTCACCGCCCGGATCATGGCGGGGGAGGGGAACCTGCTCCCCGTCAGCGCGCTGCCGGCCGACGGGACCTTCCCGGTCGGCACCGCCCGCTACGAGAAGCGTGCCATCGCCCACGAGCTGCCCGTGTGGGACGCCGACCTGTGCATCAACTGCGGCAAGTGCACGATCGTCTGCCCGCACGCCGCGATCCGGATGGCCGCCTTCGACCCGGCGCTGCTCGCCGACGCGCCCGCGACGTTCAAGTCGCGCCAGCCCAGGGACAAGGACCTCGCCGGGCTGCGGGTGAGCATCCAGGTGGCGCCGGACGACTGCACCGGGTGCACCCTGTGCGTCAAGGTCTGCCCGGCGACCAGCCGGGAGAACAAAGAGCACAAGGCCCTCGACATGGTCGCCGCCGCGCCGCGGCTGGCCGAGGAGCGCGCCGGCTGGGCGTTCTACGAGACGCTGCCGCCGATCGACCCGACCCGCAT
Organism: Frankia tisae; assembly: GCF_025403405.1. Classification (GTDB taxonomy): domain Bacteria; phylum Actinomycetota; class Actinomycetes; order Frankiales; family Frankiaceae; genus Frankia; species Frankia tisai. Next base: position 8,066 of record NZ_JANEZT010000274.1, read on the forward strand.
CCCCGCGGAGAACGTCCGCGGCTCGCAGCTGCGCCAGCCGCTGTTCGAGTTCTCCGGCGCCTGCTCCGGCTGCGGCGAGTCGCCCTACCTGAAGCTGCTCACCCAGCTGTTCGGTGACCGCATCCTCATCGCGAACGCCACCGGCTGCTCGTCGATCTTCGGCGGGAACCTGCCGACGACGCCGTGGACGACGGGCCCCGACGGCCGCGGCCCGGCCTGGGCGAACTCGCTGTTCGAGGACAACGCCGAGTTCGGCCTGGGCATGCGCCTGGGGCTCGACAGCCACGCGCGGGAGGCCCGCCGGCTGCTGCGGGCCGCCGCGCCGATCGTCGGCGACTCGCTCGTAGACGAGCTCCTGGGCGCCGACCAGAGCACCGACGCCGGCATCCTCGCCCAGCGCGCCCGCGTCGCCGAACTGCGCCGCCGCCTGGCCGGCACCGAACACGACGCCCGGCTCGACCCGCTCGTCGACAACCTGGTCGACAAGAGCGTGTGGATCGTCGGCGGCGACGGATGGGCCTACGACATCGGCTTCGGCGGCCTCGACCACGTCCTCGCCTCCGGCCGCAACGTCAACGTGCTCGTCCTCGACACCGAGGTGTACTCCAACACCGGCGGGCAGGCGTCGAAGTCGACGCCGCGCGGCGCGGTCGCGAAGTTCGCCGGCGGCGGCAAGCGCACCCGCAAGAAGGACCTCGGCCTGCTCGCCGCCGCCTACGGCGACGTGTACGTGGCGCAGATCGCGCTGGGCGCCAACGACCAGCACACGGTGCGGGCGTTCAACGAGGCGGCGAGCTGGCCCGGCCCGTCGCTCATCGTCGCCTACAGCCACTGCATCGCCCACGGCATCGACATGACCGAGGGCCTGTCCCACCAGAAGGCGGCGGTGAAGTCGGGTTACTGGCCGCTCTACCGGGTCGACCCCCGCTCCGAGCAGCCGTTCTCGCTGGACTCGCGACCGCCGTCGATGACCTTCGCCGAACCGCCAGGCGGCCATCTTGTAGTCGAGGCCGTAGAGATGCTGCGTGCCGTTGGCCACCGGGCCGAACGGCTTCAGCGTGACCCGCTCACGGTAGGGGGTGGTGATCATCGAGCCTTCGACGTTGCCGAAGGCGACGTCGACACCCTGGTCGCCCTCCCACTCGCCGGCCAGGGCCGCCAGCGGCCCCCACTCCGGACCAACCTTCTCCGTCAACGCCGAACCCTCCTAGATTGAAAACTGGCCGAAACCAGCACAAAACAACCGGAATATCCAGACATTACGTGGCGAGCCCCCGAAGCCCGCCGGCCCTGACCCACCCGGGCC
>NZ_JANEZT010000275.1 GCF_025403405.1 Frankia tisae
CACCTACCCCGCGTACCCCGCCCGACCTATGGCACCTGCGTGGGGGACCACCGGCGCCGGAGCCACCCACGGCGCCCGTTCGGCCGCGGCGACCAGCACCACCGCGACCAGCACCACCACGACCAGCACCACCGCGACCAGCACCGCCGGCCGGGCTGTACCGCCCGAGCGGCCCACGCGGCCGACCCGCGCGGCAGCGGCCGCTACCGCTGCCGCCGGAGCTAGATCCCCGCCAGCCGCGCCGGCACCGCTCGTTCCTGCGCCGACTGTCGCTCACCGTTACCAGCCTGCTATCCGTGCTCGTCCTGGGGCTGTGCTCGCTGGGTTGGGCCGCCTACCGGCACTTCGACGGCGCCATCACCCGGGTGAACTGGGACATCGAGGGCGCCCGACCGGCGGGCGCGGCCGGCGAGCAGAACATCCTGCTACTCGGCGATGACAGCCGGGCGGGCACCAACGGAGAATATGGAGCCGTGGACGGGGTGCGATCGGACACGACGATCATCGTCCACTTCGCCCGGGACGGCTCCGTGACCCTGCTGTCCTTCCCCCGCGACATGCTCGTGCCGGTCGTGCCCTCCACCCGGGCCGCGGCCCAGGACGGCCGCGCGAAGCTGACCGAGGTGCTCCAGCTGGCGGACGTGCCCGGCCTCGTCACCACGCTGGAGTCGCTCACCGGTCTGAAGATCGACCACACCATCTCGATCAATCTCGCCGGATTCCGGACGATGACGGACGCGGTAGGCGGCATCACCGTCTGCGTGACGCCGTTGCCCGACGGGAGCACCCGCAACCTGCACGACACGATGTCCGGATGGAACGGCCACCTCGGGGAGAACCGGCTGAACGGCGAGCAGGCGCTCGCCTTCGTCCGCACCCGCTACGCCCTCGGTGACGAGCGGCTGCGCGTCCTGCGCCAGCAGCAGTTCCTCGCCAAACTCCTGACGACGGCGACCAGCGCGGGCGTGCTCTCCAACCCCGCGAAGATCACCGCACTGCTCGGTGCGGTCGGCGGCGCGCTCCGGGTGGACAAGGGACTCGACCAGACCGCCATGCTCACCCTGTCGAAGCGGGCCAGCGGACTGGGCGCGGGCGGAGTCCGCTTCGTCACGGTCCCCACCCGGGTGGCGCTGCCTGCCGACGGCGCCGTCGACGGGCTGGGAACGGTCCCACCGCACGGTGCCGTGCTGGTCGCCGACCAGGCCGGCCTCGCCCAGGTGCTGGCGCCGCTGCGGCCCGCGGGCGACGCCCGCCCGGCCGCGGCGACGCCCGCCCCTGCCGCAAGCACGTCCGACACCAGCCCCGGGGTCGCGGTCGACCCTGCCGGGATCACCGTCGCCGCCGTCCGCAACGCGTCAGGGCGTACGGGACTCGCCGCCGCCACGGTCGACGTGCTGCGGTCACTCGGATTCACTGGACCGATGACGACGGCGACGATGAACGGTCAGGCGCTGACCGAGATTCACTACCCCCCGGGCCAGCAGGGCGCGGCGCGCACCCTGGCCACCCGTCTGCCCGGCGGTCTGCCGGTCGAGGACCCCGCGCAAACCGGGAACGGACTCGTCGTCGTCCTCGGCACCGCGTTCGCCGGCCTGACGGCCGCCTCCGGTCCAGGCGCGGCGGCCGGTCCAGCCGGCGCTGGAGCGACAGCCGGCGCCACGTCCCCAACGGGCGCCGCGGCAGCCATCGCCTCCTCATCCGCCGCCGGGACTGGCACCGCCGGGACTGGCACCGCCGGGACTGGCACCGTGGCGACGGGTGCCGGCGCCCCCGGTACGCCCACGCCGCTGCCCGCCGACACCTCCTGCACGCCGTGACCGGGGCGCCGCCGCGGCTGGTACCCGCCGCTCGACTGCTGGATCCGGCGGGCGCGGGCGGACCGCCGGAGGGAAGCGTCCCCGCAGGAGTGCGAGGCATCGCCGGACTACTCGCCCATCGGCTCGCCACCGACCCGGCCAGGCCGCTGGTGACCTTCTACGACGACGCGACCGGCGAGCGGGTGGAGTTCTCCGCCGTCACGTTCGACAACTGGGTCGCGAAGACCGCGAACATGCTCGTCGACACCCTCGGGCTCGGTGCCGGCGACCGCATCGGGATCGACCTGCCGACCCACTGGCTGGGCCTGGTGATCCCGCTCGCCGGCTGGTCGGCGGGGCTGGAGGTCGTCCTCGCCGTCGCCGACGAGAACGGCGGTGCCGGCGCGCTGGCCGCGGGCTCGACGCTGCCGCCGACGACCCGCCTCGGCGCGCTGTTCGTGGCCGAGGATCGGCTCGACGCGACCGCCGAGCTGGTGGTCGACGAGACGGTGGCGCTGTCGCTACGCCCGCTGGGCGGCCGCATGCCGCGGCCCATTGCGGGCGTGCTCGACTACTCCGTCGAGGTCCCTGCGCACGGCGACCGGTTCAACCCGCCGCCGCCTCCGCCGGAACAGGTCGAGCTGCTGCGTGCCGGCGCACGGATCGCGGCGGCCTGGGGGTTGGGACCTGCGGACCGGGTCCTGTCCACCGCGCCGTTGGCGTCGGCCGAGGGGCTCCTCGGCGGCCTGCTCGCTCCACTGGTGGCCGGCGCATCGGTGGTGCTCTGTCGGCACCTCGCCCCCGCCGCGCTCACCCGCCGGATCGAGTCCGAGCGGGTAACCACCATCGCCGCAGCGCCCGTTGCGGCCGGCGGAACGGTCGGTGCGGGTCCTGAGGAAGCCGGCGTTCCCGGAGCCGCCCCGCCTGCACTCGCGGGCCCGAGCGCACGGACGCTGCGCCTCCCCCGCCTCGGGTGAGGCCCGATCGTGCCGACGTGGCGGCCGGCACCGGAGGGTAGTGACTACTCTCGTCAACCGGTGGCTCTCGGTGCGCGGCGGCGGGGCGCAGGGGATCCACGTCGATCCCCTGCGCAGCGGAGGTGCCGAGCGTGAGCAGGTCCACCGATCCGCGGATCAGCGTCATCGGCACGGGCTACCTCGGCGCGACCCACGCCGTGTGCATGGCCGAGCTGGGCTTCGACGTGATCGGCGTCGACATCGACGCAGACCGGGTCCGTCGGTTGTCCGGCGGCGAGGTGCCGTTCTACGAACCCGGCCTCGAGGCGCTGCTGCGCAAGAACCTCGAGGCCGGACGGCTCACGTTCTCGGGCTCGCTGGCCGAGGCGGTCGACCAGGCCGACGTGCACTTCATCTGCGTGGGGACGCCCCAGCGGCACGACTCCGGCGCGGCGGACCTGCGCCACGTCGACGCGGCGGTGAGCGGGCTGATCGCGGCCGGGCTGGGCCCCGCGGACCTCGTGGTCGGCAAGTCGACGGTGCCCACGGGCACGGCCATCCGGCTCGCGGCGAAGCTCGCCGCGGGTGCGCCCGGCGCGGAGCTCGCCTGGAATCCTGAATTCCTGCGGGAGGGCTTCGCCGTCGACGACACCCTGCGCCCGGACCGGCTGGTCTTCGGCATCGCTCCCGGCGGCACTGCGCAGCGGCGGCTGCGAGCGATCTACGCCCGAACGATCGGTGACGGTACCCCCGTCGTCGTCACCGACCGCACCACCGCCGAGCTCGTCAAGGTCGCCGCGAACGCGTTCCTCGCCACGAAGATCTCCTTCATCAACGCCATGGCAGAGGTGTGCGAGGCCGCCGGCGGCGATGTCGTCGAACTGGCCGGCGCGCTGGCGCATGATGCCCGGATCGGGCACCGGTTCCTCCAGGCCGGCATCGGATTCGGCGGCGGTTGCCTGCCCAAGGACATCCGGGCGTTCCAGGCCCGCGCGGACGAGCTGGGGGTCGGTCACGCCCTGGCGTTCCTCGGTGAGGTGGACGCCGTCAACGCCCGGGCGCGGACGCGTGCGGTGGCGCTGGCCCGGGAGGTGCTGGACGGCTCACCGGCGAACCGGGCGGTGGGTGTGCTCGGAGCCGCGTTCAAGCCCAACTCCGATGACATCCGCGACTCGCCGGCCCTGGCTGTAGCCGAGGCGCTGCGCCGGGCCGGAGCCCACGTGTCGGTCTACGACCCGGCGGCCGTGGTGAACGCCCGGGCCTGCTACCCGAACCTGTGCTTCACCGACTCGGTGGTCGGCGCGGTAGCCGGCGCCGAGGTCGTGCTCCTTCTCACCGAGTGGCACGAGTTCCGGGAGCTCGACCCAGCAGTGCTACGACCGCACGTGGCGCGGCCCGTCGTCATCGACGGCCGAGGAGCCCTCGATCCCGGGCGGTGGCGGGCGGCCGGGTGGACCTACCGGGCGCTGGGCCGGCCGCAGCGCTGACCCAGCGCGTCGACGTCGATCAGGCCGGTACCTCCACCAGCGCACCGGTCTCGACCTGATAGACGAAACCGCGGACCGAGATCGTGGTCTGCAGGAAGGGCGAGGAGCGCAGGATCCGCAGCGACAGGCGCACGTCATCCTCCACGTTGGTGAACGCCTGCACCGACCACTCGGGACGCACGCCGGTGTCCCGCTCCAGCTGGTCGCGGAAGCCGTCGTCGGTGATCCTCTCCAGGCCGCAGGAGGTGTGGTGCAGGAGGATGATCTCCGTGGTGCCGAGCACGTTCTGGCTGACCGCGAGCGAGCGCACGACGTCCGTGGTGATGACGCCGCCGGCATTGCGCAGGATGTGCGCGTCCCCCTCGGTCAGGCCGAGCAGCGCCTCAATGTTGATCCGGGCATCCATGCAGGCGACGACCGCGACGCCCAGGCGCGGGCGGGCGGTCGGAGAGGCCGGCAGCCCGGCCTCCTGCCGCCGGGCCGGGTGGCCAGCCGCATAGGTCAGCAGTAGCTCCGTCACCGTGGCCGTGCCGTCCACCGGTCCCGCCGGGCGGATCCGGTCGGCGTGCGCGTCGGCGGCCGTCTCGGCCGGGCTCTGCTGGTCGGTCGATGTCGACATCAGCCGTGCGACCCACTCGCGATGGAGATCATCGTGGCCCATCCTCCTGATCTGTGGTGACCGCGCTCCCGCATTGCCAGGATGCCGCCCACCTACCCAGCTTCGTCGGTGTTCCCCACATTCGGCTAGGTTGCGCCACTCACGTTGCCCTTCGAAGCGAATCGGTTGCATCACTCACCGTGGATCAGGGAACACATCCCGAGTGACTCAACCACGTTCCGGTATACTCCAATCACTACTTGAAGTCGAGATCTGGGCGCCGACCGAGGCGGTGATCGGGTCGGCGCCCCCATCCGAGGGGGTGGCTCTGAACCGAGGCCGAGGCAGCCGGTACTCTCCTCGGGTGGTAAGAATCGAACGAGGTCGCGTGTGGTGAGGCACCGGCAGACACGCTCGCCGATGCAGGTACTCATCCACGAGATGGGCAAGTTCGGGCTGGTCGGTGGCGTCTGCTATGCCATCGACTTCTTGGTTTCGAACTTGTGTCACACACTTCTCGGAATGGGTCCGCTCAGCGCGAAGACCGTCTCTACGGTGATCGCGGCCACATTTTCCTACATCGGAAACCGGCAGTGGTCCTTCAACCACCGAGCCCGGACCGGTCTGCGCCGCGAGTACACCCTCTTCGTGATCCTCAATACCGTTGGCCTGCTGATCGCACTCGGTTGCCTCGGGTTCGCCCGCTACGTGCTGGACCTGCGCGGCGTGCTCGCCTTCAACCTGTTCGGCAACGTCATCGGTACCGGACTGGGAACGGTGTTCCGCTTCTGGGCCTACAAGAAGTGGGTGTTCCTGCACCCCGACGACCCCAAGGCCGTGGTGAACAACGGCGCCGGCCAGGAGAACTCCCGTCCGGTCCCGGAACACGCCGGCCGGATCTGACCTTCCGCCGCCCGCCGGCCTCCGCCCCACCCACGGGCGACGGGCCGGCGCCGGCCGCGCTGCCAGGTCTGGCCGCCCAGGCGGCCCAGGCGGCCCAGGAGCTCACGCCGGCCAGGGTCGATCACTGCGACGATCTCGGCCGGCGCCCTCAGCCTGGTCCGCTCCGCTCGGACGGGACAATCCCGACTCGACGCCGGACCGCCGTCTCGCCCCCGGACGGCACACCGATGGGCACCCCAGCCCACGTCCGCCCCAACGGCGCCGGCGCACCCCCACCCGGGCGTCCAGCCGCCACCACGAACGGGTAGGCGGCGCAGGCCCACCACCCGAAGGGCGGGCAGTTCTGGTCCCGCCCGGACACCGGGAAGCACCATCCGGTCCGGCGCCAACCCGTACTCGAAGTATCCCCGGCGAGTTACGCTCTGCGGGCCAATCCGGTGCTACGCGTTCACGGTCATCCACCATGAGTCACTGATCGACTCTCGGAACGCACGCGACAGGCACCGGCCAGTCCGCAGCCGTCGGAGAATGTGTCGTGACCCAGCCCTCGCTCGCGTCGCCGCGCCCAGGCGGCCGACCTCGCGACGAGAGCCGAGACCACGCGATCCGATCAGCCACGCTGGACCTGCTCGCCGAACTCGGATACGACGGCGTGACCATGGACCGGGTGGCCGCCCGCGCCCGCGCCGGCAAGGCCACGATCTACCGGCGCTGGCCGTCGAAACTCGCGATGGTGATAGATGCGATCAACGCCTTTGCCGAGGAACGCATGCCGACTCCGGACACGGGCTCCCTGCGGCTGGACATCATCGAATTCCTGACCTCCTTTCACGATGCCATCCGGGGGGACCGCGGGCGGATCATCGCCGAACTGATCTCAGAAATGCCCCGCAATCCTGATCTACGGAACGCGCTGCGAGGCGGGCTCTGGTCGCAACGCGAGGCGAGCTCCCACACCATCGTCGAACATGCCATCGCCCGTGGGGAGCTCCGCCCGGACGTCGATCACGCGATCCTCATGGAGATCGGCACCGCCATCATCCTGCAGCGGGTGCTCCTCACCGGCGAGTCCGTCGACCGGGTGTTCCTGGAGTCGATCGTGGACGACATCGTCATCCGATACGCTGCTTGACCGCGCGATGGCCCCGGCGGCCCGTCCCAACCGGCCGGTACGGATCGGTGTGGAGCCCCGGTCGTGCAGGCGCCCGCCCGCCCGACCGCAGCCTCGGCAGAGAGCGCGGATGCCGTGGCCGGTACCACGGATGTGTCAAGTAGAGCCCCTCTTCCTCCCAGCAGCAGAAGCCCTACCATCAGCAGTAAGCCCGATCTGGGATGAAGACGCGATTTCTCCCGTCCCGGTCGCAGTAGGCGCGGGTGGAGCTAAGGTGGCCGGCCGCCCCCAAGCCATCCCGGCAGCTGGGCCTTCACGACGGGCGCGGCGGCGGGGGGCCTTCGCCCGGCACAGGAGGACCTCATGCAGTCACCGGGCCCAGGCCCCCAGGACCCGGACGCCGAGACCCGACAGGCGGAAGGCACACCGGCCGGTCCCCGCCCGGGCCCTGGTTACCCAGGCAGCGCCGAACTGCACGACGATACGGCAAGGACCCGCCTGGTCGGTGAGAACGTCGGCGGCTATCAACCGGGCCACGCCAACGGTTGGCCACCGGTCGGCCCACCGCTCACACCCGCGCAGCCGGGATTCCCACCCACCGCACCAGGCCGCCCGCTCAGTGATCCTTACGGCCACGAGAACCCATACGGCCGCGGCGACCCGCGTCACCTCGAGGATACGTACGGCGAGGAGGCGCAAACCAGGATCCTTCCGGATAGTCCGGGACATGGATACCCGCCCGAGTCACCCGGCGGCTGGGTCCCGGACGGGAACGGGTACCCGCCAACCGCTGTGTACCCGCCGGTAGGCGGATACGGCGCGTCGCCGCATGGTGGCCTTAGTGATCCGGGCAACGGCGGCTTTGGTGGCTCGCCCGGCTACTCCCCCGCCGGCTACTCCCCCGCCGGCTACCCGGGGCCGGGCGGCTACCCGGGGCCAGGCGGCTACCCGGGGCCAGGCGCCGGCTACGGCCAGGGTTACCAGCAACAGGGTTACCAGCAACAGGGCTATCCGGCAGCCGGCGACTACCAGCAGGGCTACCCTCCGGTCGCCGCATACGGGGCGTACCCACCCCCTGGCTCCGGGCCCACAGGCGGGCCTCGCTCCAGCGGTTCCGGTCGTCGATGGACGATCATCATCGGCGCGGCGGTCGTCGCAATGGTGCTACTCATCGTCATCCCGGTCGTGCTGCTCACCGGCGGCTCCGATGACGGGAAACCGTTGGCCACTGCCCCGCCCAGCGCCCTGCCGACCACGCCCGCAGGCTCGTCGGCCGCCTCCCCGGCGAGCCCGTCCCCGAGCCCGTCCACGGCGTTCACACCTGCTGAGAGCGAGCTGGTCGCCAAGCTCGACTCGTCGGCGATGACCGACTGCAGGCCCAACAGCGAGGCCGAGGGCGATCACATCCTGGCCTCGCTGTACTGCAACTCCGACGACGGCAAGGTCGTCGCCGCCTACGCCTACGCCACCGCTGGTGACCTCGCCAGCGACATCGACGTGCGCAAGTCTCGGGTCACCACGCCCAACGGCACGTGCAAGGAGGGCGGTAGCGAAGTTTTCACCTGGAACTTCGACCAGAGCAAGACCCAGGGCACCGCTGTGTGCACGGCGCTGCAGAGCAGTCACTTCATCTTCTGGTCCTACGACAACAAGCTGGTCTCGTTCAGGGCGACCGGAACCGACGGCGTCGCTTTGTATGAATGGTGGAGCGACTTCAACCCGGTGCCGCAGAGCTGATCCGGCCCCGGTCGATACCAGCTCAGTCCACCGACCAGGGCCCAGAACGAGGAGTCCGGAGCATGGTGCGACCCTGATCAGGCGGCGGGATCCCCCTATCCGCCGCATGCCTGCTGCCGCAGGTCCAGGCGGGCGACGATAGGGCCGCATTTGTTGTGCAGTAGCCCAATACCGCCGGTATTTGCGGAGAGGTGCGCCTACTCTGGGGACCGCACCCGTCACCCATCTCGGGAGGAACCGTGCCGAGCCCCGGCAATGGCGACGACGAGTCGCCGCGCTCAGCCGAGCAGTCGCCACCGGGGCCGCGCCTCGGCGATGGTCCCGATCCGGACCCTGACCTCGACGACGCCGAACACACCATCCTGCGGCCTCCCGGGCACTTTCCCCCGCCGAGACCCGGCGACCGCTTCGGGATCGACCCGTCGAGTGGCGCGGGCCGGCCGAGCCCGACCCCGGATCCGCTGTGGCGGGGCCCCGGGCCAGGCCACGTCTCCTGGCCGCCGTCATACGCGGGGTCGGCCTCTCCACCCGTCGACCCCCCGGCAGACACCGGCCCGCGCGGGCCCGTCCAACCTCCGGGCCCGCCCATCCCGTCGGCACCACCACGCTTTGGTGGCGGCCTGGCCGGTCCGGGCGGTCCACCGGGCCCGCCGACCTCCGCAGCGCCCGCCTGGCCGTCGCCGCCCGGCCTGCCCGGGCCGGTTACCCCTGAGGGCTTTGCCC
>NZ_JANEZT010000276.1 GCF_025403405.1 Frankia tisae
GCCTTCGCCGCGGGTATCACGTGGTCGTGAACTATCGGCGCGATGCCGACGCGGCGAAGGCTGTGGTCGAGGGAATCCGCCGGTCGGGGGGCAGCGCGGTCCCGTTGGCGAGTGATGTCACCGATCCGGGCGACGTGGCGTCGATGGTCGCGACCGTGCTCGCCGACCGGGGACGGATCGACGCGCTGGTGATCAACGCGAACACCGCCGCCCCGCCCTTCGCCTCGCTGAGCGAACTCACCTGGGCGCAGTTCGCCGCGAAGATGACCGGGGAACTCGCCGGGGCCTTCCACATCACCCAGCAGGTGGTGGCGGTCATGCGGGCGCAGGGCGACGGACGGCTGGTCTATCTCGGCAGCACCGCCGCCGACTACGTGGGCTCGGGCCGGCTCGCCCACGGGACCGCGAAGGCGGCGCTGGCCACCTTCGCCCGCCACGTCGCCGCGGAGACGGCCCGCGACGGGATCAGCGTCCTGACCGTCGCGCCCGGCGCCGTGCGTACCGAGGCGACCGCCGCGGTCCTCGACGCGGAGCGCGAGCGAGTGCTGGCGGACAACTCCGTGCTGCACCGCGTCCTGGAACCGGCGGACATCGCCGCCGCCGTCGGGTTGGCGCTCGACCCCGCCCTGCGCCCGGCGACCGGGACGGTGCTGCGCGTCGACGCCGGCTGGTCCGTACTCGCCGGCGGCCCCACCGCCTGAGGCCGGCGGCGCCACCACCTGAAGTGCGAGGCTGCGGTGTAGCCTCCCGTCCGGCGGGCACGAAATAGCTGCGACCCCGCCCGAAATTGCCAGAAATCCGCTCGAGAAGGCGTCTGGTCCGGTACGCCCGCTGGCGAAGGTGACACGATCTATGCTGGATATCCGACCAATGCTGGATATCCGACCAATGCTGACCGCGGCGGCCGGCATCCTGACAAGCCCGCTGGCGCCGGATGATTTCCGGGCCATGGTGAACCCGCTGTGGTCGCGGCAGCGATTGTCCGGTCGGGTCGAGGCCGTCATACCGGAGACTCCCGACGCCTCGACCATCGTCATACGTCCCGGTCGCGGCTGGCGAGAACATCTCGCGGGTCAACACGTCGGCATCGGCGTGGATATCGCGGGTGTGTGGCACTGGCGGACATTCTCGCTGTCGTCCCCGCCCGGCCACCCGGATAATCTCGTCACCATCACGGTGAAGGCGGGACCCGGCGGGTTTGTGTCGCGACATGTCGTGCGCCGGCTGCATCCCGGTGAGATTGTTCGGCTCAGCCAGCCGAGCGGCCGGTTCGTGCTGCCGGAGATCCTGCCGGCCCGGTTGCTTTTCGTGACCGCCGGCAGCGGCATCACCCCGGTGATGTCGATGCTGCGCGGCTTCGCCCTGGCCGGGGACATGCCGGACGTGTTCCACGCGCACGTCGCGCCGACCGGTCCGGAGGTCATCTTCGGCGACGAACTGCGCCGGCTGGCGGCCCGATTCCCCGGCCTGCACCTGCACGAACACCACACCCGTCCCGTCCCCGGCCGGCCGGCGAGGCGGCCGGCGATCGCGGACCTGTCCGCCGCCTGCACCGACCTACCGGACCGGATGGCGTGGATCTGCGGACCGCGGGGACTGCTCGACCGCGCCGAGGCGTACTGGCGGGCGGCCGGCCTCGCCGACCGGCTGCGGACGGAACGGTTTCAGCCGGTGCGGCGCCCGTCCGGAGCGCCCGGCGGGCGGGTGCGCTTCGTCAGGAGCGATCGGGAGGTGGCGGCCGACGGGGGCACCTCCCTGCTGGCAGTGGGCGAGGAGGCGGACGTCGTCATGCCGAGCGGCTGCCGCATGGGAGTCTGCCGCACCTGCCTGGCCCGTCTCACCGGCGGCCGGGTCCGGGACCTGCGCACCGGCGAGGAGCACGGCGACCCCGGCGACCTCATCCAGACCTGTGTGTCCACCGCCGTCGGCGACGTCGACATCGACCTGTGACCTGGACATCGACCTGCCAACTGGAGGAGAGCGCGGATGTCAGGATCGACGCACCTCAGCGCCCGCGACATCGAGGAGTTCGGTCGGGAACTCGACCGGCTGCGGGCGGAGGTCATCGCGAGCCGCGGCGAGGACGACGCCCGGTACATCCGACGGGTGATCGCCGTCCAGCGCCGGCTCGAGGCCGGCGGCCGGGCGGTCATGTTCGCGTCCGTCCTGCCGCCGGCGTGGCTCGCCGGCACGGCGATGCTCAGCGTCGCCAAGATTCTCGAGAACATGGAGATCGGGCACAACGTCCTGCACGGCCAGTGGGACTGGATGCGTGACCCGGACATTCATTCCACCACCTGGGAATGGGATTTCGCGTCACCTGCCGACCAGTGGAAGCACTCCCACAACTATGCCCATCACATCTACACGAACGTGCTCGGTAAGGACCGGGACCTCGGGTACGGAATGCTGCGGGTCTCGCCCGAGCAGCCCTGGCATCCCATCTACCTTGCTCAGCCCCTTTACAACCTGGGCCTCGCCGCGGTGTTCGAATGGGGAATCGCAATCTACGACGCCGAGATCGAAAGGGCGTGGCAGGGCGAGAAGAGCTGGGGCGAGACCGCGGGCCAGCTCGGGCGGGTGCTACGCAAGGCCGCCCGCCAGGGGCTCAAGGACTACGTGGCGTTTCCCCTTCTCGGCGGCCCGGCGTTCCTCCCCGTCCTGCTGGGCAACCTCACCGCAAACGTCACCCGCAACGTCTGGGCACACACGATCATCACCTGCGGCCACTTCCCGGCGGGCACCCGCACCTTCACCGAGGAGGAGATCGCCGAGGAGAGCCGCGGCGAGTGGTACCTGCGCCAGCTCCTCGGCTCCGCCAACATCAGCGGCCCGGCGATCCTCCACCTCCTGTCCGGCAACCTGAGCCATCAGATCGAGCACCATCTCTTCCCCGACCTGCCCAGCAACCGCTACGCGCAGATCGCGCCGCGGGTCCGCGACCTGTGCGAGCGCTTCGGCCTGCCTTACACCACCGGGTCACTGCCCCGGCAGACCGCGAGCGTCTGGCGACGGATCACTCGCCTGGCGCTGCCCACCGTGAGCGCCGCCCGGGGGTGAGGCTGGCCCGGATGCAGGCGAGGAGTTCCTCGATGTCCACCGGCTTGGTGACGTAGTCGGTGGCCCCGGCGTCGAGGCACTTCTGCCGGTCGTCCGGCATCGCCTTGGCGGTGACGGCGATGATGGGCAGGTCGGCGAACTGGGGCATGGTCCGGATGGCGGCGGTGGTGGCGTAACCGTCCATCTCGGGCATCATCACGTCCATCAGCACGAGGTCGATGCCCGGGTTGGACACGAGCGCGTCGATGCCCATCCGCCCGTCACCGGCGTGGATCACCCTCAGCCCGTGCAGGTCGAGGATGCTCGTGATGGCGAAGACGTTGCGCACGTCATCGTCGACGACGAGCACGGTGCGGCCGGCGAGCCCGGGAGTCGTCCTCGGCGCGTGGGACGGTTCCGCGGGCTCCGCCGCCGGCCTCGCGGGCTCCACCGCGGGCCTCCCGGTCGCGGTCGCGTCCATCGGCGGGGCGAGTGCGGCGAGGGCCGGCGGGAGAAGGTCCAGGGTGACGGTCGTCGCGGCGGGCAGCGGAGCCCGTTGGGCGGGGGGAACGGCGTTCGATGGCGGCCGCCCGGCGGAAAGCTGGGGGTAGGAGTCGGGCGGCGTCGTGGCCGGCGGGACCATGGGCAGCCGCAGCGTGAAGGTGCTGCCCCGCCCGAACTCGCTGCGGGCCTGGATCTCGCCGCCCAGCAGCGTCGCCACCTCGCGGCAGATCGACAGCCCGAGGCCGGTGCCGCCGTAGCGGCGGCTGGTGGTGCCGTCGCCCTGCTGGAACGCCCCGAAGATGCGTTCCAGGTTCTCCGCCGCGATCCCGATTCCGGTGTCGGACACCGAGAGCAGGACGGCCTGCCCCGCCCCCTGCCCGCCGGCGCCGGCGCCGGCACCGGACGGCGTGATGGCGAGGTCGACGCTGCCCTGCTCGGTGAACTTCACCGCGTTGGACAACAGGTTGCGCAGCACCTGCGCGACCAGGTGACGATCGGTACGCAGCCGCGGGGGCAGATCGGGCGCCGTCGCGACGGTGAACCGCAGGCCCTTCTCCGCGGTGATCGGCGAGAAGGTGGCCTGGACGTCGTCGACGATGTCGCCCAGGGCGACCTCCTCCAGATGGATGTCCATCTTCCCGGCCTCGACCTTGGACAGGTCGAGGATGTCGTTGATGAGCTGCAGGAGATCCGAACCCGCGGAGTGGATGACGTGGGCGTACTCGACCTGCTTCGGTGACAGGTTACGAGTGGGGTTCTGCGCGAGCAGGCGAGCGAGGATCAGCAGGCTGTTCAGGGGTGTGCGCAGCTCGTGGGACATGTTCGCCAGGAACTCGGACTTGTACTTCGAGGCGAGGGCGAGCTGGCGAGCCCGCTCCTCCAGTTCCTGGCGGGCCTGCTCGATCTCGAAGTTCTTGACCTCGATGTCGTGGTTCTGCCGGGCCAGCAGGGTGGCCTTCTCCTCCAGCTCGGCGTTGGAGAGCTGGAGATCCTCCTGACGGGACTGCAGTTCCTCGGATCGCGCCTGCAGCTCGGACGCGAGCCGCTGGGACTCCTCCAGCAGGGCGTCAGTGCGGGCGTTGGCGATGATCGTGTTGACGTTGACGCCGATGGTCTCCGTCAACAGGTTCAGGAAGTCGTGGTGGGCCTGCGCGAAGGGGTTGAAGGAGGCGAGCTCGATGACGCCGAGCACCTGGTCCTCGAACAGGATGGGGAGCACGATCAGGGCGACCGGAGCCGACTGCCCGAGGCTGGAGGCGATCGTCAGGTAGCCGGCCGGGGTGTGCGCGACGGTGATCGGCCGCTTCGTCCGCGCGGCCTGCCCGACCAGGGACTGGCCGAAGTCGAACCGGCGCGCCTGCGGCGGGGCCTGGTATCCGTAGCTGGCGATCAGGTTGAGCGCGGGCCGCGCGGCCCCGGACTCGGCGAGCAGGAAGGTGCCGTACTGCGCGTCGACCATCGGCGTCAGCTCGTCGATGACCAGCTGGGCGACGGTCTCCAGGTCGCGGTGCCCCTGCATCAGCCCGGCGATGTGGGCGAGGCTGGTCTTGAGCCAGTCCTGTTCCTGGTTCGCGCGGGTCGTCTCGCGCAGCGACCGCACCATCGCGTTGATGTTGTCCTTGAGCTCGGCGACCTCGCCCTGCGCGTCGACGTCGATCGACCTGGTCAGGTCGCCGGTGGCGACGGCGCTGGTGACGGCGGCGATGGCCCGGACCTGCCGGGTGAGGTTCCCCGCCAGCTCGTTGACGTTCTCGGTGAGGCGTTTCCAGGTACCCGCGAGGCCCTCCACCTCGGCCTGGCCGCCGAGGATGCCGTCCGTGCCCACCTCGCGGGCCACCCGCGTCACCTCAGCCGCGAACGAGGACAGCTGATCGACCATCGTGTTGATGGTCGTCTTCAGCTCGAGGATCTCCCCGCGGGCGTCGACATCGATCTTGCGGGTCAGGTCACCCTGGGCGACCGCCGTCGTGACCTGGGCGATGTTGCGGACCTGGCTGGTCAGGTTGTTCGCCATGAAGTTGACGTTGTCGGTGAGGTCCTTCCAGGTGCCGGACACCCCCTTCACGCTCGCCTGGCCGCCCAGGCGGCCGTCGGTGCCGACCTCGCGGGCGACCCGCGTCACCTCATCAGCGAAGGCGCCGAGGGTGTCCACCATGGTGTTGATCGTGGCGGCGAGCACGGCGACCTCGCCCTTCGCCTCCACCGTGATCTTCTGGGAAAGGTCGCCGCGGGCGACCCCCGTGGCGACCTGCGCGATGGAACGGACCTGCGCCGTCAGGTTCGACGCCATCACGTTCACGTTGTCGGTGAGGTCCTTCCAGGTTCCCGACACACCGCGGACGTCCGCCTGCCCGCCGAGCCGCCCGTCGGTGCCGACCTCCCGGGCCACCCGCGTGACCTCGTCGGCGAACCCCGAGAGCTGATCAACCATCGTGTTGATCGTGCTCTTGAGCTCCAGGATCTCCCCGCGGGCATCAACGGTGATCTTCTGCGACAGGTCACCCTTCGCCACCGCCGTCGCGACCTGCGCGATCGACCGGACCTGGCTGGTCAGGTTGCCGGCCATGACATTCACCGACTCGGTGAGGTCACGCCAGGTACCCGAGACGCCCTTGACGTCCGCCTGCCCGCCGAGCCGCCCGTCGGTGCCGACCTCCCGGGCCACCCGCGTGACCTCGTCGGCGAACCCCGAGAGCTGATCAACCATCGTGTTGATCGTGCTCTTGAGCTCCAGGATCTCCCCGCGGGCATCAACGGTGATCTTCTGCGACAGGTCACCCTTCGCCACCGCCGTCGCGACCTGCGCGATGTCGCGGACCTGACCGGTCAGGTTGCCGGCCATGGCGTTGACGTTGTCCGTCAGGTCCTTCCACGAGCCCGAGACCCCGGGGACCTCGGCCTGGCCGCCGAGCTTGCCCTCGGTGCCCACCTCGCGGGCCACCCGGGTCACCTCGGAGGTGAACAGGGCGAGCTGATCGATCATCCCGTTGAAGACGGTGGCGATCTCGTCCAGCAGATCGTCACCGATCGGGGGCAGGCGGGTGCCGAAGTCGCCGCCCCGCACGGCGGTGAGCCCGGCAAGCAGCTGTCGCAGGGCCGGATCATCCAGCCGGGCGCGCGCCGCACCACGATCCGTGGTCTCGGTCACTGTTATCCTCCAGCCTGTCACCCACAGTGCCCGTTCCGCCGGGGAACCGTCGCAGTCGACACCCGGATCCCTTCGGGGCCTCTGCAGTAGGGTAAAGGGACAAGACCGGCGTCTTGGCCACACGCCCTTGCCCTGGCGGGCGACCAGCGCCTGGGGTGGACAAGGAGACACGTTCGTGGGCTCCGCGGACGGCATCACCGGCCAGCCTGGCCACACGGCGGGGCTACTGGGCGTGATTGCACGTCAGCAACGGCAACTCGCGGAGTCCCAGTCACGCACCGCCTCCGACGCGCTGATCGACGTCGCGACCGGGGTGCTGGTCGAGCGACTGCGGTGTTCGGTGGCCGAGGCCGGCGAACAGCTCCGCAGCCTCGCCTCCACCGCCGGTATCGCCCCGGCCGACTTCGCGGCCGAGGTGCTCGGCCAGGCTCCGGGTGCCTCTCCGCAGCCTCCGCTGGACGACGCTGCCCGCCGCCGCACCTGGCTGGCGCAGGTCGCCGTCGGCCACGCAGCCATCGGCCACGGCACCGACGGCCACGGCACCGACGGCCACGGCACCGACGGATGCAGCACCATCGGCCACGGCACCGACGGATGCGCAGTCGCACAGGCCGTCCTCAACGAGGCCCTGGCCCCGCTGGGAGTAGTGGCCGTGGCCTTCTGGATGCTGGAACCGGACGGCGCGCTCGCTCTGGTCGGGCAGGCCGGTCTGGACCTGCTCAACGCGAGCCGCTGGCAGCGGATCCCGCCACAGCTGGACTGCGCCGCCCTGCGCGCCGCGTGCCTCGGCGCACCCCAGTGGTGGCCGGCCGGATCCCCGCCGGGGCCGGCGGGGGCCGCGGGGCACGCCGACGGGCTAGCCCGGCTCGGTCCCTGGCGAGGAGCACGCGCGGCCCTGCCGTTCCTGCACGCCGGCGCCGTCGTCGGCGCCATGGAGATCTGCTGGCCGGCCCCCCAGGCCCAGTTCAGCGAGGGGATACGGCGCGAGCTCACCGCCCTCGCCGACCTCTGCCTGCGCAGCCTGCAGCCGCCAGGCGGACCCGGCACGACCGGCACGACCGGCGTCGTGGCGGCGCAGACTCTTGCCAGCATCGGGACGCTGCCGGCCAGGGTCGCCTGGCTGCCGGCGCTCCTCGACGCCATGGGCGGGTCGGTGCTGCTGGCGCACGCTGTGCGGGCCGGTGACGGGGAGGTGCTCGACTTCCGCATCGACCACGTCGGCGAGGGCTTCGTGGATCCGGGTGGGCGGCCACCCGCCGCGCTGCTGGGGCGTGGCCTGCTGGAGCTCTACCCTCTACTCGGCGCCGACGCGGGCCTGTTCAAGCGGGCGGTCGAGGTCCTGCGCACCGGCGAACCGTTCCGCGCCGATGGCACGGTCCTGCTCACCCTGGTCGACGACGTGGTCGTCACCTGGGAGGCGGATGTGCGCATCGCCCGCCTCTTCGACGGCGTCGCCCTCGGCTGGCCCCGCAGCGAGGGAGGCGAGAGCGGGGATTCGCTGCTGCGCGCCGTGCAACGCCTCGGCCGGTTCGGCGCCTGGCAGGAGGAGATCCGCACCGGCGGGGTGCGCTGGACCCGGCACACCTACGAGCTGTTCGGCCGCCCCCGCCATGACCCGCCGATCACCCTCGACAGCCTCGACCGCCACGTCCATCCCCAGGACCGAGCGGCCGTCGACCAGCTACGCGATGCGCTGCTACGGCTGAAGCACTCTGTCACGGTCTCCTTCCGGGTCCTGCTCCCCGATGGGACGATGCGCCAGCTCCGCGCGATCGCCGAACCCGTGACCGACACCGCCGGAACGCTGATCGCGGTCCGCGGCGTCTACCAGGACCTGACGAGCCACTACCGCACCCAGGTCGTCCTCGACGCCACCCGACACCAGCTCGCCGACTCCGAGGCGCGGGCCGCCGGCCAGCACCGCCTCGCGCTGACCCTGCAGCGGGCGCTCCTGCCCGGCTCGGACGAGGCCGTCGAAGCCAGCGGACTCGCGGTCGCGGTCCGCTACCGCCCGGCCGAGCAGAAACATCTCGTCGGGGGCGACTGGTACGACGCCGTCACCCTCCCCAGCGGCGACGTCCTGCTGGTCGTGGGCGATGTCGCGGGCCACAGCATCCGGACCGTGGCCGGCATGGTGACCCTGCGCAACAGCCTTCGCGGTCTCGCCGTCACCGGCGCGGGGCCCGCGCAACTGCTGCACTGGCTGAACCGGGTCACCTACCACCTGACCGACGACATCACCGCGACCGTGATCTGCGGCCTGTACCGCCCGTCGGACCACACCCTGCTCTGGGCCCGCGCGGGGCACCTGCCCCCGGTCCTCGTCCGCGGCGGCACCGCCAGCATGCTGCCGCAACCGGAGGGGCTGCTGCTCGGCGTCGAGCCCGACGCGACCTACGAGGAGACCGTCCACCACCTGGCCAGCGAGGACATCCTCCTGCTGTTCACCGACGGCCTCATCGAACGCCGTGGCACCGGGCTGGACACCTCGCTCGCCGCCCTCCTGCGCATCGCCGGGCAACGCCAACCCGACGTTGCCCGGCAGGCCGACCACGTCCTCGCGCACACCACCCCCGACACCGACGACGACACCTGCCTGATCGTCATCC
>NZ_JANEZT010000277.1 GCF_025403405.1 Frankia tisae
GCCCCAGGGACCCTCCCCACCCAGAAGACACCGTAAGCATCCACTCACAGACACCGCGTAATCACAAGACGGTGCATCGCGCACATCCAGGGAGATGCAGGAGGTTGTTGGCAGTTTCAGGCGGGCAAAACTACCAATAACCTCCTGCACTTTCTGGCGAGCCGGTCCGGCCGGGGGGCTGACGAGGGATGGTCAGGCCGGCGGGTCGCCCGCTTGCAGCTGGCTGGCGTCGTCGCGGGCGCAGACGAGGTCGTCGAGGAGCTCACGGCGGCCGGCGTAGCGGGTGGCCAGGTGTTCGGCCCGTTCGGGGGCGAGTCGGCCGAGCCGGGCGGGATCGGAGTTGTCCTGCATGTCAGCTCGCTTCACGACGACGGCGAGCGGGTCGGCGGCGACGCGGGCCAGGTAGTCCCGCATCGACTCGTCGGGCCGGTGCGACAGGGCGTCGACGGCGGCGACGACCGGCGCGGGGTAACCAGCGGCCGTGAGGTCCGCGAGCGTGGTGTCGCTGTCCTCGACGACGTCGTGCAGGACGGCGGCGAGCTGCGCGGAGTGCGGGTCCACACCGGCGGGCCCGGCAGTGTGGACGACCGTCGCCATGACCCGCAGGGGATGGCCGATGTACTCCTCGCCGCCCTTGTCCACCTGGCCGGTGTGCATGCGGGTGGCGAAGGCGATGGCGTCGTCCAGCGTCGGGCCGGCGGTCGGGCCCTGGTCCGGTGACGTGCCGGGATGGTCGGATTCGGCCGCGTCAGTGGTGGTCGAGGGCATGCTTCGACCGTACGACGTCCACGATGCCCCGGATTATGGCGCTGAGCTCATAGTCCCGGGGCGTGAACACCGCGGCGACCCCGAGCCGGGTCAGTTCCCGCGCGTCCGCCGGCGGAATGATGCCGCCGACGACGACGGGGATCTCCTCGGCCCCGGCCGCGCGCAGCCCGTCGAGCACCTCGGGCACCAGGTCCAGGTGGGCGCCGGAGAGCACCGACAGGCCGACGACGTGCACGTCCTCCTCGACGGCCGCGGCCACGAGCTGCCCGGGGGTCAGCCGGATCCCCTGGTAGACGACCTCGAAGCCGGCGTCGCGGGCGCGCACGGCGATCTGCTCCGCGCCGTTGGAGTGACCGTCCAGGCCGGGCTTGCCGACGAGCATCTTCACCGGCCGTCCGAGCTCCTTGCCCGTCCGGGCCACCAGGGCACGCAGCTCGTCGAGCCCCGTCGCGTCCCCGCCCCCGCCGACGGCGTCACTCACCCCGGTCGGCGCGCGGTACTCGCCGAACACCGCTCGCAGCGTGTCGGCCCACTCCCCGGTGGTGACGCCCGCCCGCGCGCAGGCCAGCGTCGCGGGAACCAGGTTCGCCTCGGTGCCGGCGGCGGTGCGCAGCCCGAGCAGCGCCTCTGCGACGGCGGACGGATCACGCCCGGCCCGCCAGGCGGCGAGCGAGTCCCGGGCCGCGGGCTCGAAGGACGGGTCGACCGTCTGGATCGCCGTGTCGAGCTCGGCGAGCAACGGGCTCGGCTCGGTCTCGGTGAACCGGTTCACGCCGACGACGACGTCCTCGCCGCTCTCGATCCGCGCGCGCCGCGCCGCCTGGGCGGAGACCAGCGCCGACTTCAGGTAGCCGCTCTCGACGGCGGCCACCGCCCCGCCCATCGCCTGGACCCGGTCGATTTCGGCGGTCGCGTCCGCCACCAGCCGGCGCACCTGCTCCTCGATGACGGGGGAGCCGGTGAACAGGTCGTCGTACTCCAGCAGGTCGGTTTCGTGGGCGAGGATCTGCTGGACGCGCAGGGACCACTGCTGGTCCCACGGCCGGGGCAGGCCCAGCGCCTCGTTCCAGGCGGGCAGCTGCAGCGCCCGGCACCGCGCGTCCTTCGAAAGGGTGACGCCGAGAGTCTCCAGCACGATCCGGATGACGTTGTTCTCCGGCTGGGCCTCCGTCAGCCCGAGCGAGTTGACCTGCACGCCGTAGCGGAACCGGCGCGCCGCCGGGTCGCTCACCTGGTACCGGGAGCGCAGCAGGTCATCCCACAGCGCCCCGAACGCCCGCACCTTGCACATCTCCTCGACGAACCGCTCCCCGGCGTTGACGAAGAACGAGATCCGGGCGCACACCTCCCCCATGCGCTCGGCGGGGATCGTCCCCGTGGCCGCCACAGCGTCGAGGACGGCGATCGCCGAGCACATCGTGAAGGCGAGCTCCTGCACCGGGGTTGCCCCGGCCTCCTGCAGGTGGTAGCTGCAGATGTTGATCGGGTTCCACCGCGGCAGCTCCGCCACCGCGTAGGCGATGAGGTCGGTGACCAGCCGCAGCGACGGCCCCGGCGGGAAGACGTACGTCCCGCGCGAGAGGTACTCCTTGATGATGTCGTTCTGCGTGGTGCCGGCCAGCTCGGCCGGGTCGGCGCCCTGCTCCTGCGCGACGACCTGGTAGAGCGCGAGCAGCCACATGGCGGTGGCGTTGATCGTCATCGACGTGTTGGTGCCGGCCAGCGGGATCCCGTCGAACAGCCCGCGCATGTCGCCGAGGTGCGCGATCGGCACGCCGACCCGGCCTACCTCGCCGCGGGCGAGCGGATGATCCGGGTCGTAGCCCGTCTGGGTCGGCAGGTCGAAGGCCACCGACAGGCCGGTCTGGCCCTTCGCCAGGTTGCGGCGGTACAACGCGTTGCTCTCGGCCGGGCTGGAATGCCCCGCGTAGGTACGGATGATCCACGCTTGGTCACGCCGCCCGCGCCGGGCGGCAGGCTCGGCCGGATCCGATCCGATCGGCGTCGGGAAAGGCCGGTCCCGAGCCAGCCTGTTCTGCTCCGTCGAACGGGTATGCACGTCCGTCATGGCCGCTGCCTCTCCCCCGCGCACGAGGCCGGCCGAGTGGCCGACCGGCGGTCGGGCCGCACCGACCCGGGCCCGCGGTGACCGCGGGCGACGGGACGAGGCTAGTTCGGACCACCCGCCTCCGCTCGCCGACCGCTCCCTCGGCTGCGGTCAGAGCGGGACGGCTCAGCCGAAACAGGGCGGCGGCTGGCCGTTCCAGACCTGGATGAGGGGCATGGGAATCCTGTCGCAGGCACGCTGACCGTTGTCCACGATCTTCCACGGGCCGGTGCCGATTCGGCTCCATACATGCGGGTCTGCCGGCGGCGGACTGGCCATGCCGGCGACCGCGATGCGGCCGATCGCCCAGAACTCGTCGTGGTCGGCGTCGACTCCCTCGACGGCTCCGAAGTACATGTGGTCCAGCACGGTCACCTGTTGGGCGGTAATGCTGCCGTCGCCGCCCGCCGCCTTGATCTGGTTGGCGACGGTCCACTGCAGCGCCAGCCGCAGGACCACCGGATCAAGCTCATCCGTGACCCGCACCTGGTGCGCCTGGCCAGGATGGCGCGACGCCGACCAGAACGGGAGACGCATGGCCGGGGACAACTCGGGCGCGAGGGTGGCCGTCGCCGTGCTGGTTCCGCCCGAGCCGCGGTCGGCGGTGGCGTAGCCGATGCCCACGCCGATCAGGACCGCGACGAGGAACGCCGCGAGCACGACGGCCGGCCGCAACTCACGCGCGCCGAGAAGTCCCGCAGGCCGCGCACTGCGTTCGCCGGCGATGTTCACCCGCGCGGGCACCTCCACGTCCTGCAGACCTCCGTCCGGCGTCCAGCATGCCATCAGCCGGGCCAGCGACCCGAAAGCAGTACCCGATCAGCAGGTACCCGGCAAGCATGCCGCATCGGAAGTCCCGCCGGTACGCGGGCGCGCCCGAGATCACGGTAAGCATCCACCCCGGTTCGGTCCGCTCTACTTGGTCGCCGACCGCAAGCGTGGCGCCGCGGGACGGGGCCGGACGGGGCGGGGGCGGGACGGCTCAGGCGTGCCCGACGTGCACCAGCTCGGTCGCCTCCTCGAACCGCAACAGCCGCCCGAGCCGGTCGGCGGCGAACATCCGGCCCAGCGCGCTCGGCACGTCGACAAGGACCATGGATCGGCCCGCCGCCCTGGCTCTGCGGGCCCCGCCGAGCAGCACCCCCAGCGCCGCATGGTCGCCGAGCTCCAACTCGGCGACGTCGACGCGCAGCGGCCCGCTGCCGTTGTCGATGGCGGCGTGCAGCAGGGAACGCAGCGTGCCCACCGTCCGCACGTCCACCCTGCCCACCAGCCGCACCGCCTGCCCGGGGCGACTACCCACCTCGGAGGAGGCGTACATGTCCACCACGTTCACACCGTTGTTCATGTGGTCTCCAGTCCCCGGCCGCCCGGCACCCCCGCTCACCGTGACGCCGGCGCTACCAGCTATCCGCGCCGACCGCGGGTAGCACCCAGGTGCGGTTCCGCGCATGGCGGACCGTCGTGCGCCCTCCCGCCTCGTCCGAACCGTCTCCCTCGGCCACGGGGGGTCGGGGCCGGTAACCTCGATGATCCCAGTCGTCGCGGCGCGATGTTTCCGCTGTCGGATTCCGTGGCTGGTTCAGGACGGATCACGGCGGGATTTCCTGCCGATCCGCCGGGCGTCTGGGAGCATGGAGGCTGGATTGCCGACGGGCGAGGAGTTCCGCCCGAGGCTCCCTCGCGGCCCCGTACCCGGCCGCCGCGCGGTGATCGGGAGGTGCCAGGTGGCCGTGAACTCGGCGCAATACCTCGTCGAACCGGTGTTGGCGATGCTGACTGTGGGGCTATTGATGATCATGGCCCGCTGGGCGTCCACCCCGCTGCGCGCGCTGCCCCGCGGGGTCGTGCTCGGCCACGACTTCGGGCTGCTCGTCCCCGTCGCCGTCGTCGACACCCCCGCCGAGGTGAGCCGGGCCCGGGCCGCCCTGCGCACGCAGGGCATCCGCTCCACCTGGGCGATGGCGATGACCCCGCTGCACATCGACTCCGCGGGCAACATCCTGTCCCGCCCCCGGCAACGCCGGCACGTGCTCGTCTTCGGCGCCGACGCGCCCCGCGCCACCCGCGCCCTGTCGACCCCGCCCGGCGGCCTGTCCTCGCAGACCTGAGCCTGTACTCCGCCCACCGCGCGGGCCGCCCAGGCCGTCGAGCCGTCGAGCCTGCCCTCAGGCGACCGCCAGATCGGAGACCCGCCGGATGTCGGCGCCGAGTGCGGTCATGTTCTCGACGAACCCGGCGTAGCCACGATCAATGTGGTAGACGTCGGTCACCTCGGTGTCGCCCTCGGCAACGAGGGCGGCGAGCACCAGGCCCGCGCCGGCCCGCACATCCGAGGCCATCACCCGGGCCGCCGTCAACCGGTCCGCGGGCCGCACGATGACGTGATGGCCGTCGGTACGCAGGTCCGCACCGAGCTTGTGCAGCTCGCGGCAGAACACGAAACGGCTGTCGAAGACGTTCTCGGTGATCAGCGACGTCCCCGTGCTGATCGCCTCCAGTGCGATGATCTGCGGCAGCAGATCCGTGGGGAACCCGGGGTAGGGCAGGGTCACGACGTCGATCGAGCGCGGCCGGTCCCGGCCGACCACCCGGAACCCGTCGTCACGGACGTCGATCTCCGCGCCGGCCTGCACCAGCTTCTCCAGCACGATGCCGAGATGCCCGGCCCGGCCCTGCCGGATCATGATGTCGCCGCCGGTCATCAGCGCACCGATCGCGTACGTGCCGGCGACGATGCGGTCCGGCACCGTCCGGTGCTCGACCGGGGCCAGCGCGTCCACGCCGTCGATCACCAGAGTCGACGAACCCGCGCCGTCGATGCGTCCGCCCATCGCCGTCAGCATCTCGCAGAGATCGGCGATCTCGGGTTCCTGCGCGGCGTTGTCGATCACCGTCGTGCCCTTGGCGAGGACGCCGGCCATGAGGAGGTTCTCGGTGGCGCCGACGCTCGGGAAGTCCAGCCAGATCGACGCGCCCTGCAGCCGGCCCGAGCAGCGCGCCACCAGTACGCCGGCCTCGACGTCCACGAGCGCCCCGAGCTTCGCCAGCCCGTTGACGTGAATGTCGAGCGCCCGCGCGCCGATCGCGTCCCCACCCGGCAGGGCGACCCGAGCCTCCCCGCACCGGGCGACCAGCGGGCCGAGCACCGCCACCGACGCCCGGATCCGCCGGACGAGGTCCCCGTCGGCCGCGAACCCCGGCATCTCGGGGACGTCGATGCTCAGCCGGCTACCGTCGACGTCCCGTTCGACCACCGCCCCGAGCCCGTCCAGCACCTCCGCCATCACGGTGACGTCAAGGATGTCGGGCACAGCGGACAGAGTCGTGCGACCGGCGGCCAGCAGGCTCGCGGCCATCAGTTTGAGAACCGAGTTCTTCGCGCCCGGGATGGCGACCTCGCCGATCAGCCGGGTGCCGCCTGTCACGACGAAGCGCTCCACGGACCTCGATGCTAGGTCCTGGCGCAAAGATCTTCACCGGCACCCACCGGATTGACCCCCGCCACCCTGTGCGCTTGCCTCATCCCGGTCCGTCCGCCGTCACCACGGACACCCCGTCGTGCGCCCGGACGAACGGCTCGCCGCGCCCGGCCAGGGCATCGCTCACCCGCACCGCGAACGCCGGCACAAACCTGGCCTGAGCATCGTCCGGCGACAGCCAACGGACCTCCGTCGCCTCCTCGGTCGTGGTGGCGATCGAACCCCCTGTGAAGTCGCACAGGAAGACCATTGCCACCACGCCGAGCGGCAGGTTCAGGTAGACCCCCGTCATACGGACGGGTCGGACGACCGCGCCGGTCTCCTCGATGACCTCACGGCACAGCCCGGCGTGGATGGTCTCGCCGCGTTCGAGAACTCCGCCCGGGATCTGCCAGGCTCCGGTGTCCCTGCGCCGGATGCACAGAATCGACCCGTTCTCTCGGAGTGTCACTCCGGCTACGCTCACCGAATGCATGTGCGGAACGTACTCTTTGCCACACACAAACCGGGGTGAGCGGCGGTCTCAGTCAACGGCTGGCGGATCTGCCGCCGGAGACAGATCCGGGATTCGGCACCGCCGCGCGGGCCCTGCTGGCCAGACCGGACGCGAGCGACGAGGACCTGACCGCGGTCCTCGAAGACGCCGACCAGCCCGAGCAGACCCGTTTCAACGCCTTCTACTGCCTGCAGGTACGGGCCTGGCGGCGCAAGGACCACCGCCGGCACCGCGCCAACACCGACCGGTACCAGTCACGGTTCGGCCGCCATCCGATGTTTTTCTACCTGCAGGCCGAGTACTACGCCGCCCTCGGCGGCGATCCCGCGAACCTCGACGCCGCGTTGACCTTCGCCGTCGAGGCAGTCGAGCGGTTGATGGGTGTCCCTGGCGTACTGCACCTGGCAGCCGAGATCATCGCGGACCGTCATGAGCATGATCCTGACAGCGACCTGCGCCTGCTGCTGGACGCCGAACGGCATATCCGTCAGGCCATCGCCCTCAGCGAGGGCCGGTACCCCCGGTACCACGCCACCCACGCCAGGATCGCGACCTTGCGGGGCGCGTTCACCGCCGCCCGCGCCAGCATCGCGCGGGCCATTGAGGACGAGGACTCGACCGGCGCCGAATACGCCCTGCGCATCGGGGATTACCAGCTCATCCGGTCACGGATCCAATATGCCCAGGAGGCCGAACGCCTCGGCGCCCGTCAGGAGGAGGCGACCCGCGAGCTGCGGCAGATTCGCAGCCAGGTGCTGGAAATCATGGGCCTGCTGGCCGCGGTGATCGCCTTCATCACGACGGCGGCGAACATCGCGGCCGGCCAGCCGGCCCGTCCGGCCGCCGGACTGCTCACCTTGGCCGGCGGCGTCACGCTGCTGGTCTTCTGGGGCTTCCACGTTCTGCTCATCGGCGCCGTCGGCGGCGGGTCCGCCTGGCGGCGGGTCGCGCCGGCGGTCGTCGGCGCCATACTCGTGACAGCGGGTTTTCTCATGACCGGGTGGGGGCCGACGGGTGCGGGTGCTGCGGTCCATCAGTCGGTCGGACAAGGCGCATAACGAGGATGCGGCCGGCTGCCGTCCGGACGGACTGTGGGTGATCGACGGCGCGACTCCGCTGGGCGGCGAGACCGCGGTGGACGGCCGTTCCCCGGCGGCCTGGCTCAGCGGCACGGCTGACGCGTTTCTCGCCCGGGTGCCCTGGGCCGGCCGGCCGCTGCGGGCGGTGCTGTGCGACCTCATCGGCCATGTCCGGGCCGAGGGGCCGCGAGCCGGGCTGCCGGCCGACGGCTTCCCAACGGCCACCCTGAGCCTGGCTCGCGTCCTCGACGGTCGGCTCGATCTCTGCCTGCTCGGCGACAGCCCCGTCCTGCTGCGCCAGCCCGGCGCCGCCGTGGTCGAGTTCGTCGATCCGCAGTTCGCCGGGGTGGAGGAGGCTCTGCTCGACCGGGTCCGCACCGAGCTCGACCGCGGCGACGAGGCCGCCGACGCCTACGCCCGTGCCGGCGCCCGCAACCGGGAGCGTCGACGGTGGCGCAACACGCCGCGAGGTTCGTGGGTTCTCTCGAACGTGCCGGCCGCGGCCGACCATGCCTTCGTCACCACGCTCACCGTGGTGCCGGGGACGGAGTTGGTCGCGATGTCCGACGGATTCGCCCGCGCCGTTCGGCCGTTCAGCCTGGTCCGTGATGACGCCGAGCTGCTCGACGAGGCCGCCGCAGGCCGTGAGTCCGAGCTGCTCGACCGGCTGCGCGCCGCGGAACGGGCCGACCCCAGCTGCGTGCGTTTCCCCCGCTTCGGGGTGAGCGACGACGCCACCATGCTCTACGCCCGTCTCTAGTGCGGCACCTGAGTGGTTCTTTGCTGGTCCGGGTCAGGTCGATTGTTACTTCCAGTAGCCGGTGGGGTGGACGAGACCGGGGATGTGCGTGGGAAAGATGCCACCTGGGTCCTCCTGCAGTGACAAATCGGGCGCCGAACCCTCCAGAAGGACCCAGGTAGGCGCTCTCCCACGCATCCACCACCGACACCCAAGAGCCGCCGCCACGTTCCGCGGTCGTCACGGCGGCGCACGGCCCGCCCCCGCTCCGCCGCGGGGCTACGACACCGACGCCGAATCACGTCCGCCCACTCGAACGCCCCCCCGTCCGCGCCGCCGGCCGAGGCCCGCCGGCTGCGCCTTCTAACCGATCACCGACGTCCGCGCCCAGTCGCGGTGTGCTCCCTGCGCTGCGGTGCGATGAGTACGGTTCCGCGGCCCAGACGGCCCAGACGGCCCAGACGGCGCAGAACGCACCGCAATCCGCGGTGCCCGCCGGTGCGCGGGCCACCATGCGTCAGCGAGGCCGACACCGGCATCAGCATCGGCGCCGGGACGTGACCCTTCAGGTCCGTCGCCCGGCGCGGGGCGGGGCGGGCTCCCTAG
>NZ_JANEZT010000278.1 GCF_025403405.1 Frankia tisae
GCTGGATACGGCGGCCGTCGAGGAACGTGCCGTTCGCGGAGTCCAGATCGACGAGGTCGACGTGCGGGCCGCGGACGAGCAGCGAGGCGTGGTGGCGCGAGGCAAGCAGGTCGGTGATGACGATGTCGTTGTCACGGGCGCGACCGATCGTCATCGTCCCCGGGCGCAGCGGGTAGGTGGCGCCGCGCTCGTGCTCGCGATCCAGCCGGGTACGGCCGCCGCTCTCAGCCTGATCGTGGGCGGCCCCGTCGCGGCGGCCGGAGTCGTGGGTGCCGCGGGGGCCGGCGTCGTGATCCTCGCGGCGGGCCGGCCGGGTGGGCTTGTTCGACGTGCGCGGCGGGGCGTAGCCGGTCTGGTTGGGCAGCATGGTCTGCACGTCCGTGGCCTCGCCATAGATGCCGTCGGACGCGGACCGCCGAGCGGGAAGCTCGGTGCGGACGATGACCTCGGGGCCGGTCGAGGTACCCAGCCGGAACCGCGTCTCGCCGCCGACCTCGACCATGTTCAGCATCCGGCTGCCGTCGAGCCAGGTGCCGTTGGAGCTGACGTCCCGCACGGCCCAACCGTGGTCCGTCTCCTCGATCATCAGATGCTGCCGGGAGACCCGACTGTCCGCGATCACATGGTCCGCGTTGCGCGCCCGGCCGATGATGAACCGTTGCTGCCCCGTGGAAACGATCACCTGGCCGGCGTCGCTCGTCACTTTCAGAACTGCCGTGGACACGCGTCTCCCCCCGTGAGGTCGAAACGCCGGCCGGACCGCCCCACCGAGTTCCATGTGCCTCTTCGGTCCATAATCGTCGAACCAGCCGAGCCCGAAGCCGCGGACGACAAGATTCACGCTGTCCGCCTGCAGACACGCCTTCTACGCGCTGGCGGAGTGGGCGAGGCGCCGCAGCTACCGGGTGATCGACTGTTTACTCTCGGGTGGTGGCGGTACGCGCGATCACCACTCCGAGCAGGGCCAGGAGCACGTTCCAGCCGCCGATGCCGAGGAAGAACACGTCGCCGTCGGCCATGACCAGTGGGGTGAGGCCGACGAAGACGAACACGCCGCACAGCAGCGGCACGAACCGGCCGGCGCCGGCCAGGGCGTGCTCGCGCAGCACGCCGACACCGGTCAGTATGAACCCCACGCCGGCGACCATCGACGCAACGCCGATCAGCGTGCCTACCAGGACCGGGCCCGCGTCGTCCGTCGCCGCGTGGGCGAACGGGATGAACGCCAGCTCGCACGGCACGAGCAGAGCCATCCCCACGAGCATGATCGGGGTGCCGATCCTGGCGGTCCGGCCGCGGCCGGCGAGGCCGGAGCGGGCCAGGCCAAGTGCGCCGAAGAAGGTCAGGATGTTGGTGAGGGTCCAGACAGCCTCGAGGCCCCGGAACAGCCCCGGACTGTAGGGCCAGCTGAACTGGTCCGTGGACACGGGCGAGGTCAGGGTGGCGCTCCAGGCCGCACCCACCACCGCGATCAGGCCACCGGCCGCGCAGAGTGTGCCGAACAGGCGCGGGGACGCTGGCCGGGCCGGGGCCGGCCGCGGGCTCGCGGCGGTGCGGGTGGTGACGTCGTAGTTGCCGGTCACTGTCCACCTCCTGAGTGGGTCATCGGGATGCCGTCGACACTGCCGTCCGGCCATGGCGTCTGGCATCCGCGCCGGCACTCGACCCGCGACAGGTGCTGGCACTGTTGTCATCCGCCGGGCCGGCACGCGACCATCACCTGGTGACCGGTCCCAGCGTCCGCGTGCGCCCGCTCCCGGTGGCGTTGTTGGTGCTGACGTGCGCGGTCGCCGTCGCCTCGGTGCCGCCTTCGGCCGGTCTCGAGCCCGTCGTCGACACCGCGCTCTACCCGCTCAACGCGGTCGCGCTCGGCGGGGCCGGCCTGCTCATCCGGCTGCGGGTGCCGCGGCACCGGGTCGGGTTGCTGCTGGCCGGGCTCGGCCTGGCGGCGGCTCTGGTCGAGCTGCTGGAGGGCTACGGCTACCACGACACCTGGCCGGCTGCGCTGACCGCGCAGTGGGCCGCGTCCTGGGGGTCGCTGGTCGGCGCGGGCAGCACCGCCACCGTGCTGGCGCTGTTCCCGAATGGCCGGGCGGCGGGCCGACGGTGGCGCTGGCTACCAGCCTTCACGGTCGGGGCCACCGCGACGGCCGTGCTCGGCGCGGCGCTGTCGCACGCGAACGACGACTCGTACACGTTCACCAGGGGCGGCAACCCGTACGCTCTCGACGGGCTCGATGTCCTTTACACCATCGGCGAGCTCGCGTTCGCGGCATCGCTCGTGCTCTCGGTCGTCTCGCTGGTGGACCGATTCCGACGGGCCG
The DNA here is from genome assembly GCF_025403405.1 of Frankia tisae. Taxonomy (GTDB): domain Bacteria; phylum Actinomycetota; class Actinomycetes; order Frankiales; family Frankiaceae; genus Frankia; species Frankia tisai. The sequence continues at coordinate 2,325 of NZ_JANEZT010000278.1, forward strand.
GCGGCGCGGAGCGGCAGCAGTTCAAGCTGATCTTCTGGTTCGCCTGTGTGCTCGTGGTGGTCGGCCCCGCCGCGGCCGTCGACTACAACCGCAGCGTCGTGGTCCAGGTCGCGATCGCGCTCCTGGTACCGCTGCTGCCGATCACGATCTGCGTGGCGATCCTGCGCTACCGGCTGTACGACGTCGACGTTCTGATTGCCCGGACGATCGTCTACGCGGCGCTGACCGTGCTGCTGGCCGTGGCCTGGGGCGCCACCGCGCTCGTGCTCGGCGCCCTGCTCGGCGGCGGCTCGGCCTGGGTGACCGCGGGCGCGACGATCGCGGCCACGGCCGCCGTCCTGCCACTGCGACGCAGGGTCCAGGACGGCGTCGACCGGGCGTTCCGGCGCGCGCGGCACCATGCGCTGGCCCGGGTCGAGGCCTACCTGGAGGACCTGCGCGCCGGCCGGGCCTCGGCGGACGAACTGGAGGGACTGCTGCGCGACGTGCTCTGCGACCCCGCGCTGGAGTTACGCCTGCTGTTGCCAGGCGAGTCCCCAACGCCCGCCGTGGCCGGCGCCGGCGCCGACGGCTGCGTCCGGACACTGGTCGAGCGCTCGGGGGTTGCGCTCGCTGAGGTGACGCACGCGGTGCCGGCGGGCGAACCGCTGAGTGACGTACTGTCCCGAGCCGGGCTGGCAATCGAGATCGCCCGGCTCCAGGCGGAGGTGCGGCGCCGGCTCGCCGAGGTGGAGGCCTCGCGTGCCCGGATCGTTGCGACGACCCATGAGGAGCGCCGTCGGCTGGGGCGCGACCTGCACGACGGGGCGCAGCAGCGGCTGGTCAGCGCGGGACTTGCGCTGCGGCACGTGCAGCACCAGCTCGGCGAGCAACCTGCGGCCCGCGACATCGAGGTTGTCGTCACCGAGATCGGCGGCGCGATCCAGGACCTGCGTGAGCTGGCGCACGGCGTCCGTCCGGCCCGGCTCGACGACGGGCTGGAGCTGGCGCTGCGCGAACTGGCCGGCCGGGCGCCGCTGCCCGTGCAGGTGCAGGCCGCGCTCGACCCACTGCCCGACGCCGTCGTCGCCGCGGCCTACTATGTCGCCGCGGAGGCGCTGACCAATGTGGTGAAGCACGCGGTCGCCAGCACGGTGGAGCTGCGGGCCAGCCGGGAGGACGGTGAGCTGGTGCTGATCGTCCAGGACGACGGCGTCGGGGGCGCGGAGCCGGGCGGCGGGTCGGGCCTGCGTGGACTGGCCGACCGGGTGGCGGCGCTCGGCGGGCGGCTTCGCCTCGAAAGCCCGGCAGGCGCGGGCACGACGCTGACGATAAGGCTGCCGTGCGCGTCGTGATCGCCGAGGATCAGGTACTCCTCCGGGAGGGCCTCGTCCGCCTGTTCGAGGATCGCGGACACACCGTCGTCGCGGCCCTGCCAGACGCGACCGGAGTGCTGGCCGCGGTCGCCGAGCACGCGCCGGACCTCGTGGTGCTCGACATCCGGATGCCGCCGACCTTCACCGACGAGGGCGCCCGGACCGCCCGCGAGGTGAAGGATGCCCACCCGGAGGTGGGCGTCCTCGTACTGTCCCAGCACGTGGAGGCCCGGTACGCCGTCGGGCTGGTGACGCTCGGCGGGTTCGGCTATCTGCTCAAGGACCGGGTCCTCGACGTGGGCGAGTTCCTCGCGGCCGCCGGACGGGTGGCCGGCGGTGGTTCGGCGCTGGACCCACACGTCGTGGGCACGCTGCTTGCGGCGCAGGGCACGGCCGACCCGGTGGCCGGCCTCTCAGCCCGCGAACGGGACGCGCTCGCGCTCATGGCCGAGGGTCTTAACAACACCGCCATAGCCCGGCGGATGGTCGTCAGCGAACGCACCGTCGAAGGGCACGTACGCCACCTTCTGATCAAGCTCGGTCTGGCCGAGGTGGACGACGGCCACCGCCGCGTGCTCGCCGTCCTCGCCCACCTACGACACGCCGCTCTACCGGCCCCGCGACCGCCCAACGCCTAGCCTCGGGCTTTCACGACGATGATCGTCTGTTGGGGTACCGGGAATAGGAAAGTGCTCCTGAGCAGGGAGGATCGGGCTTGTCTAGGACCTGATCCGTTCCAATCCAAGGAGCACCTTCATGGTGCAGAGTACCGGTTCTACCCGTCTGTCCGACGCGCTCGCGCCGTGGCGGTCGCCGCTGGCGACGCATGACCCAGCGAAGGTCCTGACCGATCTGGCCGTGTCGCCGACGTTGGGTGGGGACTGCCTGGCCGACATCGTGTTGCTACGCGCCCAGCCGGAGCTGTTCGGGCTGATGGACCTGACCGGCTGGCCACCGGGCATGCGTGTCCTCGTCCGCAAGGAACGCCCGCACCCCGGCGCGCAGCTGCGGATCACCCGGACCCAGCAGAATCGACAAAGGTGGAAGGGTAACCGCCAGTCACGCCCGCCCGAGGCGCGAAAGATCCGGGTTAGCAGCCGAGGAGTACCGCATTGCACTATGGCCCGAACCGGCTGCGAAGCTTTGCACACTCCAGTGTGGCGGACCTTCGATCGAGCATGTCGGCTCGGCGCACACCGGCGCCGAGACCGGCCGCGATGAGGTGTTCCAGGCGTTGGTGGTCGCACGGATCATCGAGCGGAACTTCTGACGGCGGCTTCTACCGGAGGGCTGTGGATTCGGTGATGTCGAAGAAGTCTCCGTTCTTGGCCGCCTTCAGATCGTTCACGGTGTACGTGATCCCGTAGTGGTTGAACAGGCGCCTGTAGGCCGGGTTGTCCACTTCGACCGACGACCACGGGTGAATGACACCCAGCATGTCCACGTCGCGCAGCCCGTTGAGTGCCGTCGTGAGCGACGCCGCGGTCACCGGTCCCGGCACCCTGGGCAGGGCCGCCTCCAGCAGCCTTGCCCCGATCCAGGTGATGATGCCGTTCGAGGTGACCGGGTCTTTCGAGCCCTGCGAGGCGATGGCGGCCTTGATCTGGGCAATGCCAGGATTGTTGTCCGCGCCGTTGAGCTGGGAGTCCACCACCACGAGGCCGTTGGTCAGGTCCGGGCCCAGGGAGTCGATCAACTTCTGCGTGAAGACCGCCGAGACGCTGCCGACCGTGAGGTGCTTGCCGCTCTGCCTGATCGCCGTGAGCGCCTGGGCCGCGGAAGTCGGGGCAAGGCTCACGGCCACGCAGTTCGCCCCCGCTCCGGTGATCTTGGAGATCGCCGGAGTGAGGTCAGGCGCGTTGAGGGCGATCGGGGACCGCGCGACCTCGGTTCCGCCCTTGGACTCGATGCCTTTCTTGACCAGGTTCGCGAGGAATTCGGTGCCGTCGTAGTAGATGATTCCCATTTTGGTGCAGCCGGCGTTGGCCAGGCCGATCCCGATGGCTGCGAACTCCGCGTTCGCCGAGGCGGTCGCGAACGAGTTGGGGCTGGAGGTGTCGGACTGGCCGAGGACCGGGATTCCCGCCTTCGTGAGCGGGGCCTGGTCCGCCGTGAGGAGGTTGCCGCCGTTGATCACCGCGGCGACGCCGCCCGCCACGGCCTTCTGCTCGCACACCAGGACGCCGCTCGTCGTGCCCTTGCTGTCACAGGTCTCGATCTCGACGTTCGGGAAGCCGCGCAGCTCGCCCTTCACGATCGGAACGACCTCGGGCATCGTGAAGACGTTTCCGGTTATGTCGCCAATCACCAGTATCTTGGCAGCAACGCTGCTGGTGGCGGTCGGTGCGGCGACAGCCGGCGGCGGCGGGTTTCCTGGCGGCGAGTCGCTTCCGCACGCCGAGAGAACAAGCACGGCACCGAGTCCGACAGCCAGTAAGGCGCCGGCCGGTTTGGTGCGAATCATGCTTGCCCCCCTGAGCTGGTTGATGCCGACGAAAAGGCGTTCAACGGACGACCACCCGAACCCGGCCGAGGTTGGGGACCAGCCGGCTCGTGGCCGACACGTCGCCGTCGCGGTGGCTCTTGACGCGGACCGCGGGAAAGTACGTCCCGGGCCGGTCGAAGGCATGGGTGGTGGTGAGCTGGACGGGGTTGGCCTGACCGTCGATTCCCGCGAGCTCGGACGCGAACGTCCCGCTGCCGTCGAAGTCCCACGCCGCGCTGACGACCGCACCGGCACCGGGCGGCACCTCGGCGGTCACCTCGAACGCCACCGGCTCGCCGGCCGGCACCTCGGCGCGTACCGCCCCGTTCGCGGTCACCGTGACGACGGCCTGAATTCCGCCGCGGGTTCGCGCGTCCGGGGCCAGGGCCAGCCGTCCGCCGGTGTAGTCGTAGGCGGTGCCGACGGGAGGCGTGCCGTTCTCGACCCACGCGGCGAGGTCATGAAGGCTCTGCTCGACGAGCGGGTTGTAGTCGATGTAGCGGGTACTCATCGACACCCCGCCAGCTGAGGGCAGGAAGGAGCCCGGAATGTTCTCCGCGTTCTCCATCCAGCGAAGCCGCAGCCGATCCGCCGCGGCGCTGCCCTGCACCCGCCGGATATGGCCGGCGAGAGCGTCGGCACGGCCGGGCCACACGTTCGCGTCGTGCGTTCCGGGCAACAGGAGAAGTTTTCCGCCGAATGATCCGGACGCCGGTCCGCCACCCAGTGCGAATGCCGTCGGCAACCCGTGGCGCGGATAAACCGGCCGACCATCGACGAACGTGGCGACGGACTCGCGGTCCCACTCGGCGACCTGATGCCGGTACGCGTAGCAGAACGCCAGGAAATTCCGGTTGTCGATCAGCACTTCGTCGCCGGGAACGACGTCTGTCATTCGTAACGTCCCGGATTCGGCAGCGCCGTCGACGTAGAGTGTGTCCTCGCCCACGACGCCGGCGACAATCAGGCTCCGGCCGGCGGCCTCGCCACTGACGACCTTGATGGACGCGCCCAGCAGGTAGCCCGCTACGTCGGTGTCGAGCTCCAGCGCGCAGGGATACTGCGCTCCCTTCATCCCGATCGTGAACTTCGCGATCGCGCCCAGCCCGGCGAGGCCGGCCGCGCGGGCGGCGAGCTGTTCGGCGGTGACCACAGCGCGGACGCGCGCGGTGGCCTGCACACGATGGGGAGCGAGCAGCTCGGGGAAGTCGTGGCCCACGTGTCCGGGCTCGGACCAGAATCCCTCGAAGAACTCCGGCAGCTCCGCCAGCATGTCGTCGGCGAGCCACGACCACGCCGACACCGGCCCTACCGGCTCGGCAATCATGATTTCGGAGCCGCGGGAGAAGCCGAGCCGGTAAAGCGCGGCCAGCTCCTCCCGCTGGTGGGTGCCCAGACCGGCGAACACCTCGCCACTGCCCCCGGGCTCCACGGCGTCGATGACACCTCGGACCTTGTCGCCGAGCAGGCGCTGGACGTTGAGCACCGCGCCGAAGGTCGCGAGCGAGGCCGTCTTCAGCAGCCGCCGGCCGGGGGGTAGCTCGTACGTCGCCTCGTCCATAGTCGCCGCTATCCCGACGTAGGGCATGGCACCGTCGAACACGTCGCTGTTCTCCAGGCACAACTGGGCACGCATGCCGCCGCCCCCGCCGCCGTAGGCGTAACTCGCCCGGGGCGGAGTACCGTAGATCTGGGTCGCGAGGTGTTTGGAAAAGCGCGCCGATTCCGTGTGCGCGCGATAGCCGTAGAGAGACGGGTCGGGACCGGCGCGGAGGTCGAGCTCGACGCCGATGTGCCCGGCGTTCGACTCGACAATGTATGCGCCCAGCCGGAATCCGATACCGAGCTGGTCGAGCAGCAGGCCTTGCACGGTTCCGCAGGTGTCCTCGTACCCCCCCAGTCCGCCCTCGACCGGAAAGAGCATGCGACCGGCCCAGTCGTCGGCGGGGAGAAAGTAGCACGATAATCGGGTGTCGGTGCCGGCGAATCCGCCGTGCACGAAGCGGTACTTGTAGGCGTCCACCGGCGAGGTACGCCACTCGTCCACGTCGATGTACGGCTTTCCGAAATAGTCGTCCGTCACTACGTAGTCGTCAATGCGTAGTTCAACGCCGCTGGGCATCGAGATCTCCAAGGCCGATGTGGAAGGGGTGTGTGGGCGCTGGCGGTCCGCGACGCGGCCGCCCGAAGAAGGCGTCGGTGACCTCTTACCCGGACAGATCGATTGCGCTCATAAGACAGCTCCGCCCTCATCGCCCTCGAGTCCGGCCCCACCCGGGTGGCAGAAGCCTCGCAGAGCATCCAGGACGATGTCAACGCTGTTCACCGAATGGTCTGGCGCGACCCGCCGACCCCAGACGAGATCGTGACCATCGGCTCCTCGAAGACGCGGCCGACTTCGAGGAGCCGCGCGACCTGCTGGCCCCGTCCAGCCGCCGCCGGGACCGGTTCTCGAGCTCCTCGTCGGAGTCGAAGGTGTCGGCCGCCAGGTCATCGAGAGACCGGATGGGCTGTGTACCTCGCGCGGCCAGAAGCTCCTCGACGGTGACCGGAGGGCGTGACGGCGGGTAGAGCGAATGGCCTGCTTCCGGATTACTCCTGGACGCGGGCCTCCTCGCAGGTGTTTCCGGCTGGCAGCACCAGCACCAGCACCAGCATACGGCGGTGCCCGGGTCGCGACCTGTGACCGGCTGTAGTCCGCAGAAGTCGTCGCCCTGTCGCGCACACCGGCAGAAATAGGGCACCCGGCGTCTTCGGGGCGTTCCCCCACCTGCCGGGCCAGTCTGGCTACAACAAGCTACTACGGCCAGTGTTACCACTGGTCAAGGGCATGATCGGGCTGGTGGTGGCGGACAGTGAATTCTGGTTCGACAACCACTGGATCAGCGATGCGACCACTGAACCTTTCCCGGTAACCTTTCGTCACCTTTGGTAGCAACAACGCTGTGTGCATACGTTGATCTCTACGTGGTGCGCTGGTGCTCCATGTGGAGCAGCACGAGGCATGCTTTCACCACGGATCCGA
>NZ_JANEZT010000279.1 GCF_025403405.1 Frankia tisae
TCGCCCGGGTCGACGCCCTGCTGCCGGCCAGGGACGATCCGCAGGTCGACCAGGCCGCCGCCGCGGCGCCCGACCCGGACTTCACGCTGCGCCGGCTGCTGTCCTGGGTGCGCGCCCCGCTTGTGGTGGGGCTGCTGCTGGTCGCGCTCGATGCCGTCGCCGGCCTGACCGTGCCGGCGCTGGTGCGCCACGCCGTCGACGCGGGCGTGAGCGCGCAGGCGCGGGGCGTGCTGTTCGCCACCGCCGGCGTCGCGCTCGCCGTCACCCTCGCCGACTGGCTCGTCCAGATCTGGCAGACCCGGGTCACCGGGCGGATGGGGGAGCGGCTCCTCTACGTGCTGCGGGTCAAGACGTTCGCCCAGCTCCAGCGCCTCGGGCTCGACTACTACGAGCGCGAGCTCGCCGGTCGGATCATGACCCGGATGACCACCGACGTCGACGCCCTGTCGACGTTCCTCCAGACCGGCCTGGTCACCGCGATCGTCAGCCTGCTGTCCTTCTTCGGCGTGCTGATCGCGCTGCTGCTCCTCGACGCCCAGCTCGCCCTCGTCGTCATCGCCGTGCTGCCGATCCTGATCGCGGTGACGGTGGTGTTCCGGAGCCGCTCGTCGGCCGCCTACACCGAATCCCGGGAACGGGTCAGCGCCGTCAACGCGTCCCTGCAGGAGAACCTGACGGGGCTGCGCGTCGCGCAGGCGTTCGGCCGGGAGGAGGTCAACCAGGAACGGTTCCGCGGGCTCGCCGACTCCTACCGGCGCTCGCGGATGCGGGCACAGCGGATGATCGCCCTGTACTTCCCCTTTGTTGAATTCCTTTCCCGGATCGCGGGCGCCCTCGTGTTGGGCATCGGCGCGCATCTCGCCGTGCACGGATCGCTGTCGGCGGGTGCGCTGCTCGCCTTCCTGCTCTACGTCAACCTGTTCTTCTCGCCGGTGCAGCAGCTCTCCCAGGTGTTCGACGGCTACCAGCAGGCGATGGTCGGCCTGCGCCGGCTGTCCGACCTGCTGCGCACCCCGACGTCGACGCCGCCGGCCGCGCACCCGCGCCCGGTCGGCCGGCTCACCGGCGAGGTGGTGCTCGACGACGTGCACTTCGCCTACACCGTCGTCGACGGCGCGGCGGGGAACGCCGTCGACGGGGTGAGCCTGCGCATCGCCCCCGGTGAGACCGTCGCCTTCGTCGGCGAGACGGGCGCCGGCAAGTCCACGGTGGTCAAACTCATCGCCCGGTACTACGACGTCACCGGCGGGGCGATCCGGATCGACGGCGTCGACCTGCGCGAGTTCGACCTGTCGGCCTACCGCCGCCGGCTCGGCGTCGTCCCGCAGGAGCCGTTCGTGTTCTCCGGCACGATCCGCGACGCCATCGCCTACGCCCGGCCCGACGCCGCCGACGACGAGGTCCTGGCCGCGGCCCACGCGGTCGGTGCCGACACGTTCATCGACGCCCTGCCCGACGGCTACGACCATCCCGTCGGCGAGCGGGGCCGCGGCCTGTCCGCCGGGCAGCGCCAGCTGCTGGCGCTCGCCCGCGCCGAGCTCGCCGACCCCGACATCCTGCTGTTCGACGAGGCGACCGCCGCCCTGGATCTCGCCACCGAGGCCGCCGTCACCGCCGCCGCCGAGGCGGTCACCACCCGGCGGACCACGATCGTCGTCGCCCACCGGCTCACCACCGCGGCCCGCGCCGACCGGGTGGTCGTGATGGCCGACGGTCGCGTTGCCGAGCAGGGGACGCACGCCGAGCTCGTCCACGCCGGCGGCCCCTACGCCCGCCTGTGGGCGGCCTTCACCGACGACCCCGAACCACCCGACCCCGAACCACCCGCCACCGGATCGTCCGCCGCTGAAGCGCCCGGCGGCGGAATCCACGCCGGAGAGGCGCCGAACGGGGCTGGAATCGCAGACCATTCCGTAATGTCATGATTCGACTCCTCGCCGGTGGGGATGCCCCTCGGGGGCGGACGGAACGTCCGCCAGTCACCCTGCCGGCCTCGCCGATGTGGCCGGGACGGCGGCGTCCAGCGGAGGAGGGGACTCATGATCACAAGCGGTCTGATGGTTGACGTCGCATGGCCCGAGCTACCCCGCGGCATCGCGGGCCCCGACGAGGTCGCCGATCAGCTCGACGCCAGCCTGCGTGACCGGGCCGGGATCACCTCCGTCGATCGGCATGGCCTCGCCGTGTGCGTCTACCGCCCGGGCGAGGTCGAGGCGCTCGCCGCCGACCTCGCCGACCGGCTGTCCGTCATCGGCATGTCCGACCGCACGTATTTGTCGTGGCGCGACGATCTGGGCGTGCACCGACGCTCGGTGACCGGTCGGCGGATGGCCACGACCGGCCGCCGGGTCGCCTGAGCCCCGGGATTCGGCGCGCCCACCGGCCGCCACACCCTTCGTAGCTTTCGGCTAGGGCCGCCCTGGGCGCCGGCCCTGCGCGCCGGCCACCCGCGGCCCGTCTCCACTGGCGGTGCCGCCCCGGTCGGGGCTGTTGCCGCCGGGGCCGGAGTCGCGATCGTCACCGGTGTCGGTGCCGTCGGGCTGGCTGAGGGCCTCGTGGGCGATCGCCGTGCCATAGCGGACCGCGCCGGGGGAGGGCACCGGGCAGGCGATCATCGGCGGCTGGACCAGCGGGCAGAAGTGGGTGCCGTCCGGGCTGCGCACCGTGACCATCCCGCCGGGGCCGCAGGTCTCCCCGGCGGCGCAGGGCAGCGTCGGGGTGTAGCGGCCGTCGGCGGTGATCGCCCGGCCGGCGGGGGCGACGCGGGTGTGCTGGTGGGTCCCGGCGATCTGCCGCCACACCCGGTCCAGCGGGGTCAGCCCGGCGGCGTCGACCGGCTGGTCGCGCCGGGGCGGGGCGTCGACGAGGATGACGTCGGCGCCCCGGCTGGTCAGCAGCTCGACCGCCCGGGTGACGTCCTCCCGGTAGGCGGTCACCAGGTCCCGTCCCTGCATGCACGCCGTCCCCTGGTTACCCGAGAAGGCTATTGCGGCCACGGTCGGTCGCCAGCGCCGGGACTGATCGCGGATGTCGGACAGCCAGTCGCAGGGGGCGGTACCGCCCCAGGTACGCACCAGCACCTGGCTGTGGCCGTCGGCTCGCACCGTCCGGCTGAACGACGCGCCCGCCTCCCAGGCCAGCGAGTCGCCCCACATCGCCACCCGCGGACGGTCATGCGAGGTACGGGAGACGACCGCCGCCCCCGCCACGAGCACGACCGCGACGACGAACAACCAGCCGATCGGGCCCAGCCGTCCGATCCGCACCCTCCGCCCTTCCTCGACGCGCCCCGCCCGCGGCGTTCCCGGCGGCGCCCGCTGCGCCGCGGACCCCGCACAGGGCGGGCAGGCGGCACAGCCGATGCCGGGCGGGCATCGACGGGCATCCCTCCATGGTGCCTACCGGCGGGCGCGATCGTGGTGCGACCGGCGCTTCAACTGACCCGTTGGGTGTGATCTGGGTAGCACATCGGTGGCGCAGCTGGCGTGGGGCCCCGGGTGGCCGTCACCATTCGCCCGCGGCGCGCATCCGGTGCGGGCGGCCGTCGGGGTCGTAGAGCGAATGGTAGAGCGGGGCGGACCAGGTTCGGCTCAACCGGCTCAGCCGCGCCGGGCGGTGCGGGCGGACCCGGCCCGGCGGCCGGTCGCCGACCCGCCCGTCGGCATGCCAGGCGGCCAGGTCCTCGGCGTGGGTGCGAAACGCCGCGAAGCCCGCCTCCGGGTCGAGCAGCTCGCCGTCCGGGCCCTCCCAGTCCAGATGCTCGCGCCACAGCTGCAGCCGCAGGTCGCGAGCGAACACCCGGGCGCCGTCCCCCAACCCGGCCGGATCCCGCGGCTCGCGCGGATCCAGCGTGTCGTCGATCGTCGCGATGGCCAGCTCGCTGTCATGCGTCCATGATCGCCGGTTGAGGTTGTCCGACCCCACCGACGCCCACACGTCGTCGACCGTCACCGCCTTGGCATGCACGTAGACGGGGGTGCCGGCATGGTTCTCGACGTCGTAGACCCCGACCCGGTCGCCGCCGGCCGCCCGGCACAGCTCCAGGGCCTGCTCGCGGCCGACGAGGTTCGGCGGCAGCGAGAACCGTCCGCCCTGGGTGGGATGGCGCGGCACCACGATGATCAGATGCAGCTCCGGGGCGCGGCGCAGCGCGTCGGCGAACAGCCGGGCGACCTCGGTGGACCACATGTACTGGTCCTCCAGGTAGATCAGCCGGCGGGCGCGGCGGAGCACCTTCTGGTAGGCGCGGGCGATCGAACGTTCCCCCGCGCGGGCGAACGGGTACGGCGGGCGCAGCTTGCGCGGGTAGGTGCGCAGGATCTGGACGTTGTGCGAGCCGGCCGCCGGCGGATCGGGACGCTGGGCCGGCAGCTCGTCGGTCCGGGTCGCCACCGGGCGGATGCGGTAGAACAGCCGCCGCAGCGGGTTCGGGTTGTCCAGGCTCGACGGGTCGTCCCACCGCTCGCGGAAGGTGTGCTCCAGATCGCCGACCGCCGGGCCTCGCACCTCGACCTGGATGTCGTGCCAGGGCGGGGCGTCGCCGTAGGGGGCGGCCATCGGCTGGCTCTGCGGGTCACCCGCGTGGGCCGCGTCGTCGCGCCGGTTGTAGCACAGGTCGATCCCGCCGGCGAAGGCCACGCCGGCGCCCGGATCGCCGCCGGGACGTGCGATCACCAGCTTCTGGTGATGGGAGCCGCCGCGGCGCACCCGCTGGTCCAGCACGACCCGCGCCCCGGCGCTGGTGAGCTGCTCCGCGAGCAGCCGGTTCGGTTTCGAACTGAACGACAGCAGCTCCAGATGCGAACGCCACATCAGTCCGCGGACCGCGACCCCGCGGCGGGCCGCCCGGCCCAGCACCTCGCCGACCTCGGAGCCGGCGCCGTCCAGACGCTGGTCGTAATCCCCGCGCCAGTCGGTGAACAGCAGCAGGTCACCGTCGCCGAGTCCCTCGACGGTCGCCAGCAGCCGGCTGAAGTAGTCCCGGCCGTGCACGAGCGGTACGACGAGGTTGCCGCTGGTCCACGGCCGACCGTCGGGATGGCGCCGGTCCAGGTCGGTGCTCGGGTTCCCGCGTTCCTCGGAGGTCAGGAACCATTCGGCGAGCACCGCCGTCCCGTCCGCGTCCGGCCCGCAGGCGGCTGCCCCGCCGTCCGGCGTGTCCTCCCGGGCGGGCGGGACAGCCGGCGTCGGCTGCGACGGCGGGGCTGGCTGCGACGGCGGGGCTGGCTGCGACGGCGGGGCTGGCGGCGCCGACGGGGCGGCCGGAGCCGGTAACGCGTCCGATGCCGTGGTCCTGCCGGTGCCACCCGCCGTCACCACATCACCCGTAGTCACCGCCGACGTATCTTCCGCCTGTGCCCTGGATCTGCTCATCGAGCCCTTCCTCCGGGATGCAACCACCATTTCCGGCGAGTCATCAGATCCGCGCACCCTTGGTGCGGTTGCAGCGCCGGCACAGCAGCTGCAGGTTGTTGACACTCGACGCGCCGCCGCGGCTGAACGGGATCACATGGTCGAACTCCAGATGTTCGTTGCCGCCGCACTCGACGCACACCCCGCCGTCGCGCCGCCACACCTCCGCCTTCACCGCCTGCGGGATTGCCCGGCTCGCCCGGCTGCCCGGGGCGATGACCTGCCGCCGGGCGACCCGCAGGATGCCGGCCAGCACCGCCGCGACGTACTGCGGGTCATCCACCAGGTAGCTGCCCGAGCCGCGGCTGGTGGTGGCGGCGATGTCGACGCATCCACCCCGCGCCTCCACCTCGACGATCTTGGCCAGGCCGAGCTCGGCGCCCCGGCCGGTCTCGCCGAGGAAGCGCAGCTTGCGGTTGGTGGCGAGCAGCCGACCGGGGGCGTGCTGGGGGCCGGCGGCGGCCTGCTGGACCAGGGTGGCCGGCACGTCGAGGTGCACGATCTCGTCGAGTTCGAGGTGCAGGGAGCCCGCCGGCAGCCGGGGCAGCTCGCCGGCGCCGATCCGGGTCAGTTCCAGGCCGCGGGCCAGGCGGTGGCGCAGCGCGTCCAGACCCGGGCCGGCGAGGCGCAGTTGCGCGGCCGCCGCCTCGATGCGGTCGACCTCGTCCTGCTCGATCACCCCGTCGGCGAGCGCGAACGCCGTCAGCCGCTCCAGGTGCGCCGGCCCGACCGTCTGCACGATCTCCCAGCCCGCCGGCTCCGGAATCCGCTGGTAGCGCAGGTCGGCCCACAGCGGTTCGAGGTCGGCGCCGGTCGGGTCGCCCCGCGTCAGCGACGACACCACCCGCGCGCGCCAGTCCCACAGGTACGCCCGGATCGCCTGCGCGCACTCCTCGCAGGCCGGCGGCCCGCCGAGCAGCCGCCACCGCTTGCGCGCGCCGCACCGCCCGCAGCTCGTGTCCGACTCCGTGAGGATCGGCGTGGGCGGCCCCTGCCAGTGGTCCCCGTCCCACCAGCGCATGTGGTCCGGGCGCACCGGATCGGGGTACCAGTCCGCCCGGATCCGCCCCCCCGGACGCGATGAACGGGCCGCCGCTGCCTCGGCCTGCCCCTCCGCCGGCGCCTCGGGCTGCCCCTCGCCGCGGACGTCGATGCCGAAGCCGTGGGCGAGCCCGGCGAGGCCGCTGTCCCAGCCCTGGGCGACGGCGCGGAACCGCCAGCCGCCCGCCCGGCGGTAGAGCTCTCCGAACACCAGGGCCGTGACCGGCTCGTCGGGCTCCGCGACGAACCTGGCCACCGGCCCACCGGCCTGGTCGGTCAGCTCGACGGCGAGGTCGGCCAGCTCGGCGAAGGTCCCCCCGTCGAGCGACCCGGCGATCACGATCCGGGTCACGCCTGGCTCCACCCGGGGCAGCGCCACCAGCAGGCCGGCCGATCCGGGGCCGGCGGCCGTCAACGTGACCGCACCCGAAGGATGGTTCGGCGCGTTGAAGAACACGAAGTCGCCGTCGGAGCGAACCCGCTCCTCGTCGGTGACGAGGAGCGCGCAGACATCCACCACCCGACCTCGGGCCCAGCCGACCGAGACGCGCAGCACCCCGGTGGGGACAGGGGTGTTGGCGCCCTTCTGCAGGGTCGGGGCCAGGGTCATCGTGCCTTCCGCGGGTCGGGGCGGCGGCGGTCTGCCGGCCGCCGTCGACATGTCTGTGTGATGTCTGCGTGGAAGAATGTATGCCGATCGGCACGGACGGCGGCCGGTCCTGACATTTCGGGCCGGTGGTGGGTCGCGCTGGGGGCGCGGCACCACGTGTGGCAGAGTTTCGCGTCATGACGCGGTCCGTCACGACGCGCAGGTCAACCGTGGGGCGCCGGGCCGCCCGCACGGCGGTGGTGCTGGGTGCCACGGCGGGGCTCACCTACAGCCTGCCCTCGCTGGCCACGCTGCGGCGGCTGCGGCTGCGGGTCACCCCGAACCTCGCCGGGATCGGCGCCGCCGACCACGTCGCGCTCACCTTCGACGACGGGCCCGACCCCGTCTCGACCCCCCAGTTCCTCGAGGTGCTCGCCGAGCTCGACGTCCAGGCGACGTTCTTCGTCCTCGGCAGCCTGCTGGCGGACTCACCGGCCCTGGCACGGGAGATGGTCGCCGCCGGTCACGAGCTCGCCGTGCACGGCTGGGATCACCGCCCGATGCTGCTGCGCGGCCCGCGGTCCACCCGCGACCAGCTCGAGCGCACCCGCGACCTGGTCGCCGAGGTCACCGGCCGTGCCCCCCGATTCGTCCGGCCGCCGCACGGCATCCTGTCCGCCGGACTGCTCGTCGCCGCCCGCGACCTGGAGCTGACGCCGGTGCTGTGGTCGGCGTGGGGCCGGGACTGGACCGCCGAGGCGACCCCGCGCAGCGTCCTGGCCACCCTCGCCCCCGACCTGCGCGGTGGGGCCACCGTGCTGTTGCATGACTGCGACTGCACCTCGGCACCCGGAGCCTGGCGCAGCGCCCTCGGCGCCCTGCCGGAGATCGCCGCCCGCTGCGACGACGCCGGCCTGCGCCTCGGCCCCCTAGCCGAGCACGGCCTGCCCGCCCCTGGCCCCGGCCGCTGACCGCTGCCGGCTGCCTGTACACCGCCGGCAGCGGGGCCGCTACCAGGAGCGGACGATCTCGCGCCCCTCCCCGGCGTCCGGCCAGAACGACGGGGCCGATCCGCCGAGCAGCTCACGGACCGACCGGCCGAGCGCGCCCAGCGCGGCGAAGGCGAGCGCGCCGCCGGTCGAGATCCGGGCGGCGCCGAGCTCGGCCAGCTCCGCCACGCCCGGCCCGCCTGGCATCAGCAGGACGTTGACCGGGCGGTCCAGCTCCGCCAGCAGGCTGCGGATGTCCTGGGCGCGCCGCAGCCCCGGGGCGTAGAGCACGTCGGCGCCGGCCTGCTGGTAGCGCTGCAACCGAACGATCGTGTCGGCGAGGTCGTCCCGCCCATGCAGGTGGTTCTCGGCGCGGGCGGTGAGCACGAGCCGCCCGGCCGCCGCCTCGACCGCGGCGGCGATCCGTTCGGTGGCCAGCCCGACCTCGTGGATCGAGCCCTGCCGGCCGCCGGTGAAGTCCTCGATCGAGCATCCGGCGAGCCCCGCGCCCACCGCGGCCCGCACCGTCGCCGCGACCTCGGCCGGCTCGGTGCCGAAACCGTTCTCCAGATCGGCGGAGACCGGCACGCCCACCGCGGCGGCGAGCGCGGCGGCGTGCCCGAGCGTCTCCTCGCGGGTCACCGACTGGTCGAGCCGGCCGAGCGTGCCGGCGAACCCGGCGCTCGTCGTCCCCACCGCCTGGCAGCCGACCGCGACGAGCACCCGCGCCGTCCCCGCGTCCCAGGCATTCGGCATGATCAGCGGCGCCCCGGGGCGGTGCAGCGCGCGGAACCGCTCGACCCGCGCGGCCGCAGCTGCAGCCGTCACGGTGCGACCGCCCGGCGGCCTGCGGTCCGACCATGGGCGAGCTGGACCATCTGCCAGAAACAGATCCTCACGGACTCAGCCTAGGGCGCGTCTGTGGTTGTGGTCAGGATGCGAACACGGCGGAGACCACGCCCACCGCGCCCCGTCCATCCGCTCCGCACCAACGCCAACGCCAATATCAACGATCATGGTGTTCCGCGGCGCTGGGCAACCCCGTCGCGGCCTCTCGGGCTCTCCCACTCAAGACGAGCACGACGACAGCACCCACCAAGGACGAACGCGCCCCGCGGCCCATCCCACCCCTCACC
>NZ_JANEZT010000027.1 GCF_025403405.1 Frankia tisae
TGACGGTCGCGGGCAGGCGAACCGTGAATAACCTCCTGCATCTGCTGTTGGGGGGGCTGGTGGAGCGGGATTTTTTTGGGGTTGTGGTTGCTCTTGTCGGGGCAGGCGTCGAGGTAGTCGAAGGCGCTGTGCCATCGGACGGTGATCGCGCAGGAGCGCGGTTGCAGCGGCGGCCTCGCCTCCGCGAGGGGGGCGGGGTGCAGGGGAGGCGCCGTCTGTTGCTTCCGCAGGGATAAAACGGGCGCCGAACCCTGCGGAAGAGCCATGGACGCGCTTTCTCGCACATCCGCCGCTGACGCACGATCCGTCGCGCGGCCCGCGGAGGGGCTGCACTGGGGCTGCCACAAAAAGCAAGACCCGCGAACGATTACAACCTGTTACACGCCTATGCGGGCCGGCGAGCCGAGGCGATCAGGTGGATGCCGATGGACTCACCCTCGCGCTCGGCGGAGAGCTCCACCTCGGTGCGCACGAGGGTGGGGAAGCAGGAGACGTCCTCGGCCACGGCCCGCTTGACCGCCTCGGCGGACAGCACCGTGCGCGGTCGGATCCAGTCGACGTCGAAGCCGGCGCTGGTCAGCAGCGCCTTCAGCTCCTCTGGCCAGAAGCAGCGGGTGATCGTGCCGTCCTCGGCGGGAACGAGCACGACGTCGGCGCGCGGCACGTCGGACAGCTCTGCCCAGCGGTGCTGCTCGGCGAGGCGGGCGAGGCCGAGCAGGAGCGAATCGACGCAGAGCAGCAGCCGGCCGCCCGGCCGGAGCATGCTGTGGATCTCGTCCAGGGTCGTCTCCGTGGCCAGGCAGAACGACAGTGCCCGTGCCTCCGCGAGCACCGCGTCGAACGAACCGGGGGAGAACCAGTCCAGCGAGCGGGCGTCGCCGACGATCGGCAGCAGTGTGCCCGGACCGGCGGCCGGGTCGGCCGGGTCGGCCTGGGCCACCACCCGCACGACCTGGTGACCCGCGGTCACCATCTGGCGGGCGAAGCGGGCCCGCGGGCCGGAGACGTCGAGCACCCGGGCCGGCTGCGCCGGCAGCCACTCTCGGAGCTGTACCGACGCGACCTCCTCATAGAAGGCCCAGTACGGATCGTCACTGTCTGCTGGTGCCTCGCAGACCAGGGTGTTCGCTCGTCCACGAGGCGGGCCCGGGTCGGCGTCGGGGCCAGGCAGCATGAAGCTTTCCTACCCTTCGGGAGGCGATGATGCGAGGCAAGTCACACACTCAAGGTGGAAGTCTGACAGATTCCACGCTCGACCACGCCGTGTCCTTCCCTGCTGTGTCGGATAGATGCCTGTCGGCTGCACCGCTGCCCGGGGTCGCCCCCGAGCCCGGTGCCCACCCTGATGGTGCCTGCCTGGGTTGTGCCCACACAGCTGTGGACGGCGGCCGGCTGCGGGTGGTTCCCGGGACCGGCCTGTCGACCGTCCTTTTTTTGCACGGCGCCGGCAGTGGCGTTGACACGCCGCTGTTCGACGCGCTGGCCGCCCCGCTGAGCGTCGCCGGGGTGCGGGTCGCCCGGCTGGAGATGCCCTACCGGGTGGCCGGGCGCCGGGCGCCGGACCGGCCGGCTCGCCTCGACGCGGTGGCCACGGCCGCGATCGAGGTGCTCGGGGCGCCGCGCCCGCTTGCCCTCGCCGGGGTGTCGATGGGCTCGCGGGTGGCCATGCGGGTAGCCGCGGAGACGGGCGGGTGCGGAGTGCTTGCCCTGGGCTTTCCGCTGCAGCCGCCGGGCACCACCGCGGCGGGCCAGCCGAAGCCGTCGAGGCAGGGGGAGCTCGATGGTGCCGGGGTGCCCGTCCTCGTCGTCCAGGGGGACCGGGACTCCTTTGGTCGGCCGGCGCCGGATCCGGTGCTAGACCGGCAGGTGCACCTCGTCGTGGGCGGCGACCACTCGTTCCGCACCCGGGTGCGCGACGGCCGGCCGGCCGGCGACGCCGTCGCGGAGGCTGCCCGGGTAGGCGCCGCATTCCTGCTCGAACGGTTGGGGTCCCCGGCCCCGGCGCGGGAATCAGCCGCGGGGCGATCGGCGTTGTGACCAGTGTCAGACGAGGTCACGGAGGTCTCATGACTCGTGCGAACGCCACGCACCGGCAGCCGCCGGTGCAGCCGCGATTTGTCCCACAACGGCCCCCTGCGGCCGTCGTGCCGATACGCGCCGAGGCCCTGGTCGGGGTATCGTCCGCTCCGGAGAGACGGTCCGGTTCCGTCCGGTCCGGCGCGCTGAGCGCGGAGTGGGCCGTCGGAAGGCACGACGGTGAGGGAGTGATCCTGGTCGACGAGACCACCGAGGAGCGGGGCGCGCGGTTCGAGCGCGACGCCCTCCCGTACCTCGACCAGCTGTACGCGGCCGCGCTGCGGATGACCCGCAATCCGGCCGACGCGGAGGATCTCGTCCAGGAGACCTTCGTCAAGGCCTTCGCGGCCTTCCACCAGTTCCAGGAGGGCACGAACCTCAAGGCCTGGCTCTATCGGATCCTGACCAACACCTTCATCAACACCTACCGCAAGCGGCAGCGGCAGCCGTTGCAGAGCCCGACTGAGCAGGTCGAGGACTGGCAGCTCGCCGAGGCGGAGTCGCACACGTCCAGCGGACTGAAGAGCGCCGAGACCGAGGCGCTGGAGCACCTGCCCGACAGCGACATCAAGGACGCGTTGCAGGCGTTGCCGGAGGACTTTCGGATGGCGGTGTATCTCGCCGACGTCGAAGGCTTCGCCTACAAGGAGATCGCGGAGATCATGGGAACGCCGATCGGGACCGTGATGTCCCGGCTGCACCGTGGCCGTCGCGGTCTGCGCAAGTCCCTGGACAAGTACGCGGCGGGTCGTGGGCTGGTGGGCGCCGGGTCCGCCGACGGCGAGGGTGGTGCGTCGTGAGCTGCGGCGGTGAGCACGCGATCGACTGCCGGAAGGTGCTCGACGCGGTCTTCCTGTACCTCGACGGCGAGTGCGACGGCGGGCAGCACGACCTCATCCGGTCCCATCTCGACGAGTGCTCCCCGTGCCTGCGCGAGTTTGGTGTGGAACACGAGGTGAAGATGCTCGTCGCCCGCAAGTGCGGCGGGGAGCGGGCGCCGGACTCGCTGAGGACCAGCGTCCTGGCCCGGCTCCGGTCGGCCCGGGTGGAGGCGGACGCCACCGAGTTCCGGCCTGATTAGCGCGCGGCCGCGGGCCCCGGCATGGGGCTCGCGCCAGCCGGCGATCACTGCGTCACAGTCACGCTGAGTACAGGCTAGGGATAGGTGGCGCACAGGCGCGCGGGCTAGTGTCCTGCGTCGTGCGCATCCTCGTCACCGGCGCGGCCGGCTTCATCGGTTCCACTGTCACCGATCGGTTGCTGGCCGACGGCCACAGCGTCGTCGGCGTCGACGACCTGTCCACCGGTCGGCTGGCCAACCTCACCGCCGCGGCTGCGGATCCCCGCTTCTCCTTCGAGCAGGTCGACGTCACCTCGCCCGAGCTGCCCGCCCTCGTCGGCCGGGTGCGACCCGAGGTGGTAGCCCACCTGGCCGCCCAGATCGACGTCCGGGTCAGCGTCGCCGACCCGCTGCGCGACGCCCGGCAGAACGTGCTCGGCACGATCAACGTCCTCGAGGCCAGCCGCCTCGCCGGCGTGGCCAAGGTCATCCACACCTCGTCCGGCGGGTCGATCTACGGCTCGCCCGCGCGGCTGCCGGTGGACGAGACGACGCCGGTGGCGCCCGAGTCGCCGTACGCGGCGGGCAAGGCCGCCGGCGAGCTGTACCTCAACGTCTACCGGGCGACCCACGGCCTGGCCTCGACCGCCCTGGCGCTGGCCAACGTCTACGGGCCGCGGCAGGATCCGCACGGCGAGGCGGGCGTCGTCGCCATCTTCGGGACGGCACTGCTGGCCGGGCGGCCGGCGAAGATCTTCGGTGGCGGCACCGCGAGCCGGGACTACGTGTTCGTCGACGACGTGGCCGAGGCGTTCGCCCGGGTGCTGCCGGTGGATGCCGCCGACGGCGTCCGGCTCAACATCGGCACCGGCGTCGCCACCACCGTGCGGGAGTTGCACAGCCGGATCGCCGCGATCGTCGGCGCGCCCGACACCCCGCTGCCGGCGCCGGCACGCCCCGGCGAGCTGGCCCGCATCGCCCTGGCCGTGCACCTGGCGGCGCGACTGGTGGGCTGGCGACCCACGGTCGATCTCGACGAGGGCCTGGGGCGCACCGTCGCCTGGCTGCGCCAGCAGGCTGTCGCAGTGGCCTGAGCGGCGCCTGGCGGCGGGCCGCGTTCGCACGGCCCGCCGGGCTGCTCAGGTGTTCGGGCGCTTGCCGTGGTTGG
This sequence comes from Frankia tisae, assembly GCF_025403405.1. Lineage (GTDB taxonomy): Bacteria > Actinomycetota > Actinomycetes > Frankiales > Frankiaceae > Frankia > Frankia tisai. The sequence continues at coordinate 4,305 of NZ_JANEZT010000027.1, forward strand.
CCTTGCTCTTGGCCCGCGCGCGCCGCTTGCGCTTCTTCTTCGCCATGGCGTCCTCCCCTCCATCAATCGGATGTGGAGTCATCGTGCCAGCCCGGGCCGCCGGGTGGTGACCGACCTGCCTGCGTGGCCGCCCCCACCCTCGCCTGGCTCGTCGCCGTCCACGTCGCGCCCGCCGCTCGTGCGGTGGCGCTCGCCCCCCTCGTCGCGGACCTTCCCGACGAGCCGGACGTTGCTGGCGGACCCGTCCACGGGGTCCACCGCGCCGCTGTCCCGCGCGCCGCTGTCGAACGAGCCGTCGGCGTAGCGGTGGTCGTCGGGCTCGTCCCGGCCGGCCTGGTCGTCATGGCGGGGACCGTCGTCGTAGCCGTGCTCGTGGTCGTCGCGGTCGAGATTGTCGTGGTCGAGGTCGTCGTGGTCGAGGTCGTCGTCGTGGTCGAGGTCGTCGTCGGAACCGATCAGCCCGTCCGCGTCGCCGTACCCCGCCAGTGGTGCGCCGGTCAGCGCCGCCTGGCGCCGGGCTCGCAGCGTGCGCCAGGCCCGCACCGGGGTCACGGCACCGAACAGCCCGAGCGCCGCAGCCATCGCCACGTCGCCGACGCTCACCACCGCCGGCACCCCCGGAAAGGGCAGTGGGATGATGTCGCTGAGCAGCCGCAGGCTCGTGCCGTCCCCGGCGGGGGTGTGAAAGGCCGAGGTGAGAATGTCGTCGATCGGGACGCCGGCCCTGTCTGCGCCCCACAACGACACCGGCATCTGCCCGCCGTTCACCGTGATGACGGCGGCGTTGGCGATGATGCCGGTCACCAGCAGCCCGAGCCCGGGTAGCCGGTTGTTCATCCCGGCGAACAACGCGGCGAGCACCGCCGCGACGATCCAGGCGGGGCTGTGCAGCGCCGGGACGAGCCCGCCCACTGCCAGCACCAGGATCACCGCGGCGAACAACCACGGGCGCAGGACGTGGACGCGGGCGAGGGCGCCCAGGGTTCCGCCGCGGGCCAGGCCGACGCCCAGCCCGCATACCAGGGTCAACACGAGAAGTACGAGCACATGCGTAGTCTGCGGGTTTACGGCGAACAGTCCCAACACCGGGCGGTCGAGTCGCCCCTGTGCGGTGGTCCGAACACACCTGTGGGCGAGAGACGTTGGTCAGAGTGACCGGTGGCACTAGGCTCTTGGCACGTTCGAATCGCCGCTGAAGGGAGCCCGATGGTCGAGGAAGTCCGCGCGGAGATGGTGGCCAATGTCTGGAAGGTCGTCGTCGGTGTGGGTGACTCGGTGGCCGCCGGTGACGCCCTCGTCATCCTCGACTCCATGAAGATGGAGATCCCGGTGATCAGTGAGGACGGCGGCACGGTGGCGCGAATCGCGGTGCAGGAGGGCGATGTCGTCCAGGACGGTGACCTGATCGCCTTGGTCGAGCAGGTCGCCGCCGGCTGAGGCGCCGCCGCGAGCGGCCCGAGACCCGGCTCCGCCGTCGGCCGAGGGCTGCGTCGCGTCATGCCCTAAGCTGACTTCGTGGACGCTTCGTTCTGTGACCGTTGCGGTCAGTTGGCCAGTGTGGGCCGTCATGAGGCGTGCGCGCGGGCCCGTGAGCTTGAACCGCCTCGTTACTGCCGGATCTGCCGGCGGCGGATGGTGGTGCAGGTGACCCCCGCGGGCTGGTCGGCGCGCTGCACCGAGCACGGCCTCATGACGGCCACCAACGCCTGAGGCCGCGCAGCACAGCCCCCGGCCAGGGCCTCGCGGGGCCCTGGCCGGCCGGGCGGTGTCTTACAACGTGGCCTGCAGAGACTTGATCGGCATGCTCAGGTCGGCGAGCATCTTCAGATCGGACTCGGCCGGCCGGCCAAGCGTTGTCAGGTAGTTGCCGACGATCACCGCGTTGATGCCGCCGAGCATCCCCTGCGCCTCCAGGTCGCCCAGGGTGATCTCCCGTCCGCCCGAGTAGCGCAGGATCGTCCGGGGCAGGGCCAGTCGGAACGCGGCGATGGCGCGCAGTGCGTCGCGCGGCTGCACCGGCGGGTAGTCCCCGAAGGGGGTACCGGGCCGCGGGTTGAGGAAGTTCAGCGGGACCTCGTCGGGCTCTAGGACGGCGAGCTGGGCGGCGAGCTCGGCCCGCTGCTCCAGTGACTCCCCGACCCCGAGGATGGCCCCGCAGCACAGCTCCATGCCGGCGGCGCGCACCATCTCGCAGGTCTCCCAGCGCTCCTCCCAGCTGTGGGTGGTGACGACCTTGGGGAAGTGCGAGCGGGACGTCTCGAGGTTGTGGTTGTAGCGGTGCACCCCGATCTCGGTGAGCTCGTCGACCTGCTCCTGGGTCAGCATGCCCAGCGAGCAGGCGATGTTGATCTCGACGGCGGCGCGGATGGCCGCGACCCCCTCGCGGACCTGGGACATGAGCCGGGCGTCGGGCCCACGAACGGCCGCGACGATGCAGAACTCGGTGGCGCCGGTCGCCGCGGTCTGACGGGCCGCCTCGACCAGCGAGGGCACGTCGAGCCACGCCGAGCGCACCGGCGAGTCGAACTTGCCCGACTGCGAGCAGAAGTGGCAGTCCTCCGGGCAGCCGCCCGTCTTCAGGCTGATGATGCCCTCGACCTCGACCTCCGGGCCGCACCAGCGCAACCGGACCTCGTGCGCGAGCGCCAGCGCGTCGCCCAGGTACTCGTCGGGCAGTCGCAGGATGGCGAGCACACTCGCCTGGTCGAGCCCCCGCCCGCCCTCGAGAACCTCACGCCGGGCGTAGGCGAGCAGGGCGGCCGGGGCCTGCCCGGCGGCGGCCGGCGCGTGCGGGGGCGCCGTCGCCGAAGCGGTGTGCGCGGTCACGGGTGCGGTCACTGGGGTCCTCCAGGCGGGACGTCGGCAGGAATTGCGCTCGGCGATGGGACTGGCTCGTCGTCGGGGTGGGCTGGTCGAATCGTCTTCTCGGATCGGCTTGTCAGGGCTTCTCGGGGTTTCTCGGGGTTTCTCGGGGTTTCTCGGGTTGGCCTGTCAGCAGATCGATCGCAGTGCCCGTCCATTGTCGAGCCCGCGCCCGCTGCGCTGCCCGGTTTTCCCGAGCGACATCGGGCACGTTCGTCACCCGTCCGGCTTCGGGCGCGCTGAGCAGGCCGTTCCCGCCGCCTTCGGCCGCCGGGCGCCGTCCGGACCGTCTTGCCTATAAATTTGGACAATTCGGTCATTTAGCGCTGTGGATGGGCCGGGGAACGGCCTACACCGGGTGGCGTTCACGGAACTGCTGTGCACGGAAGGTACCGCCGAGGGCGGGTTCGAGTGCCTGCCGGGCCGTCGCGAGGAACTCGGGCCGGCCCAGCAGGGCGGCGCCCGCGGGCAGGGCCCCGGCCAGCGGCCGACCGGCCAGGTCGGTCAGGTCGGTCAGGTTGCTGCGGCAGGCCAGGTCCGGTTCGCGCGGCCAGGATCCGATCACCACGCCGGCGAGGTCGAGGCCGCGGTGGGCCAGGGCCTCCAGAGTCAGCGCGGTCGCGTTCAGCGCGCCGAGACCCGCCGTCGTCACGACGAGCACCGGCGCCGCGAGCAGCCGGGCGAGATCGGCCAGGGTCGCGCCGTTGTCGTCGTAACGCACCAGCAGCCCGCCGGCCCCCTCGACGAGGACGAGGTCACGGTCGGTGGCGAGCTTGCCGATCCGAGCCGCCAGACCGTCGAGATCCACGGCTGGCCGGCCGGCCCGGCGGGCGGCGGCCGCCGGCGCCAGCGGGTCGGGGTAACGGGCCAGCTCGTGGACGTCGCGGATGCCCGCGAGGCCGGCAACCAGGTCGACGTCTCCCAGCTCGTCGGGCCGGACACCGGTCTGCGCCGGCTTGACCACAGCGACGGCATGGCCACGGTCGTGGGCGAGCGCGGCCAGCGCCGCGGTCACCACCGTCTTGCCGACCTCGGTGCCGGTGCCGGTGACCACCAGCAGCGTCATCGGGCGAGCACCCCGGCGGCGGCGAACGCCTCGGCCGCGAGCGCCAGGTCGGCGTCGCTGAGGTCGGCGCGGGCGGCCAGCCGCAGCCGGCTCGTGCCCGCGGGCACCGTCGGCGGCCGGAAGCAGCCGACCGCCACCCCGTGTGCCAGGCAGGTCGCCGCCGCGGCCACCGCCGGCTCCGGCTCGCCGACGACGACCGAGACGACCGCGCCGGCCGGGCGCGGCGCCCCGGTGAGCGCGGCGAGCTCGTCGGCGCGACGCCGGACCGTGGCAGGCAGCTCCGGATGGGCCCGCAGGTGCGTCAGCGCCGCCAGCGCCCCGCCGGCGCTCGCCGGGGCGAGGCCGGTGTCGAAGATGAACGTGCGGGCCGTGTCGATGAGGTGCTCGCGGACGGCCGTCGTGCCGAGGACCGCGCCGCCCTGGCCGCCGAGCGCCTTCGACAGGGTGACGGTGGCCACCACGTCCGGCTGCCCGGCGAGCCCGGCGGCGGCCAGCGCGCCGCGGCCGGTCGGGCCGACCACGCCGAGCCCGTGCGCCTCGTCGACGACGAGGACCGCCCCGTGGGCGCGGGCCGTGGTGTGCAGCTCGGCCAGGGGGGCGGCGTCGCCGTCGGCGGAGAACACCGACTCGGTCACCACGAGCGCGCGGCGCCAGCCGCCGGCGGCGAGCGCGGTGGCCACGGCGGCGACGTCGCCGTGCGGAGTGATGGCCACCCGCGCCCGGGACAGCCGGCAGGCGTCGACGATCGAGGCGTGGTTGAGCGCGTCGGAGACGATCAGGTCGCCGGGGCCGGCGAGCCCGGTCAGGCAGCCCAGGTTCGCCGTGTAGCCGGAGGAGAAGACCAAGGCTCCGGCGAAGCCCACGTGGTCGGCGAGCGCCGCCTCCAGCTCGCCGTGCAGGGTGGTCGTCCCGGTTACCAGCCGGCTGCCGGTGGAGCCTGTGCCCCATGCCCGCAGGGCGCGCGCGGCCCCCTCGACGACCGTGGGATGGGCGCCGAGGCCGAGGTAGTCGTTGCCGGCGAGGTCGACGCGCACCCCGGCGCCGTCCGCGGCCGGTGCCAGGGCGCGGGGGCGCAGGCGGCGGCGCAGGCCGGCCGCCTCCCGAGCCCGCGCATGATCGGCAAGCCAGGCCAGTGGATCGGCCGCGGGCGGGCCGCCGGTGGGCTCCGCGGTGCTCTTCGCTACGCTCGTGGCGATTTGCGGCGCTATGCGCGTGCCGGGAACCATTGCCGCGGCGGCGTTGTCGACGGTCACGACGGCGAGCGTACGGGTCCTGACGATGGCGCGGGGGTGCCCGCCAACTTGCAGCACCGGTCCGTCTGGCAGTCTGCGACCCGTGGGAACCCTCGCCGACATGCTGCGCGCGAGCACGGACCTCAGCGACGACGACATCGACCACCTGCACGCGCTCGTCGCGGACTGGGCTCTGCTCGCCGACCTCTCCTTCGCTGACCTGCTGCTCCTTGTGCCCGTTCGTTCCGGTTCGGGCTCGGGCCGGGGCCATACCAGCGGGACCGAGTTCCTCGTCGTGGCCCAGGTCCGACCCACGACCGGCCCGACCGCGTACCACAACGACGAGGTCGGCAGCGTCGTCATCAACCGGTGGGTGGTCCAGAACGCCTGGCGGGAACACCGCATCGCGCGGGAGGGCGAACCCGAGTGGGACGGCGGGGTGCCGGTGCGGACGGAGGCGATTCCCGTCCGCCACGGCGACGAGGTGATCGCCGTGCTCGCCCGCGACACCAACCTGGTCAATCCCCGCACCCCGAGCGACCTGGAGTCCTCCTACCTGCAGGGTGCCAACAACCTGGCCCTGATGATCGCCGAGGGTGCCTTCCCGTTCCGCGGGAGTTCCGCCGAGCTGCCTGAGTCACCCCGGGTCGGCGACGGGATGATGCGGCTCGACGGCGCCGGCAAGGTCATCTTCGCCAGCCCGAACGCGCTGTCGGCGTACCGCCGCCTCGGCTACACCGGCAACGTCACCGGCGAGGACCTGCGCACGGTGCACCGCGCGCTGAACCTGCCCGCGACCACGCCCGCCGTCTGGCATGCGATCGGCCGGCGCCGGCCGGTGGAGGTCGAGGCCGCCGTCGGCAGCACGGTGGTGATGCTGCGGGCGATCCCGCTGTTTCCCGGTGCCACCCGGGAGGTGCTGGTCCTCGTCCGGGACGTCTCGGATCTGCGCCGGCGGGAGGCGCTGCTGCTGAGCAAGGATGCCACTATCCGTGAAATACATCACAGGGTCAAGAACAATCTCCAGACCGTGGCCGCCCTGCTGCGGCTGCAGATGCGCCGCACCAAGGTCGACGAGGCGCGATCGGCCCTGCGGGAGTCGGTGCGCCGGGTGACCTCGATCGCGGTTGTGCACGAGACGCTGTCGCAGAGCCTGGGAGAGAGCGTGCCGTTCGACGAGATCGCCGACCAGATCACGTCGGTGACCGTCGACCTGGCGTCCACCGGTGCGCGGGCGAACACTCGCCGGTCGGGATCGTTCGGGCGGCTGCCCGGCGAACTCGCCACCCCGCTGGCTCTTGTGCTTTCGGAACTTCTACAGAATGCTGTAGAACATGCGTTCGATGGTTCGGCGGGCTCGATCGAGATTCGCGTGCAGCGCCTGGTGGACCGGCTGGACGTCGTCGTCGCCGACGACGGGGCCGGCCTGCCGGAGGACTTCCAGCTCGAGCACTCGCCCCGGCTGGGGCTGCAGATCGTCCGTCAGCTCGTACTCGGTGAGATGCACGGCACCATCCGGCTGCAGGCCGGTCCGGAGCGAGGCACCGAGGCGCTGCTGTCCATCCCACTTTCTGAAAGTTGAGTGTTTAGGGTCTGCGCGCGGGGGTATCCCCCGGGATGTGTCCCTCGTTCGCGGTCGGTGTGGCGACGCCTCGGGCCCGTGGGCGGGGCGCGCGGGGGCTGCGACAGGGGCCGAAAACATTTCGGCCGCTCCGTCCGCGTCGCGCCGCATCGCTGCGGCGGACGCGCGGACAGAACGGCCGATGGTGCTGCCCACCATCCCCGTGCTCGGGCACGGATCGCGGCGTGGCGTCGTGCGGGGACCACTGTGGTCCGCCGATGGTACGAGGCTCGGCGGGCAGGATCTACCGCGGGCGGTTGTGGTGATGCGGACGTGGCACGTCCTTGCTGCACCCCGGTCTTCGGCGCTGGGCCACCGGGGGTCGTGCACTCAGGCGGTTCGCACCCGCAGCCGGACCTGGCGCTTGAGCGCCCGGCGTTCGTCTTCACTCAGCCCGCCCCAGACGCCGGAATCCTGCCCGGTGTCTAGTGCCCAACTGAGGCAGTCACTAGTGACTGCGCACCGCGCGCAAACGGCCTTTGCCTCTTCGACCTGGCGTTCCGCCGGACCGGTAGTACCGATCGGGAAGAAGAGCTCGGGATCCTCGTCACGGCAGAGCGCTCTGTGGCGCCAGTCCATGCGTCCAACTCCCTCTCTCGTCTCGAGCCACACTGCACATGAGACGCTTTGCGAGCCGCTACGGTTGTGTCGCGGATGAAAATTGAATGAGCAGGGTGTCTGCTCGACCCTGACGGCGGGCCGTGGAGCGGGTTTCTGACTGTCGGCGTGCCCAGGTGCACGTGCATCCACCTCGGACATTCGCCACCCTCCCACCGGAACGGGCAGGGGCGCAAGAACCTGCAACCGTCTTCACACCCTGCCTGGCCTGCACTTGTCCGGCAGGGACACAGATGGGCCACGGGGTGCGACCGTCTCCGACGGTTGCTGAAGCGCCACAGAAGTCCTGGTTGATAGGGCCTGTGGTGGCATGGGCCGAGCGCCATGGGGGCCGTCCCCGCGCCATACGGCGGGCCCTTCCTGATCAAGGGGCCGGCGTCATGCCATCTGGGCATCAGCATACGTCTGCGTGCATCCGGGTTACTCCGGACCATGCTGGGCGGCGTCCTCCCCGCCTGCCATGACACGCTCGGCCCGCCGGAGATGGCAGGGTTGGGCCATGGAGGTTCTCGGTCATCGCGGTAGCAGGGTCCCTGGCCCGGAGAACACGGTCGAGGCGGTGGACGCGGCGCTGCGGGCCGGTGCGGACGGTGTCGAGATCGACCTCCGTCGCAGTGCGGACGGGGACCTGGTGTGCGTGCACGACGCCCGGCTTTCCCGGCCCGCAGGGAGGGCGGTCGTCCGCCAACCCACCGAGGCCCTGCGCGCCCGCGGCATCCCGCTTTTCGACGAGATCCTCGACGTCTGGGCCGGTCGCGGCCGGCTGATCTGCGAGATCAAGAACCAGCCCGGCCAGCCTGACTTCGATGCCCCGCGGGAGCGCACCGCGCGGGCCCTCGCCGAGCGGCTGCGCGCCCGGGGCTGGGCAGGACCGCGGCCCACCGTGGCCGACCTCGACGCCGGTGCCGGCGGCATCACCGTGTCATCGTTCGACTGGTTCGCCATCGAGGCCGTGCGCGACGCGGAGCTGGCGGTCACGACGGCGTTTCTGACGATGCCGCGGATGTCCGTCAGCGGCGGCCTGGCCTACGCACGGTCCGCGGGCCATGCCGAGCTCCACGCCCACACCAGCGCCGTGCTCGGCTCGCCGGACGCAGGCGCCCGGGCCCGGCAGGCCGGCCTACGCCTGGTGACGTGGACGGTCACCGGTGTCGGCGCCGCGCGCCAGGTGCGGGACGCCGGGGTCGCCGGGGCGATCTGCGACGACCCCGTCGAGATCCGCCAAGCTCTCGACACCCCGGACCCTTCCGGCGCGGGCGCCACCGAGGGCAGCTGAGTCGAGAGGGAGAGCCCTTCCCGTGCTCTCTATCCTGATCATCCCGCGAGGGTTCACGGCCAGAATGCGGTCAGATCACGTCGAGCATCGAGGGATAAAAGCGACATTCCGGGCACGAACCGTGCCCGGCCCTCGCCACCTGTCCGTACACGGTCGATCACAGAAGCCTGCGGCCCAGTCGGCAGCGCCATAATCCGGACCGCTGCCGCGAGGGCGGTGGAGTTCCGGACGCGTAGCTCCGGTGGGTCGCAATACCTTCTGGGCGATGCGGGAGGTCTGGCGAGGCAGGGCGCGTCAGGCGATGACGCGCAGGGCCCGCGGATGGTGGGTGAGTGCGACGTCGGCATACTCGCCGAGGTACTCGCCGTCCATCTGTAGCGGCAGCGGGTGATCCGCGAGGAACCGCATCGTGGCCGCGTCGTGGCGGCGCACGACGTTGCGACCGCGCGGGCCGCGCCCGTCGGCAAGGATCTGCGAGGCCGTGCGCAGCACGCTGGACAGCCGCACCCGTCGCAGCGCCAGCAGGTCCAACCCGGTGTCGAACGACGCCTCCGGGCAGGCCAGCACGGGGCGGGAGTTCAGATAGGTCCACGGACGGGTGTTGCAGACGATCCCGAGGGCGATGCGCTCCTCGACGCTCCCAGAGGCCTCGCCGGCGGCCGCGACCCGGGCATCGGCTTCCTCGGTGGGGAGGTCAACCTCGGTGGGGAAGCTGTGGGCGTCGGTCGTCTCCAGGACTACGGACGGGGCGCCCCGGTCCGCCCCGCGGGTCACCTGGCCCGCCGCCGTCCGGAGGAACAGACCGGCACTGTTGCGGCGGCCCTTGTGCCGCTTCTCCTCGGCTCGCGCGACCACCCGTGCGTCAAGGCCGATGCCGAAGCAGAACGTGAACCAGCGGCTCTCCCCGCCGTACTCGGCTCGACCGAGGCTGATCCGGCGGCTGCGTCCCTCGCGCAGGGCGTTCAGCAGCTCGCCGGTCGCCTCGACCGGCGAGGCCGAATAGCCCAGGGCGCGAGCGAACACGTTCGTGCTCCCACCCGGCACCACCGCGAGCGCCGGCCCGTCCTGCAGCGGGCCGTTCTGAAGCAGCCCGTTGGTGATCTCGTTCACGGTGCCGTCGCCACCGAGCGTGATTACCACGTCGACGCCCAGTTCCACGGCGCGCGCCCCGAGCTCGACCCCATGGCCCGGCCCCTTGGTGAGCACGGTCTCCATGGTGACGTCGGCCGCGAGCGCGGTGGCGAGGACGTCCCGAACACGTTCGGTTGTGGTGGTGGCGACGGGGTTGACGACCAGCAGCCCTCGCATGCTTCTACCGTAGTCCGCCAGTCCATCTCGGGCGGCGGCTGGGAAAACTCTCACATCGGTGAAACCGGGGGTCCGTGGGCCGGTGCCGGCGCGATCGTCGGCTCCCGAGCCCGGTTGTCGACCGGCGTGGCCTTGCAGGGGACCGGCGTGGCCCTGCGGGGGACCGGGGTGGCCTTGTGGGGACGTAGTGTCGGACCATGGGATCTACGAGCCGTCCCGACCGGCCGGCTGGCGGCCGGTTCGAGGAGCTGCGCGAGGCCGCACGCACGGCGTCCGTGCCGGCCTGGGTGGCCAGCATCCTGCTTGCTGCCGAGGCGCTCGTCCTGCTGGCGCTGGGCGTCCTGCAGGTGCTGCGCGGCTTCGGTTCCGACATCGACGACGTCGGGCGCGCCGAGACCGGCGGGGTGCTGGCGATTGTCGGAGCCGCGGGCGTGGCCCTGCTGGCCGCGGGAGTGCTGCGGCGCGGGGCTTCCTACCGTTCGCCCACCCTCCTCGTGCAGATCCTGTGCCTGCCGGTGGCCTGGGGGCTGCTGCAGGCCGGCGACTACGGCTACGGCATCCCGCTGCTCGTCGCCCCCCTTGCGATCGTCGGGGCCCTGCTGGCCGCGGGTGGGTTCGGTCCGTCGGCGTCCGACGCCAGCGGCCCCGACACCCGAGCGGGTCAGGGCGAGCACGAAGGCGCCGAGCGTGGCGATGGCCGTGTTCCCCGCGGGCCGCAGAGCCCCTGAGGGCGGCGCGAAGCCGCCCGGCGGGGTCAGAAGCCCGGCGGGGTCAGAACAGCCCGGGCGAGGTTTGGACGGCGCAGGTGAGAATCGGACGGCGGCAGGCGAGGGTCAGACGGCGCGGAGCCGACCGGACGGGGTCAGCCGTCCTCGAGTAGGCCGCGGCGGAGCTGGGCCAGGGTGCGGGCCAGCAGCCGGGACACGTGCATCTGCGAGATGCCGAGCTCGGTGGCGATCTGTGACTGGGTCATGTTGCCGAAGAAGCGTAGGAGCAGAATGCGCTTCTCCCGCGGCGGGAGCTTCTCCAGGAGCGGCTTGAGCGACTCGCGGTACTCCACGCCCTCCAGGGACTCGTCCTGGACGCCCAGGGTGTCCGCGACGGCGGGAGCCTCGTCGTCGCCGGAGTCCGGCGCGTCGAGGGAGACCGCCGAGTAGGCGTTGGCCGACTCCAGTCCCTCGAGGACGTCCTCCTCGCTCATTTGCAGATGCCGGGCGATCTCGCTCACGGTGGGGGAGCGGCCGAGTGTCTGGGACAGCTCGGAGGTCGCCTTCGTCAGCGAGAGCTTGAGCTCCTGCAACCGGCGGGGCACCCGGATCGCCCAGCCCTTGTCGCGGAAGTGGCGCTTGATCTCACCGACGATCGTCGGGGTGGCGTAGGTGGAGAATTCCACCCCGCGCTCCGGGTCGAACCGGTCCACCGACTTGATCAGGCCGATCGTGGCGACCTGGACGAGGTCGTCGAGCGGCTCGCCACGGTTGCGGAAGCGCCGGGCGAGGTATTCCACCAAGGGCAGGTGCATCCGGACGAGCTGGTCGCGGATGGCGGCGCGCTCCGCATCGCCCTCGGGTAGTTCGGCGAGGCGTACGAACAGTGCACGGGCCCTGGCCCGGTCGGGGGAGTGGGCACGGTCGGTGGTCTCGCGTTCGACCTCGACGCTCGGCAGCGGCTGGGCCGCAACCTCGGCGCTGACATCCGGGTCGCCCGCGGTGCGCTCGGCGGGATGTTCGTCCAGGGCGGCCCCCCGCTGGCTCAGCGCAGCCACCGGGTCGACCGCGGGTGCATCCTGGCCGGCGGCCGTCCGGGGCGGCGTCGGGGTCCTGCCGGTCGATGTCACGGCGTACCTACCGCGTCACCCAGTGGTGTCTCGTTGGCCGCACCTGATCCGCGGACGTGCCCCGCCGGCTCGCCGAGATCCGCTCGCACGCCCCGGCGCTTCTGCAGCGTGATGCTCACCTTGTTGCCCGGGCCGGTGAAGGTGTCCACGTCGCCTGCGAGGGCCTTGAGCACCGTCCAGGCGAAGGTGTCCTCGGAGGGCGGCTCGCCGTCGAGGCTCTCGACCGTCACCAGCACATGCATCACTCCGGGCGAGAGCGTGAACGTGCAGTCGAGCGATGACCCGGGCACCGCCGAGACGAGCAGCAGCGCGCACGCCTCGTCGACAGCGATCCGCAGGTCCTCGATGTCGTCGAGGGTGAAGTCGAGCCGGGCGGCCAGGGAGGCCGTCGCGGTGCGCAGGACGGTCAGGTATGCGCTGGCCGCGGGCAGGGTGAGCGCGACGACGTCGCGCAGTCCGCCGGAGTGGGCGGTTTGGCTGTCGATGGTGTCGGAGTTCTCCGCGCCGCCGGTCGAAGGCGTCGGATCCACGTTCCTACCCCCAAAGAGCCTGCGTAGTGCGAGGGAGGACCCTCGCGGGTGGTCCGCCGGCCGGAGCCGGCCGAGCGATGATGTTGTGGATGAATGCCTTCCCGCTTGCCGACGGCATCAAGCATCCCCATTTCGGCCGTGACGTCCCTCGTGGCCTGAATGGGATCCGCTCCGTCGGCGGCTGGCGACAGCCACCGCCTCCACCGTACCCAGCCGCCGGTGGGTCCCGCAGGTCGGGTGATCGTAAGCGCCCGCAGGCGGCCTCATGCGCGCGATGCCGGCGCCGGCGAGACCTGGCGCGCGAAAGCCCCGCAACCGGGACGAGCTGCCCGGACAGGCGGTCCGATCCGGGCCGGAGCAACCGGTTTCAAGCCGGATCGGCGACGGTACCGGGGCGCGGGCGGGCCAGGGCGGCGAGATCGGTGAGGGCGTCGCCGTCCACCCGCCAGGTCGACCACCCGGTCAGCGGCTGCGCCGCGAGCGAGCGGTAGAACGCCTGGGCCGGTGCGTTCCAGTCGAGCACGGCCCAGTCGAGCCGCAGGTACCCGCGTTCGACGCAGGTCGCGGCGAGGGCGGCGAGAAGGGCCCGGCCGTGCCCCCCACGGCGGTGCTCCGGCCGCACGAACAGGTCGATCAGGTACATCCCGGATTGCCCGGTCCAGGTGGAGAAGGTCGGATGCCAGATCGCGAAGCCCACGACCGGGGGCGGATGCGGGGACGGATGCACCACTCCGGTTGGGGGTGGACCCCCGATCGGGGTAACACCCCCGGGTGGCTGGTCGGCCGTGGCCACGAGGCAGTAGGCGGCCGGGACCGGGCCGAACAGGGCGGCCTGCAGATCGGCCGGGGTCATGGCGACCCGGTCCGCCTCCCGCTCGTAGGCGGCGAGCTCCCGGACCAGCTCTCCGACGACCTCGACGTCTCCGGGGCCGGCCACCCGGATCATCGCGATCCGCCCGCCGCGGCGCCGGGGGCGCGTAGCTGGTCGTAGAAGGCCCGGCAGTCGCGGTAGGTCGGCAACAGGCCCGCCGACTCCGCCTCCTTCAGCGAGGGGGCCGCGGCGTCCTTCTCGGACAGCAGCGGCGTGAGGCTGTCGGGCCAGGGCAGCGCCAGATCGGGGTCGAGCGGGTCGACGCCGTGTTCGCGGCCGGGGGTGTAGGACGTCGAGCACAGGTAGGAGATCGCCGCGTCGTCGGTCAGCGCCATGAAGGCGTGCCCCAGGCCCTCCGAGACGTACAGTCCCCGCCGGTCGACGTCGTCGAGCAGAACCGTGGCAAAGGTGCCGAACGTCGGCGATCCGGTGCGGATGTCGACGACGCAGTCGAGCACTTGCCCGCGGACGCACGTCACGTACTTCGCCTGGCTGGGTGGCACCTGAGCGTAGTGAACGCCACGGAGCGTCCCGGCCCGGCTGACGCTGTGATTGGCCTGCGACAAGGTCAGCGGATGGCCCACGACCTCGGCAAGCGCGTCGGAGCGGAACCACTCCAGGAAGGTCCCGCGGCTGTCGGAGTGCTGACGCGGGGTGAACACCCAGGCGTCCGGAACCGATAGTTCGCTGATCTCCACGACAGCGAAGGTACCGGTTGGACGGGTTGTCTCCCCGCAGGCTGGACCGGTGGTCCGGCGCGCGTTGGTGCGCGGGTGTGGCTTTGCGCAGCGCCGGTTACGGTGGTGCGGCCGGTGTCGAGAGACAAGGCCGACGGTGGGCAAGGCCGACGGTGGGCTAGAGCACTTTCGACAGGAAGGCGCGGGTGCGCTCGTGCGCCGGCGCGGTGAGCAGGGTGGCCGGCGGGCCGACCTCCACGACCGTGCCGGCGTCCATGAAGACGACGGTGTCGGCCGCCTCGCGAGCGAACCCGAGTTCATGAGTGACCACGAGCATGGTCATTCCCTCGGCGGCGAGCTGGCGCATGATCTCCAGCACCTCGCCGACCAGCTCGGGGTCGAGTGCGGACGTCGGCTCGTCGAACAGCATCAGCTTGGGGCGCATCGCCAGCGCCCGAGCGATCGCGACGCGCTGCTGCTGCCCGCCGGAGAGCTCGGCGGGGTAGGCGTCCGCCCGGTCGGCCAGGCCCACCCGGGCCAGCAGCGCCCGGCCCCGCTGCGTCGCAGCGGACCGCCGCTCGGCGCGCACCCGGACCGGGGCCTCGATGATGTTTTCCAGGGCGGTCAGGTGCGGGAAGAGGTTGAACCGCTGGAACACCATCCCGATCTCCCGGCGTTTGCGGGCGATGTCGCGGGGGCGCAGCTCCCGGATCCGGCCGCGGTGCTCGCGATAACCGACGAGCTCCCCGTCGACCTCCAACCGGCCACCGCTGATCCGCTCCAGGTGGTTGATGCAGCGCAGGAACGTGGTCTTCCCGGAGCCGGATGGCCCGATCAGGCAGGTCACTTCGCCGGGGGCCACGGTCAGGGAGACCTCCCGCAGGGCGACGTGCTGGCCGAACGACTTGCGAACCCGCTCGGCGCGGACCATCGGCACCGCGCCGGCGGCCAGGTCTGCGCTCACCGGCGCTCCCCGACGCGGGGCAGGATCCCGCGCGCGAAGCGGCGCTCCAGCTGGTGCTGCCCGGCCGTGAGCACCGAGGTCAGCGCGAGGTACCACAGCGCCGCCACGATCAGCAGCGGGACCGTCTGGAAGTTGCGGGCGTAGATGAGCCGGGTGGCGTTGAGCAGCTCGTTGTAGGAGATCACGCTCACCAGGGAGGTCGTCTTGAGCATCGAGATGGTCTCGTTCCCGGTGGGGGGAATGATTGTCCGCATGGCCTGCGGCAGCACGATGCGCCGCAGGGTCAGCGCCCGGGGCATGCCCAGCGCGGACGCCGCCTCGGTCTGGCCCGCGTCGACGCCGTTTATCCCGGCGCGCACGATTTCGGCCATGTAGGCCGCCTCGTTGAGGCCGAGACCGAGCACCGCCGCGGCGAACAGCGGCACGATGTGGTTGGCGTCGCCGGAGACGAAGCTCGGCCCGAACGGTATTCCGAGCGAAAGCCGGGGGTACAGGGCGCCGATGAAGCTCCAGAACAGGATCTGGACCAGCAGCGGCGTGCCCCGGAAGAACCAGATGTACAGCCAGGCGGCGCCGGCCACGACAGGATTCGGTGACATCCGCAGGATGGCCAGCCCGATTCCGCCGACGATCCCGATCGCCATCGCGATGACCGTCAGGTAGACGGTGGCCCACATGCCACGCAGCACCGGCTCGGCGAACAGGTAGTCGCCGACGGTGCCCCACTGGAAGTTCGGATTTGTGACGAGGGAGTGCACGCCCATCGCGGCGAGCACCAGGATGACCACGCCGGCCGCCCACCGGCCGGGATGGCGCAGCGGCACGGCGTCGACGTCCACCCCGACGCCGGTCCCGGCCGTTGCCACCGCCGCGGGGCCAGGCGTCGGTGCTGGTGCTGGTGCGAGAGGGGGGACGGCAGCGCCGCGCTCGGGCGGGGAGGCGTCCGCGGCCGTCATCCGGTGGCGCCGTTGATCTGCGGGTCGCTGATGGCGCCGTCGCGGACCCCCCACCGGTCGAGGATCTTCGTGTACTCACCGTCATCGATGATCTTGGCCATGGCGGCGCGCAGCGCAGCGGCCAGTCCCGGGTTCCTGGGCACGGCGATGCCGTAGGGCGCGGTCCCGTAGGGCTTCCCCACGATCCGGATCTTTCCACCGGACAGTTTCGCCTGGTAGGCGGCGACCGGCGAGTCCGCCATCGACAGATCGGCGCGGCCCGAGGCGAGGGCCAGGTTGGCGCCGTTCTGGTCGTCGTAGTTCTGCACGGTGACCGCGGGCTTGCCCGCCGCTGTGCATCGGCCGCTCTGATTGCCGGCATCGGTCTGCTGGACGGTGCCGGACTCCACCGCCACCGTGTGCCCGCACAGATCGTCCAGTGTGGTGACCTCCACCCCACCCTGGCCGTGGGTCATGAACGAGGTGCCCGCCGAGTAATAGGTCACGAAGTCGACCTGCTTCTCCCGCTCTTTGGTGTCGGTGAAGGAGGACATACCGATGTCATACCGGCCGGAGGCGAGGCCGGGCAGGATCGAGTCGAAGACCACTTGTGTGGGCTGGACCCTGAGACCCAGGACACCGCCGAGTGCGCGAGCCAGGTCGATATCCATTCCGATGATGGTTTTTCCATCCGTGTCGAAGAACTCGTTCGGCGCGTAGGACGGGTCGGTGCCTACCGTGAGCGTCCCCTTGTCTCGGCTACTTTGGGGTAGTTGACCTGCGATGACGCCGTCGGAGGCCGAAGTCGCCGCCGCTGTGGCGGTGGAGTCGGAGTCGCCATCGCCACAGGCCGCCACGATCGTCAGCAGAGCAAGGCTCATGACCAGGGCGGATATCCTTGAACCAGGACGGAAAACGCCGCTGTGCACTGATGACCTCCAGGATTGGGTGATGCGTTTATGTGACGTGGGCGGTGCCCGAGTGCACCCAACCCTGATCATGTGACGTCTCCGCTACGCTCGCGCGCCCGCTCCGTGTCGACATGTTTCGATCACGTTGCGGTCAGGTTCGTCCGAGGTTCACCGTGGGCGAAGCTTCCGCGCGAGCCCGAGCGGGTCGGCGTGCGATATTGGATGTAACCCCGGGCAATCCCCGGGCGCTCGTCCCGCCTCATGATCATCAAATATCCTGAGGTGAGACCGCTCAGGCCCGCCCTCCCGCGGACACGGCACGCATGGAGGGTGGGCGTCTTGTAGCGCCGCCCAGGTGGTACCACGATTGCTCAAGGGGCCACCGGCGGCATGTCCGAGGAGCAATCTCCGTGACCGCAATCACTGACCACTCGACCCTCGACTCCACCGCCGCGTCGGAACTGGCCGGGGTCAGCCCGCGCCCGTCCGACGACGATCCTGCCTTCGCCCTGCACCGCGGCGGGAAGATCGGCGTCGCGCTGACCGTCCCGCTGGAGACCCGCGAGGACCTCTCGCTGGCCTACACTCCCGGGGTCGCGCGGGTGTGCATGGCGATCGCCGAGACGCCGGCCCTCGCCGACGACTACACCTGGCGGGCGAACACGGTCGCCGTCATCACCGACGGGACCGCCGTGCTCGGCCTCGGTGACATCGGCCCAGCGGGTTCCCTGCCGGTCATGGAGGGCAAGGCGGCGCTGTTCAAGCACTTCGGCGGCGTCGACGCCGTCCCGCTCGCGCTCGCCTGCACCGACGTCGAGGAGATCGTCGAGACCGTCGTCCGGCTCGCGCCGAGCTTCGGCGGGATCAACCTCGAGGACATCTCGGCGCCGCGGTGCTTCGCGATCGAGCGCCTGCTGCAGGACCGCCTCGACATCCCGGTCTTCCACGACGACCAGCACGGCACCGCGATCGTCGCCCTGGCCGCGCTGGAGAACGCCGCCAAGCTGACCGGGCGCACCCTGGGTGACCTGCGTGCCGTGGTGTCCGGTGCGGGTGCGGCCGGAGTCGCGGTGACCCGCATCCTGCTGGCCGCCGGCATCGGCGACATCGCGGTCGGTGACAGCCGCGGCATCATCTACCCCGGCCGCGACGCCCTCACCACGGTCAAGGCCGCGCTCGCCGCCGAGACCAACTCCGCCGGCCTGACCGGTTCGATCACCGACGCGCTGCGCGGCGCCGACGTCTTCCTCGGCCTGTCCTCCGGGCAGGTGCCGGAGGAGGCGGTCGCCACCATGGCCCCCGAGGCGATCATCTTCGCGATGGCGAATCCGGACCCCGAGGTGGAGCCCGCGATCGCCCACAAGTACGCCCGGATCGTGGCCACCGGGCGCAGCGACTACCCGAACCAGATCAACAACGTGTTGGCGTTCCCCGGCGTGTTCCGCGGCGCGCTCGACGTGCGGGCCAGCAGGGTGACGGAGGGTATGAAGCTCGCCGCCGCCAAGGCGCTGGCCGACGTGATCGCGGACGAGCTCGCCGACGACCTCATCATCCCGAGCGTGTTCGACGCCCGGGTGGCCCCGGCGGTCTCCGCGGCGGTCGCCGCAGCCGCCCGGGCCGACGGGGTTGCCCGGCGCTGAGCGGGTCCGTGACGACGGGGACCCCGCAGGTCAGGCCTGCGGGGTCCCCGAAGCGCGTCTGGGGGCCGTCAGACCCGGCCGCACCCGGGGCATGGCCGGTTCTCGACGGCGTCGTCGAGCGGGCGCAGCGTGCCGCAGCCCTTGTAGGAGCAGCAGACGAAGTCCGCCGACATGACGGTGATGACCGGCGTGCCGTCGATGATGACCGTGGCGGGGGCCTCCGGGATCGGGGCGATCGGCTGACGGCGCCAGCTCAGCCGTCGATGCGCCCCGCGCCGCCCCGGCGTCTCCGGCGAGTCATCCCTGGTCACCACGGTTTGTTCACCGCACCGTCCACGCTTGTCATACCCACGGCGATGAGTTCAGCACAACGGACCCGAGGATGCGCGAGCCGGGGCGGATGATCCCTTTTCGTCGGGATTGGCCTCGGCATCCGCATCGCGAACGACTCGGGTTGCTCGCGCCCAGGATCGGGCGGCCGTAGGTTCGTGGGGTGCTCGCAGCCGCCGCGGTCTCCCTGCATCCCGATGCCCCTCTCGACGGTCTGTTCATCGGCGAGCAGCCTGAGCCCACACTCCCGGACGGGTGGGTCACCGTCACGGTGCGGGCCGCCTCGCTGAACCATCACGACCTGTTCAGTCTGCGCGGCGTGGGCCTGCCGGCCGACCGTCTCCCGATGATCCTCGGCTGTGACGCTGCCGGGGTGACCGCCGAGGGGGAGGAGGTCGTCGTGCATGCGGTGATCGGCGATCCGGCGGCGGGTGGCGGCGACGAGACGCTGGACCCGCGGCGCACCCTGCTGTCCGAGCTGCACCCGGGCACCCTCGCCGAGCAGGTCGCGGTGCCCCGGCGAAACCTCGTCCCGAAGCCGGCCGGGCTGTCGTGGGAGGAGTCGGCATGTCTGCCGACCGCCTGGCTCACCGCCTACCGGATGGTGGTGTCCCGGGCCGGCCTGCCCGCGGGCGGCGGCGGGACCCTGCTTGTCCAGGGCGCCGGCGGCGGGGTGGCGACCGCCGCCCTGCTGATCGGCAAGGCCGCGGGGCACACCGTGTTCGTCACCTCGCGTGACGAGGGCAAGCGCGCGCGGGCCGCGGCCCTCGGCGCCGACGAGGTGTTCGAGTCCGGCGCCCGGCTGCCGCGGCGGGTCGACGCCGTCATCGAAACCGTCGGCGCAGCCACCTGGAGCCACTCGCTCAGGTCCCTGCGGCCCGGCGGCCGCCTCGTCGTCTCCGGCGCGACCAGCGGCTCGAACCCGCCGGCCGAGCTCACCCGGATCTTCTTCCTTCAGTTGTCGGTCGTCGGATCCACGATGGGCAGCCGGAAGGAGCTCGTCGAGCTGCTCGCCTTCCTGGAGCGCACCGGAATCCGCCCGCCGGTGCACGAGGTGCGCCCCCTGTCCGCGGCGCGCGCGGCGTTCGAGCAGCTCGCCGACGGTGATGTCTTCGGCAAACTGGTGCTCACGCCATGAGCGGCGGGTCCGGGCCCGGGTCAGAGGTCGGCATCGTCGTCGGGGCGCGCGAGCCAGGTGGCGAGGCGTTCGACGGCATCGGCGAACTCCGGGTGGACATCGACGAAGGCCCGCAGCGAGTCGGCTAGTCCCTCGTAGGTCACCGTCTCCGTGCCGCGGCGGTCGGCGAGTTCCTCGATGCCTCGGTCGGTGAAATACATCCCCACTCCCGTCGTACCCGGCGGCTACCCGGTGACGGGAGCCGCCGGGTAGTGGTTCAGTCCTCGAACGCGGCCTCGACGAGGGCCTGCTGCTCGCGCTCGTGCACTCGCGACGAACCCGACGCCGGTGCCGCCGCGGCTCGCCGGGAGATCCGGCGCAGGCGAATCCCACCGGGCAGAGACTCGCCGAGGTTGACCGCCATGTGCGGGTAGGCGCCCTGGTTCGCCGGCTCCTCCTGCACCCA
This sequence comes from Frankia tisae, assembly GCF_025403405.1. Lineage (GTDB taxonomy): Bacteria > Actinomycetota > Actinomycetes > Frankiales > Frankiaceae > Frankia > Frankia tisai. Next base: position 24,566 of record NZ_JANEZT010000027.1, read on the forward strand.
GACAACGTCGGTCAGGTTCGGGTAGCGCTCGAGCACCTTCGCCAGCTCCGGTCCCGGAGTCGGGTAGAGCTGCTCGACCCGCAGCAGCGCGAACCGCTCGGCGTCGTCGTGCTTGCCCCGGGCGGCGGCGAGGTCGTAGTAGACCTTGCCGGCCGAGAGCAGCACCCGGCGGACCGTCGACGGATCGGTGACGAAGTCGTCGTCGATCACCGGCCGCCAGCTGCCCTCGGTCAGCTCCGCCACCGTCGAGGTGGCGGCCTTGAGCCGCAGCATCGACTTGGGCGTGAACACGACCAGCGGGCGCCGCACCGGCGAGAGGGCCTGCCGGCGCAGCAGGTGGAAGTAGCTGGCGGGGGAGGACGGTGCCGAGACCGTCATGTTGTTGTCCGCGCACAGCGACAGGAACCGCTCGATGCGGGCGGAGGAGTGGTCCGGCCCCTGGCCCTCGTAGCCGTGCGGAAGCAACAGGACGAGCGCCGAGCGCTGCCCCCACTTCGCCTCGCCGGCGCTGAGGAACTCGTCGATGATCGACTGGGCGCCGTTGGCGAAGTCGCCGAACTGTGCCTCCCAGAGCACCAGCATGTCCGGTCGGGCGACCGCGTAGCCGTACTCGAAACCCATCGCCGCGAACTCGCTGAGCAGCGAGTCGTAGACGTAGAAGGTGCCGACGCCGTCGTTGGTCTCGGTCCCGTCGACGCCGTAGCGCAGCGTCCGCAGCGGGGTGTGATCCTCGGCGGTGTGCCGGTCGACCAGCACGGCGTGCCGCTGGCCGAAGGTGCCGCGGCGGCTGTCCTGACCGGTCAGGCGGATCGACCGGCCGTCGAGCAGGAGGGTGCCGAACGCCAGGGTCTCGGCGAGCGCCCAGTCGATCGCGTCGGTCTCGACCATCTGGGCGCGCCGCTCCACCTGCGGGCGCAGCCGCGGGTGAACGGTGAAGCCGTCGGGCAGGGTGACCTGGGTGTTGACGACCTTCTTGACGGCCTCGGCGGAGACCGCGGTGCTGACCGCGGCGGCCGCGGCCGCCTCCTCCGGCGTGGTGATGATGCGCGGCTGCGGCGCGGCGCCGGACGGGGTGGTGTCCCGGGTCTGCGCGAACGCCTTCTCCAGCTCGGCACGGTAGGACTTCATCGCCTGCTCGGCCTCGTCGCGGGTGATGTCCCCGCGGCCGATCAGCGCCTCGGTGTAGAGCTTGCGCACCGAGCGCTTGCTGGCGATGGTGTCGTACATCAACGGCTGGGTGAACGACGGCTCGTCCATCTCGTTGTGGCCGCGCCGGCGATAGCAGACCAGGTCGATGACGACGTCCTTGTTGAACGCCTGGCGGTACTGGAAGGCCAGCGCCGCCACCCGCACGCACGCCTCGGGGTCGTCCCCGTTGACGTGGAAGATCGGGGCCTGGACCATCCGGGCGACGTCGGTGGCATACACCGAGGATCGGCTCGACTCCGGCGAGGTGGTGAACCCGACCTGGTTGTTGATGACCAGGTGGATGGTGCCGCCGGTGCGGTAGCCGCGCAGCTGGGAGAGGTTCAGCGTCTCGGCGACGACCCCCTGCCCGGCGAATGCGGCGTCGCCGTGGACGAGGACGGGCAGGACGGTGAAACCGGCCGTGCCCTTGTCCAGGATGTCCTGCTTGGCCCGGACGACGCCCTCGGTGACCGGGTCGACGGCCTCCAGGTGCGACGGGTTCGCCACGACCGAGACGGGCACCTTGCGCCCCTCGCGGCCGGTGTAGACACCCTCCGCACCCAGGTGGTACTTCACATCGCCGGAGCCGTGCGCCGTCTGCGGGTTGAGGTGACCCTCGAACTCGGCGAAGATCTGCCGGTAGGACTTGCCGACGATGTTCGCCAGCACGTTCAGCCGGCCGCGGTGGGCCATGCCGATGACGACCTCGTCGATGCCGGCGTCGGCGGAGCGCTCCAACACCTCGTCGAGCGTCGGGATCGTCGACTCGGCGCCCTCGAGGGAGAACCGGCGCTGGCCGACGTACTTCGTCTGCAGGAAGGACTCGAACGCCTCCGCGGCGCCGAGGCGCTCCAGCACGTGCAGCTGCTCGGCCGGGTCCGGGCGTTCCGCGGCCCGCTCGACCCGGGCCTGGATCCAGGCCCGCTCGTCGGGCTCCTGGATGTGCATGTACTCGATGCCGACCCGACGGCAGTACGAGTCGCGCAGGACGCCGAGCACGTCGCGCAGCGACATCGTGCGCTGGCTCGCGAACCCGCCGACGGCGAACTCCCGGTCGAGGTCCCACAGCGTCAGCCCGTGGCTGATGATGTCCAGGTCGGGGTGGCTGCGGATGGCGAACTCGAGCGGGTTGGTGTCCGCCATCAGATGGCCGCGCACCCGGTAGGCGTGGATCAGTTCCAGCACCCGGGCGTTGTGGTCGAGGTCGCCCTCGTGCACCACGGGCATGTCCGCGACCCAGCGGATGGGCTCGTACGGCACCCGCAGTGCCTGGAAGATCTCGTCGTAGAACCCGTCCTCGCCCAGCAGGAGCTGGTGCATCCGGCGCAGGTACTCACCGGACTGGGCGCCCTGGATGATGCGGTGGTCGTACGTGCTGGTCAGCGTGATCGTCTTGGAGATCGCGAGCCTGGCCAGCGTGTTGGCCGCCGCGCCGGAGAACTCGGCCGGGTACTCCATGGCGCCGACGCCGATGATCGTGCCCTGGCCCTCCATCAGCCGGGGCACCGAGTGCACCGTGCCGATGCCGCCGGGGTTGGTCAGGCTGATGGTGACGCCGGTGAAGTCGTCGGTGGTCAGCTTGTTTGACCGAGCGCGGCGGACCAGGTCCTCGTAGGCGACCCAGAACTGGCTGAAGTCCAGCGTGTCGGCCTTCTTCACCGCGGCGACGACGAGCTGGCGGCCCTTCGGGGTCACCAGGTCGATGGCCAGTCCGAGGTTGACGTGCTCCGGCTGGACGAGCGCCGGCTTGCCACCGACCTCGGCGAAGGAGGCGTTCATGGCCGGGTTGCTGGCCAGCGCCTTCACCATCGCGTAGCCGATGATGTGGGTGAACGACACCTTGCCGCCGCTTGAGCGGGCCAGGTGGCGGTTGATAACGATGCGGTTGTCCGCGAGCAGCTTCGCCGGGAACGCCCGGACCGACGTGGCGGTCGGGACGTGCAGCGAGGTCTCCATGTTGCTGACCACGCGGGCGGCCGCGCCGCGCAGCGGCGTGGTGGCCGAACCTGCCGCGCCGACGGGGGCGGGTGCCGGCTGCTTGGCCGCCGCGGTGGGCTTGGCGGCTGCCGGCTTCGTCGGCGCGGCAGGTGCGGGCGTGACGGGCTGCGCGGGTGTTGCCGCAGCGGGCTGCACGCGTGGGGCCGGAGTGGGCACGGACGCCGGGGCCGCAGGCGGGGTAGGCTTCGCCGTGGGCAGCGCCGTGTGAGAGGCCTCACCGCCGGGCGAGACGCCGTTCGGTGCCACCACCTCAGCGTGCGCGTCCGCGCCGGGACTGGCCGGCGGCGCGGTGGGCTGGTAGTCGGAGAGGAACTCCTGCCACTCCGGCGACACACTTTGTGGATCTTCGAGGAACTGCTGGTAGATCTCGAAGACCAGCCATTCATTAGGTCCGAAGTCAGGTCCTGACGCAGGAACCGTCGGTGCTGTCACGGGGCCATTCGCCTCTATCCACGGTCTCACTTCACGGCCTCCGAAAGGCCCTTCTGCCACCGTCTGCTCAGGCTACCCGCTCTGGACACCCAGGGCAGGGGCGGCCCTGCCCGGTCTGGTCACAGGCACGGTGCGTGCCGAATCGATGCCATCCCGCTGCCCGGGTGGCCGATGTTCGGTTGGCCGGCCAGGCGCGGAGGGTGGTCCACCGGCGCCTCGGTAATCGCTCCAACCGATCCGAGTCGTTCGTCCGGTTCCGCGGCGGGGAACACCCGGAGCCGTCCATCCGTTAGGCTGAGTGTCGCCGGCCCGCATCATGGCCCCCGGACCCAATAAAAGTCGCTTCGAGCGACCTACGCCCGTGAGGCGACCTGGCGGGCCGGCGTCTACTTCGTTCGCATCATGCAGCTCGCCCCGGCCGATCAGCCGGGGCGATTCTGCTGTTTGGACGTGTTTGCCCGGTCAGGCTGTCGCGTCCGCGGTCAAGCGAAGTGATTCCATCCCCCGCGCCCGACGGCCGGCCGCCCGGCCAGGGTCACGCCGGAGCCGGGCAGCACCAGGCCGATCTGTTCGCAGCCCGCGGGGATGACCGCCGACGGCGGCAGGCAGGCGACGAGCGCGTGGTCCTCGCCGCCGGTGAGCACCCAGTCCAGCGGATCCGCCCCCAGCTCGGCCGCGGCCGACCGCAGCGGCCCGTCGGCGGCAAGGCCGGTCAGATCGGTCAGGGCGGCCAGGGCGGCCAGGTCGAGATCGATCCGCACCTGCGAGGCTGCGGCGATGTGGCCGAGATCCTGGACCAGGCCATCCGAGACATCGCACATGGCGTGTGCGCCCGCCGCGGCGAGTGCCGGGCCCAGCGGATAGGGCGGTCGGGGGCGGCGGTGTGCCGAGACCAGCCCCGCCCAGCCGGCGTTCACGTCGGCGTCGGCGTCGTGGCCGCGTCCCGCGGTGAGCAGGGCCAGGCCCGCCTCGGCTCGGCCGACGGAGCCGGCGAGCACAACCACGTCGCCTGGTCGGGCCCCCGAGCGCAGCACCGGAGCCCGACCCTCGAGATCGCCGAGGGCGGTCACCCCCAGCATGATGGCGTCGGCCGAGCTGATGTCGCCGCCGGCGACGCTGGCCCCGGCCAAAGCACATTCGGCGGCGAGCCCGTCGGCCAGCGCCAGAGCCCAGTCGACGGGGAGGTCACCGGGCGCGGCGAAGCCGACGAACAGTCCGGTCGGCCGGGCGCCCATCGCCGCCACGTCCGCGAGGTTCTGCGCCGCGGCCTTGTGCCCGACGTCCACACCCGACGACCAGTCCCGCCGGAAGTGGCGACCCTCCAGCAGCAGGTCGGTGGTGACGACCACCCGGGCGTCCGGCGCCGCCAGCACCGCGGCGTCATCCCCCGGGCCGACGAGCACATCCCGGCCGCGGGCGAAGCGGGCGGTGATCGCGCGGATCAGCTCGAACTCGCCGAGATCCCGCAACGTCGCGGTCATGGCACCCCCGTGCTGCGGGCGGGGGCGACTCCGACGTCGCAGGCGGTAGCACCGAAGCGGTGGAGCCGCATGCCTGACCGCCGCGGGGGACCGACGGACTCCACATTCACCGCCCCAGCACACCTCTGTCGACGGAATGACCATAACCGCAACATCCACGTCACCTTCTCGTCATATTCCACTGGAAATCTGACGCGCGTGCCTGACCAGTCCTGTCGCTCTGTATGCCATGTCCGGCCCACCGGGACGCCATGGGCCGGCCGACCGCGCGTCCAGGCGATTCGTCCCGGCGAGGGCCCACTCGCCCGGCGGCGGGGCTGGTAGGCCCGCCTGTGGCGCTGCAGCCGGGACGGGGCAAGATCGAGGGGAAGCACTACCTGCCCTCCACCCCCGAGACCGTCACATGGGGCGAGCTGCCCAACGCACTGACCAGGCCCGTGCTCAGTATCGACTCCGGCGCCACGGTCACCTTCGACACGGTCAGCTCGGAGGGGATCCTCGGCGACCAGGGGCGTGACCCCGACGCGTTTCTCGCCAACCTCGGCGTGCCGCCCTCGGAGGTCCTCGCCGACGCCCGGGCGATCGCCGCCTCCGGCCTGCCACACCGGTTCGGCGTGGACGCTCCGCACATCGTGACCGGGCCGGTGCTCGTCCGCGGCGCCCAGCCCGGGGACGTGCTGCGCGTCGATGTCCTGTCGCTGCACCCGCGGGCTCGGTACGGGATCGTCTCCACTCGCCACGGCGTCGGCCTGCTCGCCGGGGAGTTCCCGGAGGGCGGACCACCCGAGTCGGACGCCGACGCCCGGCACTGGCAGCGCTTTCGCACCGTCACCACCTTCTGCGCCGTCGAACGTCGCCGCGGCCGCCTCTACGGCTCGCTGGCCAGCGCGAGCGGCGGACGGGCCCGCTTCCCGCTGGCTCCGTTCCTGGGCGTCATGGCGGTCGCGGTGGACAGTACCACCGAGGTCATCGCGTCCACCGCGACCGGCCTGCACGGCGGCGCCCTGGACTGCCGCGACCTCGGCACCGGCGCCCGGCTCTACCTGCCCGTCCAGGTCGGGGGCGCGCTGTTCGCCGTCGGTGACCCGCACTACGCCCTCGGCGACGGGAAGATCGGCGGGACGGCCCTGGAGGGCCCGCTGCGCGCGACCCTGCGCCTGACGGCGCTGCGGGAGACGGCCGCCCGAGCCGCCCTCGGCGCGCTGCGCGAGCCGTTCATCGAGACCGACGCCATGTGGGTCACCATGGGCCTCGACGCCGACCTGACCGAGGCGATCCGCCGCGCGACCCGTTCGGCGGTGCTGTTCCTGCAGAGCCGGGTCGGGCTCGAACGCGCCGAGGCGCTGGCCTACCTGACGGCAGCGGCGGACATCGGGGTGTGCCGGCTGGGCTCCGGGGCGCCGGGCGCGTTCTGCCGCATCCACCGGTCGGACTTCGCCGAGCCGGCGGCGGCGAAGCCCCGGCTGCACCGGCCGCCGTTCACCCGCATCGTCGGCGCCGCCGACGCGGGCGACAGCAGCGACGGCGGCCACAGCGACGGCGGCCACAGCGACGGCGGCCACAGCGACGGCGGCCGCGACGACATCGAGCGCGATCCCGGGTCGACCGACCCGCCCGGCGGGACCGCGCAACCGGTGGACGAGCGTGCCGCGCCCGACGGGGTCAGTGGGGTCAGCGGGGCTGGTGGGCCGCCGCCCTGATCTTCTCTCGGCTCGGCCGGCAGCAGCCGATGATCAGTCGGCCGAGACGCCGGTGCCAGGGAAACGCCGGGCACCGGCCGGATCGCGCCATTCGGCCGGCATTGGTGCGTCGTCGAGGCCCTCCAGCTCGGAGAGCGCGATCGGGCGCCAACGGTGCAGCAGCTCGTCCGCGCCGGCCCGGACCGGCCCGCGGGCGCCGGCCGGGCCGCCCGGCGCCTCCGGGCCGCCCGGCGCCTCCGGGCCGCCCGGCGCCTCCGGGCCGTCGACGCTGTCCCGTTCGGCCGGGATCGGAGTGATTCCGGCAGCCGCCAGCCGTGACCACAGCGAGGCCAGCGCCGCCTCCGGGTCGAGTTCGAAGTCGGACTGGCGGACCCGCCAGAACCGCCACCCCGCCCGGCGCAGCTCCCGTTCCCGATCGAACTCGCGGGCGATCTCCGCGGGCCCGGGGCCGACGTCGCCGTCGCACTCGACCGCGAACCG
>NZ_JANEZT010000280.1 GCF_025403405.1 Frankia tisae
CGGCCGCACCTCGCCCGACGCCGGCGCCCATTCCGCCTCGGGCACGCGTTTCGACGGGCGGGCCTGCCGTTCCCACTGCTCCGACGGGCATCCCGGGTGACAAGCCGGGCCCGTCCGCCGGGCGCGCCAAGACCCCGGCGCTTCCGGCCGCGCCCGGCGTGGAGCCGGCACCGTCGCCGCGGACCCCTCGTCCGCCGCAGCCCCCCCGCAAGGCCCTACCGGCATCGGCGCCAGATCGGCCCGACACGGCCCGCACGTCGGCCTCGGACGGTCCGCTCAGGCCGTGGCAAGAAGCCCGGCGCGGAGCGGGCGGCCTGCAGCCATGGGAGGAGATCCCGGTCCGGCTCTCGGTTCGCGACCGGGCCCGCATCCCGTTGCCGGGCTCCTGGCGGGTCACCGTGACCTCGCTTTTCCCCTACTCGGGGACGACGACGCTCGCCGGCGTGATCGGCCTGACCCTCACTGGGGTACGTGCCCATCCGGTGCTCGCCGTCGACCTGTGGCCCGGAGAATTCCCGACCGAAGGCACGGCGCCGACCTCAAGCAACGACGAGGACGAGCCCCGCGGCGACTCGCTGACCAACCGGGTCGGCTCCGCCGGGACGACCACCGTCGCGGACGTCGTCCGGCACCAGGCCGGCGAGAGGTCCGCCGCCGAACTGCGCTTGATGATCAGCGGCCGGCGTTCCGGGGGCGCCCGAGACCTCGATGTGCTGCCCGTCCGGCCGGACGCCGGCCAGACCGCCGGCCGCCAGCAGCCCGCCGGCGACGACCCCACGGACCGGGATGTGCCCGCCCTCCCGTCCGGTGTACAGCAGTCGGTCACGCCGACCGGGCTGCGGTCGGCTTTGGGCTTGCTCGCGCACTCCTATCCGCTGGTTCTGGTCGACGCGCCGACCGGAGCTCCGCTGACGGAGACCGCCGTCGAGGCGGCGGATCTCGTCGTCCTGATCACCCTTGCCACCGCGGCCGATCTGGAAGCGACCCTCATGCGGTTGCAGGCGTTCCGCGAGGCGCCGGGCCGGCGGCCAGCCCGCGACGGGGGGCTGCCGATCGTCGCGGCGATCGTCGCGCCACGGCGCGGTCGGCCGTCGCCCCGCACCCGAGCGGCCGCGGCACGGCTCGCCCGGCAGGTGGACTCCCTCGTCCGCATCCCCTACGACGCCCGGCTGGACCCGAGCCGGCATACACCGGTCCGTATCCCACGGCTACGCCGGCGTACTCGCCGTGCTTACCTGCGGCTGGCCGCGGTCACCGTGGAAAGCCTGTTCGCGCTGGCAAAGGCCGAGGTGGCGACCCCTCTATCGGCCGGCGAGCAGCCGACGGGCACCTCACGCGACGCCGTCGGACCAGTCACCGCACGTACCCAGGCCGGCGCGACCGGCGGCGCAACGAGCACTACCGCGGATCACCCCACGCCGCCAGGCGTATCATTCGGCGACCTACGGTCACCAACGGCACCCTCAAGGATCGCCGGACCGGATCGTCCGGGCGGACCCCGCCCGTGAGAAAGGAACCGCGATGATCCTGGACGCCGCCTCCGCCAAGGCGACCGTGATCCTGGCCGAAGTGAAGGTGAACCCGGACGACACCAAAGCGCCCGGCATCAACGCACTGAAAGACCTGGTCAACGGCCTGGCCGCCTATGCGGTGATCGCTGCCGTCGCCGCCGTACTACTCGGCGGGATCGCCTGGGCACTCGGTGAGCGGATGGGACTCGAGCGGGCTTCGACAGTCGGAAAGAGCGGCGTCATCGCCGGCTTCGGTCTGGCATTCCTCGTCGGCGCCGCCGCGGCCTTCATCAACTTCTTCCTGGCCACGGGCGCGACGGCCACCGCACCCGCGCCCAACCCGGGCGGGCAGCGCCCACCCGCCGTCGAACTCACCGTCGCCGTTGACCCCGGCGTGGTCCATGACCCATCGTCAACGCTCTTCTGACCGGTTCCCCGGGTATCAGCGGGCGGACATTGCGATGATGACCGTGCCGTCTTGTGAGGGGAGTGGGTGTTGCCGCGCCTGATGGAGAGTGTGGCCAGACGTCTGATCATCATCATCGTCGCCACCGGCACGGTGAGTGTGATCGGCGGATTGGTCATCGGACGCTATGTCATCCCGGACAAGGGCGCGAGTCCAGACACCGCCTCAGTCGCGCCCGCACCCACTCCCAGTACAGCTCCAACCCCTAGCCCGCCGGCTGTACCACCCACGCCGACTCTGGTCCCGACCCCAGACTCCGCCGGAGGAGGATCGCCAGATGCGGCAAGCGGCAGTCAGGTCCCCGGCCTTCCCACCCGCATCAACGAGTTCGGCATCCCAGTTGGATATCCCCACAACAAGTCAGGCGCCGTAAGTGCCTGCGCAAACTATGTTGCAGGATATTTGAATCCGTCGAACCGTGAGCCAGCGCGACTGAAAGAAGTTTTTAGGTCTGTAACAACACAACCTTCCGTTGCCGATCGCATCAGCCAACGGCTTATTGAATCAAACAACGGTACCGCAAAAAACTTCGGCGTATCTTCTGTCAACTCCCCCAACTTTCTTTTTAGATATCGAATACTTGGCTACGCAATTGATAATTTCAGTTCCGATGAAGCTAAAATTCACATATGGCTTAACACAAATGCCGGCAACCTTAACGGATCGCCAAACTTCAAGCCGCGCGACTTCTGGGGTACCGACCTGTGTAGCGTGAATTGGAACGGATCAGACTGGAAACTTTCCGATTCCGATGATGGCCCAGATGGCCCAGACCCGGCCGAGCAACGGTCCGAGGAATTCAAAAGTTTTCTTCTGATCGGAGCGGGCGCATGACGACTGGTAACGCAGGCGATGGTACGGTAATTCTGGCCTTTAATCCAAATCCCCTAAGTGCAGTTAAAGGTGCAATTTCGGGGAGTGTGGATGCCTACTTCAACTCGATGGGGACGGCGTTCTGCGGGATGGCCGCAGACCTGTCGAGTTCCGTGTTCAGTTTCGCGGCACAGAAGACGACCATTGATCTAAATGCCGACTATGTTGTCAAGAACTACAACATCGCGTTCGGGATCGCGGTGTTGGTCGTTACCGGGCTCTTTCTCTGTGCCTGCATCATGGGGGCGGTGCGGGGCGACCCGCACGTATTTGTTCGGGCACTTACTGCGACCGGTACCTCGATTTTGGGCTCGTTTATCGCACTTGCCCTGCTTCAGATGATCCTGACCGCTTCGGACGGCATCGCCGACGCCTTCGGTGACGGGAAACCGTTGGGGGCCGACCTCGTGGCTCAGGTACGAGCGCTACCGGAACAGGGCAACTTCGCCCTCGATCTCGTGCTGTCGCTGCTGGTCGCCATGTTCTCGTTTGCACTGTTCGTGGTGCTCTACATTCGCAAAGTCGCAATCATCGTGATGGCGGTCTTCATCCCGCTCTACCTCGCCGGGCAACCGACGATGTCGACGAGCGCATGGATCAAGCGCGCCACCGAGATCCTCCTGGCTCTGATCTTCGCGAAGCCAGTCATCTATGCGATTTTTTCGCTCGGTGCCGGGATGGCCAGCGACTCCACCGGTTCCACGGTCGATCAGACCCTGACGATCCTCGGTGGAACCGTGGTCATGATTGCCGCGGTGTTCGCCCCGTTCGTCCTCATGCACCTCATGGGATTCGCCGACGTCCATCTGATGCGGGCAGTCGGATCGGCGGGCCGGCGTAGCGCGGCGTCTTTCGGCCAGGGCGCGGGCGCACTGCTCGGATCGACGTCCCGCGATACCTTCCGCGGAATCGGTGCCCGGCTCCAGACGCGTAATCGCGGGGTGCTCGGTGACAGCGGTGGCATTGGCGCCCAGCCGGGACTCGCGCGGCCAGCCGCGCTACGGACCGGTCGCGGCGGAATCGGCGCGCCCGTGGGCGGGTCCTCCCGGGCCGGTGCCGCAACCGCGTCGGTGCGGGGCAGCGGCCGGCCCCGAACCGGCGGCTCCGGCACAGGCGGCGCCGTGCGGCAGCCGGCCCGGTCCGGCGGCCCCGCCCGGACGGCCGTCTCGGTCGGCGCCAGCGCCCGGCCGAGCGGTGCGACCCGGACCGCCACCCGCGTCGCACCGGCCAGGAACGGTGCATCCCCGCGGCCCGGCCAGGCCCGGCCGCCGGTCGCCCCGGCGGCCCGGCCGACCACGGTGGCGGCGCCGAAACTGCCGCCGTCCCGCACCGGCGGTCAGTGAGCACGGCGTGCAAGCAGGCGGCACCGTGCAGATGGTCAATCGGCGAATGAGGTACTAGATGGTCGCGGAACGCAGCTATCGGTTCGGGCCGCTCGAACGCGGCGGCGTCATGCTCGGCATGCGCTGGCCGCAGCTCGCTCTGATGATCGGCGTGATGCTCTGCGTTCTCGGCGCTCTCCGGTCACCGTTGGTAGCCATTCCGCTCTGGGTACTGCTTGCGGTGGCCCTGCTGTTCGTCGCCTTCGTCCGGGTGGAGGATCGTAACCTCGACCAGTGGGTGCCGATCCTTTTCGGCTTCACGATGCAGAAGGTGACGGGCGAGTCGGTGTTCCGTGGCGCGTTCTTCCGGCTAGGCGCCGGAGAGGACCAGCTCAGCCGCACGGTCCTTCCTGGGCCGCTGTCCTCTCTGGTGATGCTGTCCGTACCGGTCGGCGGCGGCCGGTACGTAGCGGTGGTCAAGGACGCCAAGAAACAGACCTACACCGCCGTCCTGCAGGTGCAGGGCAGCCAGTTCGCCCTGCTGGAGTCCGGCGACCAGCAGGCCAGGGTGGATGCCTGGGGCGAGCTGCTGGCCGGGCTGACGGCTGGCGGCGGCAAGCTGTCCCGCATCCAGTGGCTGGAGCGCACCCTGCCCGACTCCGGGGACCAGCTCCAGCGCCACTGGCGGGTCCGCGGCCACCACGACGACTCCTGGGCCGCGGACGCCTACCAGCAGGTGATCGACGCGGCCGGTCCCGTCGCCCAGCGGCACGAGACCTACCTGTCGTTCCAACTGCGTGCCAAGGACGCCCGCCGGGCGATCCAACGGGCCGGCGGTGGCGACCAGGCGGCCTGCGCGGTCCTGCTCGGCGAGCTGCGCACCATGGAGGCGGCGCTCGCCCGGGCGTCGATCAACACGGTCGGCTGGCTACCCCCGCGGGCGCTGGCCGCGGTCATCCGCACGACCTACGATCCGTACTCGATCGAGATGATCGACGCCCGCGGCGGCGCGAGCACCGACCTCGCCGGCGGGTTGAAGGGCCTGGCATCCGGAATCGATCCCGCAGTGGCCGGTCCCGTGCGGACCGTCACCGCCTGGGATCATTACCGCACGGACTCGGGTTACCACACCACCTACTGGATCAACGGCTGGCCCCGGGTGCCCTCGCCAGCCGCCTTCCTCGCTCCGCTGCTGATGGAGACGACCTGCCGGCGCACGGTGTCGCTTGTCGTGGAGCCGCTGCCCGGTCGCAAGGCGGAGAGGGCGGTGAACCGGCGGCGGATGGCGCACCTCGGCGAACAGCAGATGCGGGACAAGGTCGGCAAGGTCACGACGCAGCGGGACGTGGCCGAGGCCGACGAGGTGGAACGGCGCGAGCAGGAGCTGATCGCCGGCTTCGGGGCGTTCCGCTTCCACGGGTTCGTCACGGTCTCCGCCGACGATCTCGACGGGCTCGCCGACGCCTGCGGTGAGGCCGAGACGCTGGCGTCGCGCAGCCGGCTGGAGATGGTGCGCCTCGTCGGAGAACAGGACCAGGGCTTCAGCGTGGGGGCCCTACCGCTGGCGGTGGGAGTGGCTTGACCTCCTCCCCCGGATGACTGCGGAGGAGTTCCCACTGCTACACGCTCACCAGGTTTGTGATCACCAGCTCGGCGATCGGGTAGAGCCGGAAACGGGACATGATCATATCCTAGGAAAGGCAGGTCGATCCGTGGCCGAACAGGGGCGGCGTTTCCTTTCCGCCGTGAACGGCGGAGTCTCCACGCCGCAGGTCCGATGAGTCCGGGGCACGGCAGCCACGGCGACAACGGCAGCGGCGCGCTCCATCGCAACGGCGTGCGCCCGGATGCGGCGGACCGGGGCGGCGACCAGGACGGCTTCGTGCCGATCCCGGGGGCTTACGCGATCGGTGACCTCGCCTCCGCGGCGGCCGACCGCGACGGTGCAGTCCCCTACGCCGGCCCCGAGGCGAACGAGTACGGCGACGCCGACGAGACGGACGGGTACGACGACGAGGCGGGCTTCGAGGATGCCGGCTTCGGCGATCTCGACCCACCCAGCTTCGACGAGGCCGGTTACGACCCGGACGGTTACCAGGCAGCGGCGTACGAGGCGGCCGGGCACGACCCGGGGCGGGACGCCGAGGGCTTCGTCGACCTCGGTGGCGGTCCGCGCCGGCGCCGGTCGACGCCGCCGGCCGCCCCGTCGCCGCGGCGCAGCCGCAGGACGGAACGGGCCGCCGCCGCGGCGGAGAAGACCGCGATGCGCCGCGCCCAGGCGGCGTTGCGCCGCGGGGCGCAGCCCTCGAAGCTGCTCGGCCCCTTCGCCGGGCGCGCCTATCACAAGATGCGGCTGCCGGCGCACATGGAGACGACGGCGCAGATCGCCGGCATCTACCCGTTCGTGGTCGACTCCGGGCTGGCAGCGCCCGGGATGTACATCGGCCGGCACGTGTGGTCGGGGAACTCGTTCGACTTCGACGTCTTCGAGCTGTACCGCCAGCAGGTCATCGAGAACCCGAACTTCGCTGTGTTCGGCGCGGTCGGCTCCCGCAAGTCGGCGCTGCTCAAGACGCTGATCTCCCGTGGTGCGGCGTTCGGCTACCAGGCGGCGGTGCCCTGTGATCCCAAGGGGGAGTACACCCGGCTGGCTCGCCGGCTCGGCTGCGAGCCCACCTACATCGGTCCGGGCATGGCGACCCGGCTCAACCCGCTGGACGCGCCGCCGCGCCCGATGAACATCGCCGACGCGGACTGGGCCCGGGAGGTCAAGCGGGCCAGGTCGTCGCTGCTGTCGTCGCTGATCGAGACGGCGAAGGGCGTGCCGCTCACCCCGGCCGAGCACACCGCCGTGGACCTCGCCCTCGACGTCGTCACCCGGCAGATCAGCGGCGCCTCGCCGGAACGCTGGGCGACCCCGCTGCTCCCGCACGTCCTGGAGGCGATGACCGATCCCACCGAGGAGGACTGCGTCGACCTCCCGATGACGGCCACCGAGCTGCGCGACGCCTCCCGCGACGCCACCCTGACGCTGCGCCGGCTCACCCACGGCGCGCTCGGCGGCCTGTTCGACGGGCCGACGACCTCTCCGCTGGACTTCGACCGGCCGATCGCCGTGCTCAACCTGGAGCGGGTCCAGGGTAGCGACGAGATGATCGCACTGATCATGACGTGCGCGCAGGCGTGGATGGAAGCGGCCCTGATGCGCCAGGACGGCGTGCAGCGCTACGTCGTCTACGACGAGTGCTGGCGGCTGATGCGCTTCGCGGGGCTCGTCCGCCGGCTCTCGGCGCAGCAGAAGCTCGCCCGCCAGTGGGGATGCGCCAACGCGATCGTCGCCCATCGCATCTCCGACCTGCTGTCCGCCTCCCCGGACTCGGTGGAAATCGCCAAGGGGCTGCTCGCCGAGACGGCGATCCGCATCCTGTACAAGCAGGCGTCCGACCAGATCGCCGACACGCAGGAGGCCCTCGGGCTCACCGACGTGGCCGCCGATCTGCTGCCGCGGCTCGATCCGGGCTTCGCGTTGTGGCTCATCGGCGCCCGTGCCTTCTACGTCGAGCACGTGGTCGGTGATCTGGAGATCCCGGTGGTGCTGAACGGGTCGAAGATGCACGGTGAGGTCGACGACATCAACCTGACCCCGGACGACCTCGACCCGGCGGAGCTGGATCCGCCGGATCTCGGTCCGGGGCCGCTGCGTCGCGGCATCGCTGAGGGCGTCGCCGACGACGCGGGGTTCGACGGTGGCGCGGGGTTCGACGGTGACGACTTCGGCGGGGAGCCGTTCACCGGAGGCTATGGCTATCCCTCGGTCGAGCCCAGCTCCACCGGCTGACGCAGGTCCACCATCGACCGCTCCGAGGACGGCGGCCAGTCCAGCCCGATGGGGTTGGGCCAGGTGAACCCGCCGCCCAGCGCCACCCGCTCGGCGAGCCCGTACAGCGTCGCGTACAGGTCACCGCGCTCCGCCACGGTCAGTGCCAGGTAGGGGGCTGCAGCCAGCTGATCGGTGGCGTCCTCGATCGCGTCCCGGGCCTGGGCGCCGCGCTCGGTCAGCGTGCCGTCGGCGGTGAGCCAGTCGCGCGCGGAAAGGTCACGGACCGCGTCCGCCCACTCCCGCTCGTTCCAGCCGCGCGAGATCCGCAGCTGCTCACCGGGACTGCGCCCGGTGGCCGCGGCGAGGACCAGTGCCTCGCAGGGGCCGACCTCGGCATGCACCAAGGCGGCGATGTGCCCGTCGCCCCGGTGCTCCCGCAGCGTCGTCAGCGCCTGCCAGAGCGCCAGGTGCGGCTCGGTGGGAAGGGGCAGGGCTGCGTTGGCGGCGGCCAGTGGCCGCCCGGCGGTGACCGCGGCCGCCGCCGCCCGACCGGCGAGCGCCGCGGCGCGCCGCACCGCCACGCCCGTCGTGTCCAGCCCCCACAGTTCGCGCAGCACGACATCGATCGCCGCGAGGCGGGCGTCGAGCAGCCGGGACGGCGAGGAGTAGGCCCAGACGTCCGGAACGGAGCGGGCGATGCGGCGCGGTGCGAAGTTGTAGAAGGCCGAGGTGATCGTCGCTGCGGACGCCGCGCCGAGCGGTGCGGCCCGCATGCCGATGTACCCCATCCAGAAGCCGTGGGAACCAGCCTCCGCCCCGAAGCGGGGTACCGCGGGATGGAAGTAGATCACCGCGTGAACCGGCTCCCCCACCTCCCAGATCCGGCGGGCGTCATAGGCGCCTGCCGCGCCGAGATTGTCCATGTCCGTCTGTCTACCCTCGCCCATGCGGTTCCTCCCGAGCGTGCGTCGGTTCCAGACTCCCCCCGCACGGGGGCCGTATGCCAGGAAAAAACGTCATGATCGGGCGCCGGCCGGGGCCGGTACCCCGGCCGATGGTCCGCTTCCAGCGGGAACGCGCCGGAAACGCGACGGAAATGACGCTGCTTCGGTTCCCACCCTGGTGCCGGGGGCC
>NZ_JANEZT010000281.1 GCF_025403405.1 Frankia tisae
CACCAGGACCACGACTACAGCCGTCTGGACCGCCCGAACCGCGGCGGATCAGGCTTCCTCCCAGCAGAGCCCGGTGGTGCCACGGTGAAACTGACCATTCTCGGCTGTTCCGGCACGTATCCCGGGCCGGCCTCGGCCTGCTCGTCGTACCTGGTGGAGTCGGACGGGTTCCGGCTCGTCCTCGACGCGGGCAACGGGTCGATGGGAGAACTGCAGCGGCACTGCGACCTGCGCGACATCGACGCGGTCCTGCTCAGTCACCTGCACGGCGACCACTGCCTGGACCTGGTGGCGAACTCCTACGCGCGGCGCTACCACCCCGAGGGCATGCCGCCCAAGCTCCCCGTCTACGGCCCGATCAACACCCAGGAACGGCTGTGCGGAGCGTTCGAGAAGTGGCCGGACGACAGCCTCGCCGACATCTACGACTTCCGCACCATCGGCGCCGGCTGCCTGCACGTGGGGCCGTTCCGCATCGATCTCACCCGGGTGGCGCACCCGGTCGAGGCCTACGGCGTTCGGGTCACCGCGGAAGATCGGGTGCTCACCTACTCCGGCGACACCGGCGCGTGTGACCGGCTCGTTCGGCTCGCCCGCGACAGCGACCTGTTCCTGTGCGAGGCGTCCTTCCTCGACGATGAGGACAACCCGCCCGACCTGCACCTGACCGGCCGGGAGGCCGGCGAGCACGCACGCAGGGCCGGTGTGGACCGACTGGTGCTCACCCACCTGGTCCCCTGGGGCAACGCCGCCCGTTCGGAGGAGGAGGCGGCCGGCGCGTTCGACGGGAACCTGACCATAGCCACACCCGGGGCCACCTTCGAGGTGTGACGCGGTCGGTCCGAGACGGGCCGATAGTGTCGCGGGCGTGACACGAGTCGATGGCAGGAAACCGGATGAGCTCCGGCACGTGACGATCCTGCGGGGCTGGCAGGAGCACGCCGAGGGGTCGGCGCTGATCAGCGTGGGGAAGACCAGGGTGTTGTGCGCCGCCTCGGTGACCACCGGCGTGCCGCGCTGGCGCAAGGGCAGCGGCCTGGGCTGGGTGACCGCCGAGTACTCGATGCTGCCGCGGGCCACCAACACCCGCAATGACCGCGAGTCGGTGCGTGGGCGAATCGGGGGGCGCACCCACGAGATCTCCCGACTGATCGGGCGTAGCCTGCGGGCCTGCATCGACCTGGCCGCCCTCGGCGAGAACACCATCGCGATCGACTGTGACGTGCTGCTCGCCGACGGCGGCACCCGCACCGCCGCGATCACCGGCGCCTACGTCGCGCTGGTCGACGCCGCCCGCTGGCTCGGCCGCCCCGCGGCGATCACGACAAGCATCGCCGCAGTGAGCGTCGGGGTGGTGGGGGGCGAGCCGATGCTCGACCTCGCCTACACCGAGGACTCCACCGCGGACACCGACATGAACGTGGTGTGCACCGGGGCGGACGGGTTCGTGGAGGTGCAGGGCACCGCCGAGGGCGCCCCGTTCGACCGGGCGATGCTCGACCAGCTGCTCGACCTCGCCATGTTCGGCTGCGCCCAGCTCACCGAGATCCAGACCGAGGCGCTGCGCGGCCCCGCACCAGCGGGTCCCGCCCGCCCGGAGGGAACCCGATGACCGCGAAGCCGACCGCCGGCGCGGACACCGCCGCGGCGGAAGCCCCGACCGGCTCGTCGAAGCCGGTGCGGGTGGTGCTCGCCAGCCGCAACGAGGCGAAGCTGACCGAGCTGCGCCGCATCCTGGCGGCCAGTGACCTGGCGGTGGAGTTGGTGGCTCTCCCCGACGGCGAGGAGGTGGCCGAGACCGGGACCACTTTCGCTGAGAACGCCCTGATCAAGGCACGGGCGGCGGCCGAGCAAACCGGTCTGCCCGCCGTCGCCGACGACTCCGGGCTCGCGGTCGACGAGCTGTCCGGCATGCCCGGCGTACGCTCGGCCCGCTGGTCCGGCCGACGGGACGGCACCCGTGCAGAACGCGACGAAGCGAACAACAGCCTGCTGCTCGCCCAGCTCGACGACGTGCCGCCTGGGCGGCGCGGCGCGGCGTTCGTCTGCGCGGCGGCCCTGGTCACCCCCGGCGGCGTCGAGCGGGTGACGCACGGGGAGCTACGCGGGGCCCTGCTGACCGAGCCCCGCGGCCAGGGCGGCTTCGGCTACGACCCGCTGTTCCTCGCCGACGGCCAGACCCGGACCAATGCCGAGCTGACCGCCGCCGAGAAGGACGCGATCAGCCACCGCGGCCGGGCCTTCCGCGAGCTCGCCATCCTCCTCGGCGAGGTCCTGGCCTCCTGAGCCGGCGGATTCTCGTCCCCTCTCCCGGCCCACCCGAGCCGACCGGGTTCCACCCAGGTCGCCGCTCCGTCACCGTCCGCCCATCGCGACCTCACCTAGAGTTGCCACGCGGGCCCGGCAATAACGGTGATCCAGGATTGCTGGAGGTTGAATACGGTTTCAGCCCCCTCCACGGTGACCAACCTCCAGCAACTCCAACCCGACCGCCCTACGCCCCCCAGCGCATGAACACTCCGGGTCCGGCCTCTGGGCGAGGGGTCCCCGTAGATCGCCGAAGGCCCCCAACGGCTCCCCCAGGAAAATCGCCGAAGGCGATCTGACGAAAACCCCGAACGACCCCCTGGGCGAGGGGTCCCCGTAGATCGCCGAAGGCGATCTACGGGGCTACGCCCACAGTTGGCCTTCGAGTGCCGCCTCGGCCTCCTCGAGGGTGCCGGCGTAGGCACCGGTGGACAGGTACTTCCAGCCGCCGTCGCAGACGATGAGGGCGATGTCGGCCGGCCTGTCCTCCCGGACCGCCCGCTCGGCCTGCGCCAACGCCGCGTGCAGGATGGCTCCGGTGGAGATCCCGGCGAAGATGCCCTCCTCCTGGACCAGCTCCCGGGTGCGGCGCAGGGCCTCCCGCGGACCGACGGAGTAACGCGAGGTGAGCACCGACGGGTCATACAGCTCGGGCACGAAGCCTTCGTCAATGTTGCGCAGGCCGTACACGAGCTCCCCGTAGCGGGGCTCGGCAGCGACGATTGTGATGCCGGGCACCCGCTCCTTGAGGTAGCGGCCGGTGCCCATGAGGGTGCCGGTCGTCCCGAGGCCGGCAACGAAGTGGGTGATGGCGGGCAGGTCCTCGAGGATCTCCGGGCCGGTCGTCTCATAGTGCGCCTGGGCGTTCGCCGGATTGCCGTACTGGTAAAGCATGACCCAGTCGGGGTTCTCCGCGGCGAGCCGCTTCGCGACGGCGACCGCCTCGTTGGAGCCGCCGGCGGCGGGCGAGTACCGGATCTCCGCACCCCACATCTGCAGCAGCTGGCGACGCTCCACCGAGGTGTTCTCCGGCATGACGCAGACGAGCTGATAGCCCCGCTGCCGGCAGACCATCGCCAGCGAGATGCCGGTGTTGCCGGACGTCGGTTCCAGAACGGTCGCGCCGGGGGCGAGCAGGCCACGCTTCTCGCCGTCGGCGATCATCCACAGCGCCGCCCGGTCCTTGATCGAACCGGTCGGGTTGTTCTGCTCCAGCTTCGCCCACAGCCGGACCTGCGGTGACGGGGACAGTCGTGGGAGCCCGACCAGCGGGGTCCGGCCGACCGAGTCGGCCAGGGAGTCGAAACGCATGAGTCGGACCTGCCGATCGGCTTAGTACTGACCGGCGGGGACGCCGGGTGAGCAGTCGGTGGAGCCACCGGCGACCGCGGGCAGGATGGTGACCTCGTCGCCGTCGTTGAGCTTGGCGTCGAGCCCACCGAGGAACCGCACGTCCTCGTCGTTGACGTAGATGTTGACGAACCGGTGCAGCTCGGCCCCGTCCTCACCGGTCACCAACCGGCCGCGCAGCCCGGAGTACCGGGAGTCGAGGTCGAGGAAGAGCGCGGCGACGGTGTCGCCCGTGCCCTCGACCAGCTTCGAACCTCCCGTGTAGGTGCGCAGGATCGTCGGCACACGGACCTGGACTGCCATGGTGCTCCTTTCGCAGGGGCCAGCGGTCGGGCTCGACCGAGGCGCCGCCCGGACGGGCGGAGGTGTTACGCGGGCGGAGATCTTACGCGAGCGGGGACGTTACGCAGGCCGGGACGTTGTGACAGACGCCTGGGAACGCGCCGATGCGAAGGCTGCGCCGCTCGCAGGCCCAGGATGCCCCGACGACGCGGCGGTTGTCCCACGTTCGGCGCGCGCGGGCACGGGCAGTGTCCCTAGACAGCCCGCATCGCCGGAACCGGCCACACCGTCACCCCCCTCGCTGTGCCGTGCGAACGGCAGACCCCGCCACTGCAACGTCACAGGTCCTTAGACGATTTCCACCGGCTCCTCGGTGACCGCGCCGTCCACGATCCGGAAGGACCGGAACTCGGTCTGGTCAGGCTCCCGGGTGGAGGCCAGCACGTAGTGTGCGCCGGGCTCACCGGCGAGAGAGATGTCCGTGCGGGACGGAAACGCCTCGGTCGCGGTGTGCGAGTGGTAGATGACGACGGGTTCCTCGTCGCGGTCTTCCATCTCTCGCCAGACCCGTCGTTGCTCCATCGAATCGAAGCGGTAGAAGGTCGGCGAACGCTCCGCGTTCTCCATCGGAATGAACCGCTCCGGCCGGTCCGAACCCTCGGGACCGGCGACGACCCCGCACGCCTCGTCAGGGTGATCACGGCGGGCATGGGCGACGATCGCCTCGTAACAGGCACGGTCGATACGCAGCACTGGCCCACCGTACGACGCGGAAGGGGCGGTCTGGGCGGTCCTGGCGACGAGACCGTCCCGGTCGGCCGGAATCGCGACGGGCGACCTAGTCCAGCGTCCGGGTCAGCTCGTCGAGCAGCCCGGTCAGAAAGACGTACGTCGCCACCAGCGGGTAGCGAGGATCCTCGGGATCCATGGACTCCAACTCGTCGGTGGAGTCGTCGTCGGTCAGGGCAAGGCGGGTGCCCAGGAACAGCCGCAGGTCGTTCAGGGTGGTCAGCCAGTCCTGGGCGGCGTCCTCGCTGAGGACGAGCGCGACCCCGGGAGCAGGCATGGCGGCCAGGACCCGGCGGGCCGCGTCCCGCTTGCGGGCAAGCAGATCGTCGGTGCGGCGGCGGCGAAAGTCCCCGGAGGCCATCGGGTCGTCCGGGTACGGGTCGGGAAGCAACCGGGCCATCGCCGGGTCCTCCGGTGGCGGTGGGGCGGTGTCACGCAGTCCGACCAACGCCTCCAACGGATCCTCGACGGGCGGCGGTTCGAGTAGCGCCTCGATCTGACCGACGAGCTGGGACAGCAACGCCGACTCCCACCGCGGCAGCCGCAGTTCGATCCCGGCCCGGGTGCGACGGAAACCGTCAGCAGCCACGACGTCGTGCCCTCCATCACCCCTCGTCCGCGGCGCCCTCCCGCGGATCACTGGCCGGTCACCGCCGATGCGGCCGCGGCGGCTCAACCATGCGCGCGCCGGGTTCCGCGGCGCCACCGCCCGGCAAGGAGCGGCGGGCGCACGGCGAGACCACGGCGGACGGCCGGCAGCTGACCACAGCCAGCCTAGTCCAGCCGGCGAGGTGCCCCGCGCGCCGCGCTCGGCGCGCCGATCCGCCGGCCGGCCGACGAGAGCACGGCCGCGGGAGCGGTGGCCGTGGGGCCTGACGCGGCTGCGAACCGGCGCCCACCGGCCGCTGCGCGCCCTGCGGCGGGTACCCCCGCGGCCGTCCGGCGGGCGCCTTCGGTGGGGATCCCACGGAAGAGGTAGCTCGATCGATCCACCCGGAATCTGGATAATTTTGCGATACAGAAGCTGTTGGACCCGGCACCGAGCGGAGTCATCCGGCGGCCACTCGACGCCCGCCGCCGAAGGCGAGACCGCGATTACCCGGAATATTCCGGGCCGGCTGGTCGAATTTTCGCGGACGGTCGATACGCACAGCCCGGATTCATCGTTAGAGTCCAGCCGAACCGAACAACGACAGGTAATGATTCATGAAATGAATGGCGAATACCGGTTGCCAAGCTCTTCGGAACCGTTGCCGCGTAGCTCGCCAGGGCCGATCCGGACGAATCTCGCCCGCACCTTCACGGCCCATCGAGCACATTGTCGAACCCCGCTCGCGGCCGGGCCGACCCGGCCCCCGGCATTCCGTCCTCCCCGGCCAGAATCACGCACCGACCGCCACCCCGACCGGCCGGCACGCGCCGGAGCCGCCCGCCGACGGCGGCCGACCTCGCCTCGCCCGCACCCGATCCAGCTAGCCCTTTGTGGCCCCGTTGGCCGGACGGAGCGGCCGGGTTGGACGCGAGCGATCCCCACGCGGCGGCCGATCAAGCCCCCTGCGGCCACTGGCCCCACAGGACTCGCACGTCCAGTCCCCTATCCCCGGCGGGGAGGGCTGGTCAGTCCTGGGCGATCGTCGCCCACAGCCCGTAGGCATGCAGGCGCTCCGCGTCGGCCTCCATCTCCTCCCTGGTGCCGGTGGCGACCGAGGCGCGTCCCTTCTGGTGGACGTCGAGCATCAGCTCGGTGGCCTTCGACTTGCTGTAGCCGAACAACTTCTGGAAGACGTAGGTCACGTACGACATGAGGTTGATCGGATCGTTCCAGACGATCGTGACCCACGGCCGCTCGTCGTCGAGGGCCTCGTCGACTTCCTCGACGTCGAGTGGCGACACGGCGGTGACAGACACGAGGCCTATTGTTACGCCATTCCCGCGCCCTGACCCGCCGCCGGGCACGGTGAGATGCAACGGAGCACGTCACGGTCACGGCGTGCGACGGCGCGGTGCGGTGCGGTGCGGTGCCGACGGTCAGACCGAGCGGCGCAACAGCGGCGGGTGCAGCGCCGTGGCCGAGCCACGCCGGTACAGCTCGGCCGGTCGGCCGCCGCCGCGCGGGGAGGTCCGCTGGCCCAGTGGGACGACGAACCCGGGTGTGGACAGCACCTTGCGCCGGAAGTTCGGCGGATCCAACGCGACGCCCCAGGCAGCCTCGTAGACGCGGCGCAGGTCAGCGAGGGTGAACCGGTCCTCGCAGAAGGCGGCTGCCAGCGGGGTGTACTCCAGCTTCGCGCGAGCCCGCTCCACCCCGTCGGCGACGATCCGTGGATGGTCGAGGGCCAGCATGGGGCTGTCCGCGGAGCCCAGGTCCGCCACCGGCCACCACCGCGCACGGGGGCCGTCGGAGCCGGGCGGCGGCGGCGGCAGGTTCGGCAACAGGGCGAGGTAGGCGACGCTGACCCGGGGCACCCGCGGGTCGCGATGCGGGCCACCGTAGGTGCGCAGCTGCTCCAGATGGCCGGTCATGGTCACCCCGGTCTCGGCCCACAACCGGCGCGACGCCGAGGTATCGAGGTCCTCGTCGCCGTCGACGAATCCGCCGGGCAGGGCCCAGGGCGCGTCGAATGGCGGGTCGTCCCGGCGGCTCAGCAGGACGCAGAGCCGGCCGCCGCGCAGGGTCAGCAGAACCAGGTCCACGCTGACGGCGACAACCGGCGGCCCGGCGGCATCACCGTGAGGCCGCCCGTCGTCGCCGTCACACGGACCGCGGACCTGATTCGGCGGCGATGCAGGCGGCACCCCTCCAGTCTGGCCATGCCCACCTCACCGCACACGGCCCCCTCCCCGTAGCGGCTTTGCGGTGACGCGGGACAGGTCCGACGCGGGACGGATCACACGCGGGTGGTGTGCACCACGGGCAGGCACGGTTGGCCGAAACGCACATCCCTCGCCGTCGGGGGCAGCGCGGCGAAGGCCCGGCCGTGGTGTTCCCGGGCCCGTCTCGTGCCGGCAGGGCCGACCAGATCGGCGTCGACCGGTTCGCCGCCCACGACGATCGGCTGGAGCAGCTCACGGTCTCGGGTCCCGCCGGGCCGCAACCCGGAGTCGGCTGCCACCGGCAGGAGGGCGGCGGCGAAGGTCGTGGCGGCGGAGGGGGCGCCGGCTGCCGGGGCCGCGGCGGTCACAGCAGCGATGGGAGCGGCGGGAACGGCGGGAACGGCGGCCGCCTGGGCGGGGAGGACGACGTCGGCCACTGCGCGGCCGCTGGGGTCGTGGCGGCGCACCACGCGCTTACGTCCTCCCCGACTGGTCTTGCCCACCGATTTCTTGGCCACGGCGATGCCATCGACCTCGACGAGTTTGTAGACGAACCCGGCGGTTGGCGCCCCGGACCCGGTGACCAGGCTGGTCCCGACGCCGTAGCCGTCCACGGGCGCCTGCGCCAGCCGGGCGATGGCGTGCTCGTTGAGGTCCCCGGTGACGATGATCCTGGTGTCGGTGGCACCGAGCCCGTCGAGTTGAGCGCGGGCCGCCGCCGACTGGGCGCCGAGGTCGCCGCTGTCGATCCGGATGGCGCCGAGCTCCGGCCCGGCGGCCGCGACCGCGGCGGCGATGCCCTCGGGGACATCGTAGGTGTCGACGAGCAGCGTCGTGTCGCGGCCCAGCGCGGCCACCTGGGCGGCGAACGCCGCAGCTTCGGTGGGGTGGACGAGGGTGAACGCGTGCGCGCTGGTCCCCACGCTGGGCACGGCGTAGGCCCGGGCCGCCTCCAGGTTGGAGCTGGCCGCGAAGCCCGCCAGGTAGGCCGCCCGCGCGGCCGCCACGGCCGCGGCCTCGTGGGTGCGCCGCGAGCCCATCTCCAGGCAGGGCCGCCCGCCTGCCGCGGCGACCATGCGGGCGGCGGCCGCGGCGATCGCACTGTCGTGGTTGAGGATCGACAGCACGAGCGTCTCCAACAACACCGACTCGGCGAACGTCCCTTCGACGGCGAGAACCGGCGTGCCGGGGAAGAACGGCTCGCCCTCGGCGAAGGCACGGATGTCACCGCGGAAGCGGTAGTCCGCCAGCCAGGCCGCGGTGTCGTCGTCGACCGCACCGGCGGCGCGCAGCGCGGCGAGCTCTGGCGGGGCGAAGCGGAAGGCCGCCAGGGCCTCGAGCAGCCGGCCGGTGCCGGCGAACACACCGAAGCGGCGGCCGGGCGGCAGTGAACGGGTGAAGACCTCGAAGACCACACGACGGTTCGCCACCCCGGAGCGGAGCGCCGCCCGCAGCATGGTCAACTCATAGTGATCGGTCATAAGTGCCGTGGACATCCGGAACAGGCTAGGGACGAGCCCGCTCAGATGCGCGCCTGGCGACATCCCGCGGGTGGCGGAAGGGGATGGGGTCGC
>NZ_JANEZT010000282.1 GCF_025403405.1 Frankia tisae
CGATCACCCCGACTCCGAGTCCTGGCCCGGCGCGGCCCGCCCCGCCCCGTGTCACCGACGCGACGCCGACGGCGAACGCGACCGACGGCGATGCGGATCATCCGGCGGACATCCCCACCGTCGAGCCCAGCAGCTCGCTGTTCGTCGTGTCGCTCATCCCGAGGAACGAGGCAGCCGCCTCGGGCCCTGTCACCCCGTCCACTCCGCCTCCCTGAGCCTGCCACCAGGCTCAGTCAGAGGCCGATCCGTAAAGGCGAGCCCGTCATGCCACGCCCCACCCGCTACCCGCCACACTTCCGGGCCGACGCCGTCGCCCGGGTTCGGCGCGACCACCGCGATCACCCTTCCGAGTGGTCGGCGATCCAGGCCGTCGCGAACTCCCTCGCCATCAGCGCCGAGACGCTTCGAACCTGGGTGCGCCAAGCCGAGTCGGTCAACGACGGTCAACGGATGAACGCCCGCCGACAGCAGGCCGAGATACGGCGCCTGATCCGGGAGAACGCCGACCTGCGCCGAGCGCTCGACGCCCTGCGCCTGTCCGAACCGTCGAATCCCACGACGCGCCCGTCCGGCGATCGGGCCGCGCCGGAGGCGGCCGGCGGCTCACCGACCCGCGCCTGAGTTTCTCCGAGGAGATCGCCGCGGGAACGGTCGCACAAGCGCGGTGGCTGCTCCCTTCTTCCCTCTCGGTGAGCCTTTTCTTTTCCCAATGCCAGGCGACCCTCCGGATGTGTCCGTCACGGACCACTCGGAGGGCTTCGTCGAGCCACAGCACCTGGGTTTCATGCAGGTAACACACCAGTGGGTGACCCAAATCACCAAAGCCTCATTCGCCGATAACAGCGCCACCCTCGGATTCAAGCTCTGGCAACCCAGAGTTACGAGAACCGGGATAAATCGACCCTTATATCCACCCAAAGTGACGCCAGATATTCGTCGCCCCTCCAGGCGACGCACGGGGACCGCCTTCCACTCAAGCAACAAAAACACAACTGATCTTGTTCTTCTAGTGTTGTCTTCACGACTCTGTCATTTTCGGTGATCCGGCGCGCACCTGGTTTCCCCTGGGACGGGGACGGCAGCGCGTCTCTCATTGTCTGCACCGAAGAATCGGAGTTGGCATGATGCGGGCCTCCCCCGTACATCGTCGAAGGCACACTGTTCGAGCTGTCTGCGTTCTTCTCGCCGCCGTTCTGGTCGGGACGATCGCCACGTTTCTTCCGGCGGGGCGGAATGCGGCCTGGGCCGCTCCCACCAGCCCCGCGGACAAGGCGACGTCCACGCCGACCGGGCCGGCCGAACGGCCGGACTTCGTATCCGCGCAGGTCGCCGCGCACGCGGAGAAGCGGCGGATCGAGGTCACGGGCGAGCGGACCGAGACGACATCGACGTTCGTGAACCCGAACGGGACGATCACCATCGACTCCTTCTCCGGGATCCATCGGGTTCGCCGGGGGGACGGCTGGGTCGCCGTCGATCCCACCCTCGTCCTCGCGGGCGGGAAGGTGACCCCGAAGGCCGCGAAGGCGTCGATCGTCCTCTCGGCGGGCGGCAAGGCCGGTGACCCGGTCGCCACGCTGGTCGACGGGACGAGGGAGGTCGCGTTCGCGTGGCCGACCGCCCTGCCCGCCCCGACCCTCGCCGACAACGTCGCCACCTACCCGGCGGTCGCGAAGGACACCGACCTGCGGGTCAAGGTGACCCCCACCGGCTACGACGTGCAGATCATCGCGCACACCCCGGCCGCCGCGCAGGCCGCGCTGACGTTGCCGATGCGCCTGAAGGGCCTGACCGCGACGCGGACCGCGGGCGGCGAGACCCGCCTGTCGGCCGGCGGGAAGGTCACCGTCCGCTCGCCGACCCCGCTGATGTGGGATGCCCACCTGGACCCGGCGACGAAGCTGCCCGACCGGACCCGTTCGGTCGACGCGGCGCTCACCGGGGCGAGCACCGCCACGCCGACGCTGGAGCTGAAGCCGGACAAGGCGTGGCTGACAGACGGCGCCCGGCAGTACCCGGTCACCATCGACCCGGCGGCGGTGCTGGCCGACAACCTCGACACCGACGTCAACGACACGAACCCGACCACGAACTACGACAGCCTCGAGTACCTGCGGGTCGGCAACTACCTCGGCGGCGCGGTCAACCGGTCGTTCCTGCGGTTCGACACGAACGCGATCGAGGGCCGGCACGTCACCTCGGCCTACCTTCAGCTCTGGCAGGCCGGATCCCAGACCTGCACCGCGCAGCCCATGGTGGTGCAGGGCTCGGCGGCCCTGTCCGCCGGGACGACGTGGAACACCCAGCCGACCGCCGACGGGACGAACTGGTCGAACACCCGTTTCAACGCCGGCACGGTGAACAGCTGCGGGTCCGGCGGCGTCTCGCTGGACATCACCGGCCTGGCGCAGGCCTGGGCCACCAACGGCCAGCCGTCGCCGGAGACCCTGACGCTGCGCGCGCCGGACGAGACCAGCTGGGACCAGTACAAGTACTTCTACTCCGGTGACACCGAGCTGAAGCCGCAGGTGTCCACCACCTACAACTCCTACCCGGGCACCGTCGCGAACCGTTCCACCAGCCCCTGCTCGGCGCAGTGCGGCGGCAGCCCGGCGACGGTCCTGACGAACTCGACGCGCCCGGTCCTGTCCGGCGCGGCCACCGACGCCGACGGCGCCCCGCTGCGCCTCGACTTCGAGGTGTGGAACTCCGCCGGCACCACGAAGATCACCGACGGGTCGGTCTCCAACATCTCGCCGAACGCCACGGGTTCCTGGACCGTGCCGGCGAGTGTCCTGACCAACGGCACCTCCTACGAGTGGCGGGTCCGCGCCTACGACGGCACCGACTACTCCCAGGCCTGGTCGTCGTGGATCCCGTTCACCGTGGACACCACCGCCCCGAGCGCGCCGACCTCGCTCGCCTCCGCCGCCTGGTCGTCCGGCGGCTGGGGCACCGCGACGTCGGGCACGTTCACCTGGACCTCGCCGGGTGGGGACACGCAGTCGTTCCTCTACGGCCTCGACCAGCCCTCGCCTGCGACCGAGACGACCGGCACAGCC
Organism: Frankia tisae; assembly: GCF_025403405.1. Classification (GTDB taxonomy): domain Bacteria; phylum Actinomycetota; class Actinomycetes; order Frankiales; family Frankiaceae; genus Frankia; species Frankia tisai. The sequence goes on from NZ_JANEZT010000282.1 coordinate 3,063, forward strand.
ACCGCGACCCTGACCCCGACCGCCGGACTGCACACCTTCTACGTCCGGACGAAGGACAAGGCGGGGAACCTGTCCTCGGTCGTGTCCTACGGCTTCGGCCTCGGGACCGGGGCGCTGGCGAGCCCGGCGGAGAACGCCCGGGTCCAGCGGTTCGTCGTCCTGGAAGGCCAGGCCCCGACGTCTCAGGTGTCGGTGACCTACCAGTACCACCTGGGCACGAGCACGGGCGCGACCTGGAGCGACGTTCCCGTCGGGGATACGACGATCGAGGGGACCTCGACGAACCCGACGTGGCCGGCGCCGCGCAACGGGTCGGGCCTGTTCGACCGGCAGAACTGGAACGTCGGCTTCACCCTGCAGGGCGGCGCCGACGGGCCCATCCAGCTCCGCGCCTGCTTCCGCACCTCCGGCGGCACCGTGACCTGCACGGCCGCCCGGACGGTGCAGTACGCCCGTAACGCCTTCGGCGACACGAACGCCGTCTCCCAGGTGGGGCCGGGTTCGCTGGCCCTGCTGACCGGCGACTACTCCGTGTCGGCAACGGACGTCACGCTGGCGACCTATACCGGCAGCCTCACGGTCGGCCGGTCCCTGACGACGCTGACGCCGCCCCCGGCGACCAGCGACCCGTCCGGGATCTTCGGCCCTGGGTGGACGTCGGACCTGCAGGGACCGGAGTCCGGCACTGCGGCGAGCACGCTGACGGACACCACCGCGACGACGAACACGGTCACCTTCACCTCCAGTGAGGGCGCGGCGTCGGTCTACTCCCGGACCGGCTCCGGCAGCTACCCGTACAGCTACACCGGGGTGAGCGACACCGCGGTGGACGGCTCGAAGCTGGTCAAGGACTCGGCGACCCAGTTCACCCACACCGGCATCGACGGCACGAAGACCGTGTTCGTGTCGAAGACCGTCGGCTCGGCCACCATCTGGGTCGTCGACCGGGTGGAGCAGCCCGGCTCCGCCACCACCTCCACCTACACCACCGACAGCGCCGGCCGGGTTACCCGCATCCTCGCCCCCGTTCCGACCGGCGTCACCTGCACCACCCTCGTCGCGGGCTGCCGGGCGCTGACGTTCGCCTACGCCACCTCCACCACTGCGACCGCCGCCGGCACCGACCCGGCCACCTGGGGCGACTACAACGGTCAGCTCGCGTCGATCTCGATGGCGGTCAACGGGGCCACCGCGGTCGTCGTCGCGCAGTACAAGTACGACTCCACCGGCCACCTGCGCCTGGAGTACGACCCGCGCGTCGACAACACCGACGGCTCGCATATCGGCGTCACCTACCAGTACAACGCCGGTGGGCGCCTGAGCACCCTCACCCCGCCCGGGCAGGACGCCTGGACGTTCGGCTACGACACCTACAACCGTGTGATCAGCGTCGCCCGGCCGCGGCCCGCCGGCGCCGGCACCGCGACCCGCACGATCGTCTACGGCGTCGCGCTGACCGGCTCGGGCGCGCCGGTCGACCTGGCCTCCGGCGTCGTCGCCGGCTGGGGCCAGCGGGACCTGCCGGCCTGGGCGACCGCGGTCTTCCCGGCCAGCCGGGTGCCGTCCAACCCGCCCGTCGCCGCCGACTGGCCCTACGCCGACCTCACCTACCTCAACGCCGACGGCCGCCAGGTGAACTCCGCCTCCTACGGCAACGGCGCCTGGCAGATCACCACGACCGAGCACGACCCCAACGGCAACGTCATCCGTGAACTGAGCGCGGAGAACCGCAACCAGGCCCTCACTCCGACTGCCGATACCGACCCGACCGTCGCCGCCCTCACCGACTCCGCGGCTCGCGCGCAGGTGCTGGACACCGACACCGTGTACTCCGCGGACGGAGTGTCGGTCACCGACACGTTCGGACCGACGCACCGGATCGTCGACAACAGCGGGGCGCAGTACTCCGCCCGTCAGCACGTCCACACCGACTACGACGAGAGCGCTCCGTCCTCGCCCGACCCCTACCGGCTGCCCACCACCATCACCACCACGATTCGCCAGGCCGGCGGGGCGGACGTCGAACCGCGCAAGACCATCAACGGTTACGAGGCCAAGTCCGGCGATCCCGCCACCACCTCCGGCTGGGCCCTGCGTAAGCCCACGACGGTGACCACCTGGATGGGTGGCGGGGGCGCCACCGACATCGTCCGCACCAGCTACTACAACGCGGCCGGAAACCCGGTTGAGGTCCGCCAGCCGAAGGCGAACGCCGCCGGCACGGATGCCTTCACCACCGTCACCTCCTACTTCACCGCCACCGGCTCCGGCGGCTGCGTGAACGCCTCCTGGACGGGCCTGCCCTGCTCCACCGGCCCCGCCGCGCAGCCCAGCTCCGGCAACCCCCTGCCGGTGACGACCTACACCTACAACAACCTCAACGAGCCCCTGACCAAGGTCGACACCGTCACCTCCGGATCGACCACCACCCGCACCACGACCTACACCTACGACGCGGCCGGCCGGAAGGCCTCCGAGGCGCTCGCGGTCAGCCCCGCCGCCGACGGCGGCACCGCCGTTCCCACCGCCACCTACGGCTACAGCACCACCACCGCCCTGCCCACCACCGCAACCGCCTCGTCCATCACCCTCACCACCGGCTACAACACCTGGGCACAGGTCACCAGCCAGACCGACGCCGACGGCAACACCACGACCACCGGTTATGACGTCGACGGCCAGGTCAGCTCGGTCAACGACGGCAAGGGCACCTCCACCTACGTCTACGACACCGCCACCGAGCACCGCGGCCTGGTGACCTCGCTCGGCGTCGGCGCCGGCAGTGCCCCTTCCACCTTCACCGCGACCTACAACGGCGACGGCACCCTGACGTCACAGACCTATCCCAGCGGCCTCGCCGCGACCACCCGCTACGACAACAACGCCGAACCCACCAGCCTCGTCTACGCCAAATCCGGAACCCCGTGGCTGACCTTCTCGCAGGCCAACTCGATTTACGGCCAGATCCGGCTCGACGCCACCGCACCCGCGACCAAGACACTGGGCTACGACCCTTCCGGTCGGCTCACTTCCGTGGTCGACGCGGTCAGCTACGGCGGACCCCGGATCTGCACCACCCGCACCTACACCTACGACCTCGACTCCAACCGAACCGCCCTCACCAGCTACCCTGACGCCGGCGGCCAACCCGACACCGGAAACTGCTCCACCACCACAACATCGACTGTTTACAGTCACACCTATGACCAGGCTGACCGGATCACTGACACCGGTTACGCCTACGACAAGTTCGGCCGCACCACCGGGGTTCCGGCGGCCGATGCGGGCGGCGTCGCGCAGACCATCGGTTTCAACGCCAACGACCTGGTCGCGTCCCAGACCGCAGGCTCCAGCTCCCGCACCTACACCCTCGACCCCGCCCGCCGGCTCCGATCCTGGACCGACGGCTCCACCACCAGCACCAACCACTACCCCACTGCCACCGGCGACAGCCCCACCTGGATCGGCGTCACCGGCGGCACCTGGACCCGCAACATCACCGGAATCGGCGGCGATCTGGCCGCGATCCAAACAGACACCGGCACCGTCACCCTCCAACTCACCAACCTCCACGGCGATATCGTCGCCACCGCCGACGACTCCACATCGGCAACATCCATCGCCACCTACGCCGAATCCAACGAGTTCGGCCTCCCCTACTTTCCCACCACCGCCTACCCCCGCTACGGCTGGCTCGGCGCGAACCAACGCTCCCACGACACCCTCGGCGGCCTCACCCTCATGGGCGTCCGCCTCTACAATCCCTACACCGGACGATTCGTCCAGACCGACCCCGTCCTCGGCGGCTCCGCCAACCCCTACGACTACGCCAACCAGGACCCGTACAGCACCTTCGACTTTAGCGGGCAGTTTGCCATCGTCGCCGGTCTCGCAGGATTTGCCCTCGGCGATTTCTGGAATCCAGTAGGATGGGTCGCCGCTGGTATAGTCGGAGGCTATATAACCTACCGCGTCGGTAAGCAAATAGTCTTCGCCAAGAAGACAGGAAATGGAAGGGTTGAGAAAGCTACACCGGCAGGCTCCCCTTTCTGGCGAAGCCTCAAGGTGTACAAGGGTAAAACCAGGACAAGCGGCGCCGGGAAATCTAAGAGGTACTACCAGTGGGACTATACACACGGCGACGTAGAGGTGTACAACAAGAACGGCAAGCATCTCGGTAGCGCAGATCCAGATCATGGCGGAATCTACAAACCTGCAGTACCTGGACGGAAAATAGAAAACTGGTGAATTTCATCGAAAGCCTGGTCGCGGGAGACGTCTCAGCGGATCAAATTGATGACTACCGCGACCAATGGGACGAAGATCAGGAGAATCTCGAATTTCATGAATATCTGGGACTCCTGTGGCCCGAGTATGCGATGTGGGTCAGCGACGGTAGATCGCTTGATTATATCGCAGCAGCCCGAAGAGCAGGAAAGACTCTCCCTGCCTACCTGGCATCCCAAAAAGACGTCGACAAGATCGCAGCCGAAATCTACTCGCTCTGCTTTCTCTACAAAGATGAATGGATGAAAATCCTCAAGGATGATGACTCTCTTTCATAATTAACCAAAGCATCCTTCTCGAGCTTCACACTCTAACGACCGGCCCCAGGCAGCCTTGGAAGACTCCGAGGTTGCCTGGGACTGTCAAACCTAATTACCGTCACGTCACCCGAACGTTATCGCCAACACCGCCGACCGGCTTCTGGCCGGCGGCGCTGCGGGGCGGCGGGGCGGCGGACGGCCAAGCATGACCTGACGAAAAAAGATACCCAGGAAATCAGAACAGAAAAGCCCGATGAATCGCGTAAAAATTCCTCGTTCGCCAGAGGAGACGTCGATGATAAATCCGGAGGAATGACGTAGGAAGGAGGTTGATGGCGGGCCGGATACTCCTACCCCGGCCTGCCATCCACTCCTGTAGAGATGGCGGGAGTCTGGAACAGCCCGCTACAGTCTCAACGTGGCTCGGCGGTGGGACACACCCTCTCTCGGCCCCGCACGCATCCTCCAGCTCAACAGCATGATCAGCGGATTCGTGTGCCCGCCGACTGCGGAACCCGGGTAGCAGTTAGCCTTTCCGCGTAACGGTTGGCCGCCATGTGTAACCGTCACCGAAAGTAATTGGGGGCGCTGAGTGTCGAGGGGGGTGGACTAGGAAACGCGAGGCCCCGGTAAGAAGTCTGGTCCGACCACAGATCAGCTTCGAGAGCCCCCGCGTCCCCGTGAGTGGGGCATACACCGCCGAACTGCCCTGCCGCGACCAGACCGTCGCATATTTGGAAGGTCTGCTGGCCGCGGAACGCGCCCGCCGTGTCACCCGCGCCGGCACCCGCGCCCTGGACTGCCACGCCCAGGGGCGTGCTGGTCCTGCGCTGGTTCCTCGACACCACCAGGATCCGCCAGCTCGCCCTGGACACCAAGGTCAGCCGGTCGACCGCCTACGACTTACCTGCACGAAGTCCTCGCCGTCCTCGCCGCCCAGGCCCCCAGCCTGCACGGCGCCCTGCCGGTCGCGAAAGCCGCCGGGCACGGCCACGTCGCGGTGGACGGCACCCTCATCGAGACCAACCGGATCCGCACCCCCGGCCCGACGCCCGGCGTCGACCTGTGGTGGTCAGGTAAGCACGACAACCACGGCGGCAACATCCAGGTCATCTCCGCCCCCGGCGGCTGGCCCCTGTGGGTCTCCGGCGTCCGCCCCGGCCACGAGCACGACACCACCGCTCTGCGCACGCACCGTGAGATCCTGCCCCTGCTCGCCACCTGGACCGCAGACGACCGGCCCGTCCTCGGTAACCTCGGCTACGAAGGCGAACGCGACACCGTCACCGTTCCGGTCAAAAAGCCCCAGCGCGGCCAGCTCACTGAACCGCCCCGGGTCCCATAGAGGGCCGGATGCTTACACGTAACTGGTCAGGTCTCGTAGATCGTTGGTTTTGGTTTCGCGGCAGGCTGGGGCTCTTCGATGGCCTGGCATCCCGGGAGCGTTGGCGCCGCGTGGTTGATCAGACCGTAGGGTCCGGGTGTGTCC
>NZ_JANEZT010000283.1 GCF_025403405.1 Frankia tisae
GGGCCGGGTCTGGCCGACGACGTCGCCGCCGTGCGCCACGTGCTCCACGACAGCGACGAACCCACCGTCGTGGTCGCCCACAGCTACGGCAGCATCGTGGCTGCGGAGGCGGCCGCGGGGGTCGGCCCGGTGCGCCATCTGGTGCTGATCTCCAGCTACCTGCCCGAGGTCGGGCAGAGCCTGTCGGAGTTCGGCGACGGCACCCCCGCCCCGTTCCTCGACGTCGACCCCGACACCGGCACGTTCCGGGTCCGCCCCGAACTACTCGTGGACACCTTCCTGGCGGACTGCGACACAGACGTCCAGACGCAGGCACCAGCCCACCTCGCCCGCCAGAGCGTCCAGGTGACCGGGCAGCCGGTCGGGGCGGCCGCCTGGCACCAGGTGCCCTCCACCTACCTCGTCTGCACCCAGGACAACGGCACCCCCGCCCGGCTGCAACGCGAGTTCGCCCTCAGGGCCGGGAGTGTCGTCGAACTCGACACCGGCCACCACCCCTTCCTGTCCCAGCCCACCGCGGTGGCCGACCTGCTGCTGAACCTGCAGGGCACCCGCCGATGAGCTCGTCCTCGCGCCGAGGACCAGGAGCCGATGTGAGCGACGACGTCGAGTGCCTCAGCCTCGGCTGTTGGCCAGGGTGTGGTCGACACCCGCGGCGTCCAGGGCCTGGCTGAGCTCGCTGATGGACCCGCCCGTCATGTCGCCTTCAGCTCCGTCAGCGCGTTCCTTCCGCTGGAGCAGGGCAGAACCTCGCGCGTGACGTGCCTTCCCGTGATCTCGGGTCACGTGGCCGGGCGCCAGTTAGCGAAGCCTCAGCGGCCGCGCCAGCCGTTCACTCCTGCTCGGTTCTTCCTCGACCCCCGACCCCGAGCTGCTCCCGGACCAGCACGTCGTCGTGCGCGGCGCGTCATGCTCCGCCGCCACCGAGGCGTCCAGCCCCAGCTGGGGGCGCACATAGCCGACCACGTCTCCTGGCACCGTGGTCAGGGTCGGGAAGTAGCCCAACCGCTGGTAGCACTTCAACAACAACACCAGCAGCGCCAGCCGATGCTGCCCCGTCGAGGTCCGCTCGACCGCCCAGGCAATCTCGTCCCCGCTCGGCGTGAACGCGTCCTGCAACTCCCGCGACGACACCGTCCGCGTGCACCGTGGATACGCCGTCCGCTCGATCGACGCCACCGACCACCCCGCACCTCTGACAGTGATCGATAGGCTACTCGGCGACTCCCCTATGTCCCGCCACCGGGGCTACGGTCATCCGTTGCCTCTTGCTGCCGTATCCCGGCGGTCCCCCAGGGACGCCGTCAGCTACTCCGGGGCCAGCCACCGACACCACCGCACCCGGCACCCGGCACCACCCATCGTGACCATGAGTCGTGTCTGAGTCACCCACATGCGCCGATCATCGGTTGGTTGTCAGCGCGGTTCTCGCTGCGGTCACCGATCACCCCGTAAATCATGAAAACGTCAAATTTTTGACATTGCAGATAGGTATGGCCTCACCTAGCATGCGGCGAATGCCATCTGCGGAGTAAACGGGGGGATGCCGGCGATGCTGCGGAGGATGTACTCGGTTCCCGAGCACATCACCATGGCCGGCCTGGGCGCGGGCCTGATCGGGGCGATCTACCCGACGATCATGGCGCGCACGGGCGGGCGGGGCCTTCCCTGTCCACTGCGCACACTGACCGGCCTGCCATGCCCGTTCTGCGGGCTGACGACCGCGACGGTCGCGCTGACCCGTAGCGAATGGGCGGCTGCCGCCAGCACCAGCCCTCTTGTCTATCTCACGGCCGCATTGGTGACCGCGACGACGCCGATCCTGGCGGCCCGGCTCCTCGGCCTGGCGCCACCGCCACGCCCCTGGTCCGCCGCCGCGCGTGCGCGGACCCGGTACTCGGCATACGTCGTCGTAGCTCTCAGCTGGCTCTTTCAGCTGCATCGGTACCACTTCATCTAGGCGATCACCAATCCATGCAGGACCGCTCTTCTCAGAAAGGTCGATCGTGACCGGCTACAACCCACCCCCGTCCGAGGCGTATCCCCCGCAGTGGGGCCAGCAGCCCCCGCCCGGCCAGCAGCCCCCGCCCGGCCAGTACCAGCAGCCTGGCCAGTACCCGCAGGCCGATCAGTACCCGCAGGCCGATCAGTACCCGCAGCCCGGCCAGTACCAGCAGCCCCCGCCTGGCCAGTACCCGCAGCCTGGCCAGTACCCGCAGCCCGGCCAGTACCAGCAGCCCGGCTACTACCAGCCCAACCCGTACCCACAGCCCGCGCCAGGGTACGGGCCCGGCCAGCCGGTGGGGCCAGGCGCCTACGCCAGCTGGGGCCAGCGAGTCGGCGCATACCTCATCGATACATTGCCACAGATCGTCGTGTTGGGGCTTTTCGGAGCGATACTCCGCGGGCCGGCGGTGGCGCTCTTGGTGATCCTCTGGCTGGCCTTGCTCGGCTGGGTCATCTACAACCGATGGATCCAGGGCGGCAGGACCGGTCAGACGCTGGGCAAGAAGACGCTGAACATCCGACTCGTCAGCGAGGTCACCGGCCAGCCGATCGGACCGGCGATGGCGCTTGCCCGCGATCTCTGCCACTGCGTCGACGGCATCATCTGTTACGTCGGATTCCTGTTCCCGCTGTGGGACGCCAAACGGCAGACACTCGCCGACAAGATCGTGCACACGGTCGTTGTGCCCGCCTGATCATCGCGAGGAACACGCCCCCGCCCGTCCCGGGACCACCCGAGTCCTAGGTGCGGATCACCGAGAATTCCGGGGGACGCCCTGGCCGTCACGCCGGGGAGGAGTCCGGCTTCCCGCGGAGCGGGGCAGGGATAGGCGATGCGCCGTCAGGCGAATCGCCGTGCGAACGCGGCATGTAACAGGTGGATGATTTCTCTGCCCGGGGAATAGTTGTCTTCTTTGGTGGTTTCGGTGATCTGGGATCGTGGGTTGTCCGGGAATCTCGGGACTATCTTCTCCACGGTCCTGTTGGTGGGTTAGGATCGGTTTGTGTCGAGGTTCCGGCTGTATCCCGATGCGGCGCAGGAAGATGTTCTTCTTGTGCATTGTGGGCATGCGCGGTTCGTGTGGAACCTGTGTGTGGAGCAGCAGTCGTGGTGGAACCCGCGGTGTGGCCCCGCCCCCGGTTACGCCGAGTGGAATCGGCAGTCGACCGCGGCGCGGGGCGCGTGCGACTGGCTGGCGGCGGGCAGTGTGATCGTGCAGCAGCAGGCGCTGCGGGACTTCGCCACGGCGAGGGCGAACTTCTTCGGTGGGTCGCATCGGCGGCCGACGTGGCGCCGAAGTGGAGTCCACGGACGTGGTGTACGGGGTGTACGGGGTGTGATCGCCTGACGACTCGCCGCCGCCGCAGACCTGGCCGAACTCACTCCCACCGGCTTCTGCGCCCAAGCCGCGCTCGACGCCGCCCGCATCCTGAACACCATCACCGAACAAGCCGAGTACCAGGCCCTCGGCAGCCTGCAAGCCGAACTCTTCCAGGCCCGCGTCACACTCAACCAGCTCCGCGTCGAACTCAACCTCGCTCGCGAGGACGAACGAACCTCGCCGCAAGACCTCGACAAGGCCGTCGCCCGCACCGTCCAGGCGGTCGCCGACGTCGACAGGCTCATAACCCGCATCCACCGGCGGCTTGCCCGAGCCTAACCACGAGTGAATGTCCGCCAGGAGCAGGTAGACGAACCGCAGGCTGACATCGCCAGCGCGGGGGTGCGCCTTGGTGTCGTCGAGCTCGAAGTCGGCGGCGATCACGCGGGAACGCTCGCTGGCACGCTCAAACTCGGCGATCACGTCGGCCAGCGTTTCGCCGTCGGCGACAACGAAACTGCCGTCGTCGCCGGTGGCGTAGCCGTCGCATGCGGACTCGTCCAGGCCGAGCAGGGTGCGTTGGAACCAGATGCGCTCGGCGGTGGCGGCGTGTTTGATCAGACCGATCGGTGTGGTCAGTGAGACGACCAGGCGCCGCCGTGCGTCGGTCTCGGATAGCCCTCGCGCGGTGTCGATGAGCGCTTGCCGGTTGCGGTCGAGCAAGCTCTCCAACATGAGACGTTCGGGTCCAGTGGTCATTCGGGGCCAGATGAACATTAATTGTTCAGCTTTCTGGGTTGAAAGGACACTGACGGATCAGACCATGGGCGCGTACTCGAGCAGCATGAGGGTCGATCGGACAGGGCTCGTCTCGATTGCCGAGGAGAACACCGATGACATCGGTGCCGGAGGCCCGCCGGGAATGTAGGCACTGCAAAAGCTTCTCGGCCCTTGTCAGAGGGTCCTCGGGGAATGCCGTGTCCAGAGCCGAGGACGAGCCGGAGCGATCATAAGAATAACATCCAAGCTATGCGCGTGTCACGTGACTTGTGTCGATCTGTTCCGGCGCGTTATGGGCCGAGGGTATCCCGAAGATCAGGAGACCTCCTCGACACCAAGATCGGTTCGGGCTGCTCGGAGTGGACCGTGGACGTGTGCGAGCGCGTCGCGGAGTTGCTGGTTCTCGATGCGTAACGCATCCAGAGCAACGCGGATAAGCCGCCACTCCAGCACGTCCCGCTTGCCGTCCGCGACCACTTCGACCTGAAGCCGTTCGCGCCGCCAAGATCCACCGAATCCGCCCACTAAACCCGGACGCTCCGAGGTCAAATCGTCCACGTCAAGATGACGGACTTCAGGTTGATGGCCCTCCGGCTCGTCATCTTCGCCTGAACGGGACACTCGGGATACCCAACACGGCGCCGGCGCCGCCCCGCCAGCCGACCACCGGCAAGGGGCCCGCCGGAGACGGTAGCGGCCGTCCAGCCTCACGGACCCGTCCCACGTCACCGCTCGCGGCCACCGGTGGTGCCGCGCGCGACCGGCTCCCCCCAGCTCCCCGGCTCCCGCCCAGCTCCCCGGCCCGGGGCCGGTCGGCTGGCCCCTACCTGGTCGCGGACGCCACGCGATCCACGGTCGTCACGCGTGACGACCGTCAGAGGATGGGGCCGTCGCCGGCCGTGTCGACGCCCACCGGGAGGTCGTCTTCGCCGGTGGGGTCGGGGGCGCAGTCGCGGCACAGCCGCCTCCCGACCACCACGCCGGGCACGTCGTTGTACCCGCAGACGATCGCATCCCCGCAGTCGCGGCACGGGCCGATCGCCGCGCACACCTGGCAGCGTTCCCGCCGCCCCGGGACTCCCGGGGGCAGCGCGCTCACTCCGGGGATCAGCAGATCGCCGCAGTCCTGGCAGGCCGGCGGGGTCTCGTCGTCCTGCTCCGACCAGCCGTCGCCCGGCCATACCGGCCCCGACAGGCACAGCACACACCCACCCATGCCCATGGGGGTGAGTAGCACCCCGCAGCGTGTGCACCGCGGCGCACCGTCCGTCCCCGCACCGTCCTGGTCCATGTGCGGTCCTTCCCGTCGTCGTGACCACCCGCCGTCACAGCCCCTCCCGGCCGGGGCCCGCCTACTACGGCGATCCGGTGAGTGTGCACCAACTAGGAGTAACCCTGCGTGATGTCTGGCCGCTACGGGTCTGGCGTCGCGTCCACGTGCTCTCGAGCGCGACGCTGGCCGAGGTGCACCGGGTGATCCAGGCGGTGATGGGCTGGGAAGGCCACCAGCCACACTCCTTCGAGACCATGTGGAAACAGTCCTGCTCACCGAGTGCACCAGGGCGCGCGGGTGGCGGCGCGGACGGTGGCGGTGCTGTCGGCGGCGTATGTGTCCTCGGCGTTCGCAGAGGCGGAGTGGCAGGCCGCCTGGGCCGCGGATCCCTCCGGCCGGGCGCGCAGGCTGCTGGTGTTCCGGGTGGAGGACTTCGACCGGCCGAAGCTGCTCGGTCAGCTGGTCAACGTCGACCTGTTCGACCTCGACCAGGCGTCTGCGGCCATCCGGCTGACAGCCGCGGCCCGCGGCGAGCGCGGGACACCGACGGCCAAGCCGCGGTTCCCCGGCGAACCCGCCCGGCCTGCGAGGTCGGCAACGCCGAGGACCCCGCCGCCCACACCCCTGGCCACCCGCCTACGCCCTCACCATCACCCTCGGCGCCCTCGGGGACCATGAGGGGGAGCGGGTGCTGGCCGAGGACACCCTGGCCCACCGCCGGCGGGTCCTCAATCGACCTCTCGCCGGGTGTCCCGGATCTGTCCGCGTTCCCGTGCGGCGCCTGGCTGCGCGCCGAACGGGCGGGGCTAACCGAGACCCCGCCGGACGATCTCGGTTACGGCGACCCACGGGGACATCCCCGGCTACGGGAGGCACGAGCCCCGTGGCTGGCGCGCACCCGTGGGCTGCGCGCCGCGCCCATCCCGGTCGACCGTGACGGCGTGCGGATCGGCAGCCCGACCGTCCCCCAGCTCGTGCTCGCCCGGCTGCTCGCCAGCGGCGAGTACGACCGGCACATCCGGCTCGTCCGGGCCCGCCACCACACCCGCAGGGACGCGCTGCTCGACGCCCTGCGCACACACGCTGCCCGCGGCGATCGTGCAGGGCGTCGCCGCGAGGCCGCGAGGCCGATCACCCACCTCGCCTGCCGTCACGACAGGTAACTGATCGCTTAGTTCGGCGCCCACCGCGCACGTACCGCGGTGGGCGCCGTCGATGATTCCTTTCTCCGGGGTGATCGGCTTGTGCCAGACCAGAAGGTAACGCCAGAACAGCAGCCGTCGCACGCGCACGCCGGGCAGGACGGCGGCGGCTTGGCGGGCGGCCTGGCGGGTGGTCAGCGGCGGATCCGTGACCATGGGCATGCTCGCGCGCGCAGGGTCCTTCGCGAACCAGCCCTGGGTTCCCAGCAGCCGGTTCGTGAAGAACATCGCGCCAAGCAGGCGATGCCCGACGGCCGCGACGATCTCGACAGGCAGTTCCCGGCGCAGGTCCGTCCGGGGTATGGCAACGGCTGCGAGGACCCCTCCGGGCCGCAGGGCGGCCGCGAGCACCGCAAGTGCGTCCTGCAACGGCATGTGGTGCAGTGCGCTGATCGAGACGATCGCGTCGTAGTCGTTGCCCGGCAGCGGGTCGGCGAGCACATCGGCGAGAACGCAGCGCACGGTGTGGGGGGTGCGACGCCTGGCCTCGTCGATCATCCCTGCGGAGCGATCGACGGCGTCGACCTGCTCACTGTGCCGGGCGAGCCGGGCTGCGAACGCGCCGGCGCCACAGCCGACATCCAGCACCTGTCGGCATGGCTGCGGCAGCTGGCGCAGCAGCAGCCGGTGGTAGTAGGCGTTGTGATCCCAACTGAGCACAACCACACGCTAACCCGCCCCAGATGTTGGGTATCCGGGTGACTACTTGCTCGGAGCGGCGATCCTGTAGCCCGTGGAACCTGTGGTGGAACCAGACCTGGTGGTGGTTCGTCTCGCGCAAAGCGATGATCTTCCCGCCGCGCTGGGCGTCTGGCGTGAGGCCAACAGTGCCCGGGGACGACCTCCCGACGCTGCGCGGATAGCCCGGGTGCGGGCGAAGCTCGCCGCCCCCGATGCTCTCGTGCTTGTCGCCTACAGGAGCTCGCGGCGTGACGCATGCACATGCGAGCCCTGGGGCGGCGCCGGGTGGCTAGGCGAGTCGGGTGCGGTGCTCGGAGACCCAGCGGTGGGCGGCACGGACCTGGTCGACGGCGCCCGCGTCGCGTAGCCGGATGGCGGCGGGTTCACCTGCGATCGCCCCCGCCTCGATACCGCGCCAGCAACGGTCCTGCCACCAGAGGATCGTTTCGATCAGACGGGTGTGTCCGGTCAGCCCGTAGGCGTCACGGATCAGCCGGATCCCGCGGGCCGCCTCGGCCGGTTCGGCCGTCGACGGGCCGAGGTCGAGGAACTGCCAGCACAGGTGGGCGACGTCGTGGATGCGTTCACCGGGTGCGGCGAGGTCCCAGTCGAGGAAGGCCACCGGGTGCGGCTGCTGACCGAGATCGCGGTAGACGGTGTTCTTCGGCGACAGGTCGTTGTGGCAGACGACGTCGTGGCCGCCGGCCAGCGGTGTCCCCGCGGTGAGGTCGTGCAACTCGCGGACCAGCTCGGCGACCCGGAGCAGGCTCGCGTCAGACCGGACGGCGGGGGCGTGTTCGGCCTTCCAGGGAACGTGCCCGTCGATGAAGCTGAGGATCTCCCGGTTCTGCTCGTCGACGCCGAGGAACCGCGGCGCCCCCTGCCATCCCTGCCGGTCGAGGAAGCCGAGCAGACTGTGGACGAAGTCGGACCGGGACGTACGCGGCCTGCGCACCGTGTCGCCGATCCGAACGACCGTGTTCACGAAGCCGCCAGGCATGGTCTCTTCGGTCGCGTCCACCACGTCCACCTCCACCACGTTCACCTCCAGCACGATCCACAGCTGACCGGTAGCTCTCGTTCTACCCGCTTCGCTCAGCGAGCGGCGGGGGTCGCGGGGGCGGCGGGTCTGCCCAGGCCCGCTGTCGGCGCCGCCGGCGGCGCCGACACGAGTGAGGGCAGCTGGGCCTGGGCCTGGGGTCCATCGCCGCATATCGGCGTCTGGCCGCAGCCGGTGGCCGTGGACTGGGCGACCAGCGTGCCGGCGGAGTCGTAGGCGTAGAACGTCAGCGGCATGTGGCCGATGGACTGGTACTGGGCGAGATCCGAGGTCGTAATCTGAATACGGGTGATGAACGCGCCGGTCGAGGGCTCGAAGGGGACGACGACGGCGTCGCCGGTCGGGACCGTGGCGACGAGCAGGGCGACCTGCGGGGACACCTGGCCGACGGCCCACTGCCGCGCGTTCCATGCGCCGAGCCTGCCGGACCCGTCTTCGCTGGAGCTGAACACCTCGACGGGGCTCGTCGGCGGCTTCGTCAGGTCATGGCGACCACCTGACCAGAGGATCGGGCCGTTGATGCCGGTCAGGTCGACGCCGGCGGCAGGTCCGTTGAAGGTCCGGCACATCCCCCCGCCGTCTTCCCCGGCGAGCAGGACCTGCAGGCCCCACCGGTCGGCGACCGCGACGAACAGGCTCGGGGTCTGCGGCGCGCAGTGGGCGTCGACCTCGTCGCGCTGGGCGTCGGTGAGGGTGAGCAGGCGGGGGGTG
>NZ_JANEZT010000284.1 GCF_025403405.1 Frankia tisae
GGCATACGAGCTGAGCGCTAGTCTCGTGGGCTCGGAGATGTGTATAAAGAGACAGTTGGAGGTCGACCGGGCCACGTTCGGCCGGCTCGCACCGATGGTGCCCGCCGGACTCGGCCACCGTGAGCACTCCGGCGGTACACCCCGGGCACGGCGACCAACTCCCGGTGATGGCCCCGCTGCACGATGCGCCCGGCGTCCACGACGACGACATCCTGCGCCGCCTCCGCCGTCGACAGCCGGTGCGCGATCGTCACCGAGGTGCGGTCCCGGGTCAGTTCGGCCAGGGCCGCCGCCAGGCGCACCTCGGTCTCGGGGTCCACTGCGGAGGTCGCCTCGTCCAGGACCAGCAGATCCGGATCGGCCAGCCGGGCGCGGGCCAGGGCGACGAGCTGCCGCTCCCCGGCCGACAGTCGCGACCCGCTCTCCCCCACCCGGGTCGCCAGCCCCGCCGGCAGCCCGGCGAGCCAGTCGGCGAGGCCGAGCGCCGCAAAGGCGGCGCGAACAGCCGTGTCGTCGGCACCGGGGCGGCCATAACGGACGTTGTCGGCGATCGTGAGGTCAAACAGGAAGCCGTCCTGCGGCACGAGCAGCACCCGGCCACGCAGCGAGGCGAACCGCACCTCGGACAGCGGCACCCCGCCGATGCGCACGGTGCCCGTGGTCGGATCCATCAACCGGGTGAGCAGCTTGGCCAGGGTCGTCTTGCCGGATCCGGTCTCGCCGACCACCGCCACCCGCGTGCGCGGGGCGATCTCCAGGTCGACGTCGAGCAGCACCGGCGGCCCGTCGGGGTAGGCGAACCCGACCCCGTCGAACCGGACCCCCAGCGGTCCGGCCGGCAGGTCGCGGCCCGCAGCGCCGCCGGTGCGGGGCGCCGGCAGCCGCCCCACCGTCCGGCCGAGCGCAGGGTCGCGGACGTCGGTCGGGAGATCCAGAACGTCGAGCACCCGGCGCAGGCCGGCCAACGCGTTGGCCGCGTCGTTGAGCACCTCGGTCATCGACTGGATCGGCATGACGAACAGGGTCATCAGGAACAGGAACGCGATCAGCCGCCCGGTGCTGAGCGAGCCGGCGACGCCGAGCGCGACCCCCGCACTCACGACCGCGGCGGTCGCGAGTGCGGCGACCAGTTCGCTGAGCGAGAAGACCCCGGCGACGACCCGCTGGGCCTCGATCTGGGCCGAGCGGTAGCGGTCGATGGTCCGGTCGATGCGCCGCCCGGTCCGCTCCGCAACGCCGTAGGCCCGCACGACCGGGGCGCCGACGACCGCCTCGGACACGGCGCCCAGCAGCTCGCCGACCCGTTCGCGGACGATCGCGTACCGGCCGGCGAGCCGGCGCTGCACCAGCCGAGTCACGACGAACAGAGGGACGAAGAACGCATACACGAGGAGGGTCAGCGGCCACGAGTAGACGACCATCAACACGGTGGCCAGCAGCATCTGGCCGGACGAGACCAGCAGCATCACCCCGCCGAACTGGAGGAACTGCGACATCTGATCGACGTCGCTGGTCACCCGGGAGGTCAGCGAGCCGCGACGCTGGGCGGACTGGCTGAGCATCGACAGGTCGTGGATGTGGCGGAAGGCATGCACCCGCAGGGTGGCGAGGGTGCCCTCGGACAGGCGGTAGAGCCGCAGGTTCATCCGGTACGTGGCGAAGGTGGTCAGCACGATGACGGCTGAGGCCGCGCCGACGGCCACAGCGACCAGGCCGACGTCGACTCCGTCGTCGGTGAGCCCGCGGTCGAGGGTCTGCTGCACGACGACCGGGATAACGACCTTTCCCGCGGTCGCCACCAGGGCGAGCGCGAGGGTGCCTAGCAGGCCCCGGGTCAGCTCGGGGGACAGCGCGCGCAGCCGGCGGAACGTCGCCGTCAACGTCGGCTGGGAGGCCCGCGACGCCGCCGGGGGGGCGGCGGGCGTCACGACGCAGCCTCCGGTTCGAGCTCCCGGACGGCGGGCGCGGGAATGGCGCCAGCCGCGCGGGCGGCCGCCTCGTAGGCGGTGAGCAGGGCGGCATAGCGCGGGGAGGAGGTGAGTAGCTCCTCGTGCCGACCGCGGCCGATGACCCGGCCGGCGTCGAGGTGGATCACCTCGTCGGCCAGCGCGATCGTGGAGCGGCGCTGGGCGACGACCACGACCGTCGAGGCGCCGGCGCGTTCGCGCAGGTCGGCGAGGATCGCGGCCTCCACCCGGGGGTCGACGCTGGCGGTGGCGTCGTCGAGGACGAGCAGCCGCGGGGCGCGGATGAGCGCGCGGGCCAGGCCGATGCGTTGGCGCTGGCCGCCGGACAGGGAGGTCCCCCGCTCGCCGACCATGGTGTCGAGGCCGTCGGGCAGGGCCGCGACGAAGCCGTCGGCCTGTGCGCGGCGCAGCGCGGCCCAGACGTCATCGTCGGTGTTGTCCGCCCCGAGGGTGACGTTGGCGCGCACCGTGTCGTCGAAGAGGAACGCCTGCTGGGCCACGACGGCGACGGCTCGGCTCACCTCGCCGGCGGCGAGTTCGCGCAGGTCGACGCCGTCGAGCAGCACCGCGCCGGCCTGTGGGTCGACGAGCCGGGCCAGCAGGTTCACCAGCGACGACTTGCCGGCACCGGTGCGGCCGGTGATCGCGACGACGCTGCCCGCGGTCACCTCGAAGCTCACCGCGTCCACCACCGGCCGCGCAGGCGGATCGCCGGGGCTCGCGGGCTCCGAAGGGTCACCGGTCGGGCCGGCAGCCGGATCGGCAGCGGCGTCACCGGTGGGGCCGGCAGCCGGATCGGCAGTGGGGTCGGCGGTGGGGTAGGTGTAGGTGGCGGCGTCGAGGCGTAGCGACGCGGGGCCGGCGGCGGTCAGCGTGCGCGGGCCGTACGTCTCGTGGCCACGGGCCCGCAGCACCGCGTCGACCCGGTCGTAGCCGACGACCTCCCGCGGCAGGTCACCGAACACCCAGCCGAACGCCCGCAGCGGAAAGGCGAGCAGGGTGAACAGGTAGGCGACCCGGACGAGCTGCCCGACGTCCATCGCCCCGGCGTCGATGCGGATCGCGCCGACCAGCAGCACCAGCAGGATCCCCAGGTTCGGCAGGGCCTCCATCACGGGGTCGAACAGGCCCCGCAGCCGGCCCGCGTGGATCATCGCGTCGCGCAGCTGCTCGGCGCGGACGGCGAAGCGGGCGGTCTCGTCCTCCTCCCGGCCGAGGGTCTTGACGACGAGGGCGCCGTCGAAGGATTCGTGCGCCACCGCGCTGACCTCCCCACGCAGCTGCTGCGCCCGGGAGTACAGCGGCCACACCCGCCGGCCGTACCAGACGTTGAGCACGCCGAACGTCGGGAAGATCACGAAACCGATCAGTGCCAGCACCGGGTCGGTGACCACGAGCAGCACCAGCGCCACGACGAGCATGACGAGGGCGCCCAGCGCGAACGGCAGCGGCATGACCGGGGCCCAGGCGGCCTCGACGTCGGAGTTGGCGTTGGACAGCAGCGTGCCGGTGGAGTGCCGCTGATGCCAGGACAGCGGCAGCCGCAGGTACTGGCGGGTCACCGCGTGCCGGTGCCGCGCCTGCAGCCGGAACACGACCGTGCCGCCGGCGAGGCGGCGCAGGAGCATACCGAGCGCCCGGGCGAGGCCGACGGCGCTGAGCGCCGCCGCGGCCAGGGCGACCGCCGACCAGTCGGCGTGCCCCTGCCGGATCGCCGGGATCACCACCCGGTCCGTGGCCTCGCCGAGCACGAGAGAATTGGCCACCCCCGTCAGGGTGAACAGGCAGCCACCGACCGTTGCCACCGCGAACAGGCGGGGCTCGTCCCGGATGCCCCGCCAGAGGTTCGCGAAGCCCTGGCCGATGACCCCGGGTTGTCGCCCCGGCTCCGCCACACGCTCCGACATCGTCACCCTCCGTCAACAGGTCGCGGCAGCGGCGCCGACGGAGTGGTGGCGGTCAGCGCACGGGAACGCCCGTGTCCCGCAGCGCCGCCTTCACCTCGCCGATGCGCAGCTGTCCGAAATGGAACACGCTGGCCGCGAGCACCGCGTCCGCGCCCGCGCCGACCGCCGGCGCGAAATGAGCGAGGTCACCGGCCCCGCCGCTGGCGATCACCGGCACATCGACCTCGGCGCGCACGGCGGAGATCAGCTCCAGATCGTATCCGTCCCGGGTGCCGTCGGCGTCCATGGAGTTGAGCAGGATCTCGCCGGCGCCGAGCTCGACCACCCGCGAAGTCCAGCCGACGGCGTCGATTCCGGTCCCCCGACGACCACCGTGCGTAGTCACCTCGAAGCGGGGGCCGCCTGGATCCGGGCACCGCCGGGCGTCCACCGAGATCACGATGCACTGGTTGCCGAACCGGTGGGCGCACTCGCGGACCAGCTCGGGGCGGGCCACCGCGGCCGTGTTGATCCCCACCTTGTCGGCTCCGGCGCGCAGCAGCCGGTTGACGTCGTCGGCGGAGCGGACCCCGCCCCCGACGGTGAGCGGGATGAAGACCTGCTCGGCGGTGCGCCGGACGATGTCGTAGGTGGTCTCCCGGTCGCCGCTCGACGCGGTGATGTCGAGGAACGTCAGCTCGTCGGCGCCCTCGGCGTCGTAGAGCCGGGCCATCTCGACCGGATCCCCGGCGTCGCGCAGATCGGTGAAGTTCACCCCCTTCACCACCCGACCGCCGTCGACGTCGAGGCAGGGAATCACCCGAACCGCGACGCTCACCCCGCCACCTCCGGCGTTCGCGGCGTCACGGGGCCGCGACCGTCGAGGTGACGGCGAGGGCCTCGGGGAGGGTGAAGGCGCCCGCGTAGAGGGCCTTGCCGACGATCGCGCCCTCGACGCCGGGCACCGCGGCGATCGCCACGAGGTCGGCGAGCGCGGACACGCCCCCGCTGGCCACGACGGGGCGGTCGGTCGCCGCGGTCACCGAGCGCAGCAGCTCGACGTTCGGGCCGGTGAGCGTGCCGTCGCGGCGGACGTCCGTCACCACGTAGCGGGCGCAGCCGTCGGCGTCGAGGCGGGCGAGCACCTCGAACAGCTCGCCACCGTCCTGGGTCCAGCCGCGGGCGGACAGCGTCGTGCCGCGCACGTCGAGCCCGACGGCGATCCGGTCGCCCACCCGGTCGATCGCCCGGCGAACCCAGTCGGGATCCTCCAGCGCGGCCGTGCCGATGTTGACCCGCACCGCGCCGGTGGCCAGCGCCGCGTCGAGGGAGTCGTCGTCGCGGATGCCGCCGGAGAGCTCCACGGCCACGTCGACCGAGCGGACGACCTCGGCGATCAGCTCGCGGTTCGAGCCGCGGCCGAACGCGGCGTCGAGGTCGACCAGATGGATCCACTCGGCGCCGTCGCGCTGCCAGGTCAGCGCTGCCTCCAGCGGGTCGCCATAGGAGGTCTCGGAACCGGCCTCACCTTGGACAAGGCGGACGGCCCGCCCGTCGGCCACATCGACGGCAGGCAGCAGAGTAAGCGTCACACCGGCCACCCTACGGCCACTCCGCGACCGCCCGAGACCACAGCCGCCGGCACTGCCGGTGACAACCCGTCTCGACGACGCCGCTCCCGACCGGGATGCTCGGCAGTGGCAGGTCATTGGACTATGGCTGGGCAGTCATCATGGCGGCCACTGCGTCTAGTCCAAGAACCCACGGAAATCCTTCTGGTCTGGACTGGCCCGGGCCATGGGGTTCGTATCCTGCGTCACCGAGCAGGACGTGCACTCCAGCGTCGTTCAGTACATCGACGCTCCGCGGGAACGCTGGGTGTGCGGCCTGGGACTTGTTCAGGTATGGCAGAGCTGCAATGGGTAGCCGTTTTCCGATCGCTTCGGTGATGAGGCCGAGAGCGAGAGTGTCGCTGATCCCGGCCGCCCATTTGTTGATCGTGTTGCTGCTGGCTGGGGCGACGAGGATCGCGTCGGGCGCGGGCAGGACGTCGGCCTCTCCGGGCAGCTTGTAGGCAGAACGGGGCGGATGACCGGTGGTCTTCTCCAGCTCGGGGAGGCCTGTTTCGAGCCAGCGCGCCGCAGTCGGGGTGAGGATTAGGCAGGTATCCCAGCCACGTTGCTGGGCCTGGCTGATCAGGGTGCGGATATGTAGGGCGGGCGGCGCGGCGCACACGACCGCGTAGAGGACCCGGGCGGGCGTGGGGGAAGTCGTCACGCGGGTACTCCAGCGCGTCGCGCGAGTTCGCGCAAGCCGCTCCCGGACGGCTTGTGCCGGGCATCGACGAAAGCCGCGATGAGCTGGCGGGCGGCGGGGAGGGTGTGGACTTCCTGCGGGCTGATCCGTTCGGCGTCCAGGAGCATCCGTAGGGCCTGGTCGCTGCGTCCAGCGACCAGGGCCGAGCCTGCGGTGTCGACCAGGTGGTGGGTGCGCCGTTCTCTGGGTAACGCGGCGAACGCCGCTTGGTGGATGCGGGCCGCCGCGTTCAGCGCGGTGAGGTGTTCGCCGAGCTGGGCAAGCACGGATGCCTCGTAGAGCAGGACGTTGGTCGTGTTGAACCCGGTCGGCCGCGTGCCAGGCCGCCTCACCGTCGCCGAGCTTCATCAGTGTGATCGACATCAGGTGGTAGGTCTCTGCCGGGACGTGGGTGACAGCCGGCTCACCAGGGCGCTGATCTGCTGCTGCACGCGCATCCGCGAGCAGGTCCGGTAGGAGCCGCTGGAGGGCCTGGTAGTTGGACGCTTGGTAAGCGTGGGTCACCCGTCGGCCCGGATCCTCAGTGTTCCGCTGGCGGCCGTCCGTGACCGGGCGAAGGAGCGCGGCTCGCAGCTCGCCGGATGACGTGAATGAGGCTCTCGGGCCGTCTGCGCGGTCGGGGCGGCCGAGCAGGACGCTCGCGCAGATGGAGTCCGACGCCGAGAGTTCGGCACGTCGGACCCGGGCGGGCGGCCCCGGGAAACGGACCGGTGGCGACACCGGCAACGCGCACAGGCCGACCTTGCCCGGTCCGCGACCTGGACAGTCCGGCGCGCCGGCCGTGCAAATCGATAGATCGAATCTATATGCCCGAGTCACATGGTTCGTGACGCAGCATGGTGGACCGGGCGGGGCCCGAACCCTACCGGTGACCGACGCACCGGTTTCGACCGGAGCAGCGGCGGGAATCCCGCCGGTCCGCGCGGCGTGCCATGCGCGCCACGCCGGACGAGACGGGAGGCTGGCGCATGACCAGTACCGATCACGAACTCGCCGATGCCGTCAGCACCGTGCGCTACGAGGTACATCGGCTGTCCGTCGCGACGGACCTGAGCTACGACGAGACGGTCCGCCGCTATGAGCAGGCGGTTCCCGCCCTCGACGAGGCACGCTTCGCCGCCCTCGCCGCGGGCGAGCCGACCTGGGACGACGTCCGGGTCGCGACGGCGCCGAACGCGCCGCACGGCTTCCTCCGCTACTGGCGCGGCGAGTTCACCTGGATGTTTCGGGCGGCCGGCGACGAGGGGCGGTGCGTCGAATATCTGATGGGCAACCATGTCATCGCCGAGCGGATGTTCCGCCATGACCCGGGGGTGCTGCTGCACGCCCCGCTGCGGACCACGATCCACACCGACCGGGCGGGCACGACCTGGTTCAGCGTCGACCAGCCGAGCACGCATTTCCGCAGCTACGGCAGCCGGGCGATCACGATCGTGGGCATCGAGCTGGACCTGAAGCTGGCCGCCCTGCTGGAGCACCTGGGCCTGCCCGTGCCCGCGGCGCTCACCGCCGGCCGGGTCCCCGCCCACGCCGGCTGACTCACCCCGCCACCGACCCGGCACCAGCGGCGACGATGGCGATGGCGCCGCCGTCAGGAGAGGGTGGCGAGCCAGTTGGTCAGCAGGTGCGCGCCGGCGTCGCCGGACTTCTCGGGGTGGAACTGGGTCGCGGCCAGGGCGCCGCGCTCGACGGCGGCGGCGAACGGCTCGCCGTGCTCGCCGATCGTGTCGTCGGCGTCGGGGTCGGCCTTCGCCGCGTAGGAGTGGACGAAGTAGAAGCGGGTGTCCGCCGGCAGCCCGGCGAACAGCACCGACTCCGCGGGCGGACGAACCGTGTTCCAGCCCATGTGCGGCAGGATGGGTGCGGCGAGGCGGCGCACCTCGCCGGGCAGCACGCCGAGCCCGGCCGTACGCACCCCGTGCTCGTCACCGAGCTCGTAGAGCACCTGCATGCCCACGCAGATCCCGAGCACCGGCCGCCCCGCGGCCACCCGCTCCCGCACGATGGGCGCGGCGCCCACCCCGTCGAGACCGGCCATGCAGGCCGCGTACGCACCGACGCCGGGCACGACGAGCCCGTCGGCCGCCAGGGCCGCATCGAGATCGTCGCTGACCGTAACGTCGGCGCCGACCCGGGCGAGGGCCCGCTCCGCCGAGCGCAGGTTCCCCGAGCCGTAGTCGAGAACGACGACCCGTGGTTGCCGATCCGTCACAGGACACCCTTGGTGGAGGGGACGCCGGCCACCCGGGCGTCGAGGGCCACCGCGTCGCGCATGGCCCGGGCGACCGCCTTGAACTGCGCCTCGACGACGTGGTGGGCGTTGCGGCCGGACAGTACCCGCACGTGCAGCGCGATCCGGGCCGACGCGGTGATCGACTCGAAGATGTGCCGGGTCAGCGTGGTGTCGTACGTCCCGATCAGCCCGACGAGGTCCGGCTCGACGTGCACGCAGTACGGCCGGCCGGACAGGTCGACCGCGGCCTGCGCGAGGGCCTCGTCGAGGGGGACCAGCGCGTCGCCGAAGCGGCGGATGCCGACCTTGTCGCCCAGCGCCTCACGCAGCGCCGAACCGAAGGCGATAGAGGTGTCCTCGACCGTGTGGTGGGAGTCGATATGCAGGTCACCACGGGTGCGCACGGTGAGGTCGAACCCGCCGTGCTTGCCGAGCTGGGACATCATGTGGTCGAAGAACGGGACGCCGGTGTCGGAGGTCGCCACGCCCGTGCCGTCGAGGTCGAGTTCGACCAGCACGTCGGACTCCAGCGTCTTGCGTTCGATCCGCGCGGTGCGTGCCATCGGAGACTTTCCTCGGTCTTTCTTGGTTGCGGGTGGGGACCGGCGGGGTGTGGCGG
>NZ_JANEZT010000285.1 GCF_025403405.1 Frankia tisae
GGTGGCCTGCGAGACTCGGGGGGATGGGTAACGTCAGCCAGGTCCCCGGCGAGGCATTCGAGGCCGGCGGCCGACGTGACGACACCGAACTCGCCCGCTCTGCGGGGCCCGCCCGCGCCGTGCCGATCCAGGCCGGCTCGCCCGAGTCCGTCCTGTCCGGCAGCGGCGGTCCGCCCGTCGCCGGTGTCACCGGCGAACCCGTTGACGCCTCACCGGCTCGGCGGGTCGGGCTACTGGAGGCGGTCCTCGGACGGAGTCGGCGAGGTGTTCGTCGTCACGCAGTGTTCAGCGGGTTGTTCGTCGCGGCGGTCGCAGCCCGGGTGCTGGTGCTGGTCGCCTACCCGCCGGCGCTGATGTATCTGGGCGACTCCGCCGCCTATCTGGACCAGGCCTGGCGCGATCTGTGGCCGGGGGACTGGCGGCCGTCCGGCTATCCGATCTTCCTGCGAATCCTCGACGGTCCCAGCCACGTGACCCGGATCGTGGTCGTGCAGCACCTGCTGACCTTGGCCGTCGCGGTGGCGCTCTACGCGGCGGCGCTGCGCGCGGTCCGCCGGCCCTGGTTGGCCGCGCTCGCCGCGGCCCCCGCGCTGCTCGCGCCGTGGGTGTTGGACCTGGGCCAGTTCGTGCTGGCGGACAGTCTGTTCGGGGTGCTCGTCTCGGCCGGCGTCGCGGTGCTGGCGGGCTGGGATCGGCCCCGGGCCGTCGCGGCCGCGGGTGCCGGGCTGCTGCTGGGCGCGGCGCTGTGTGTGCGGACCGTGGGCTACGGGCCGCTGGCGGTCGCCGTGGTCGTGCTGGTGGCCGACGCGGTCGCCGCCCGCGGCCGCCGGGCGGCGCCAGTGCGCGCGGCGGGGGCGGCGACGGCGCGGGCGGTGGCCCCCGTCGTTGCGTTCGTGGTGGCGGCCGCCGTGCCGGTGGGCGCCTACGCGGGGTGGAGCGCGGCCGAGGGCAAGGGTTTCGCGGTATCCGCCCATTCCGGGTTCTTCCTGTACGGGCGGGTGGCGCCGTTCGCCGACTGCTCGACGATCTCCCGTGCGGACCTGCGGACCCTGTGCGACCCGCGGCCCGTGAACCAGCGCGGCGCCCCGGTCCGCTACCTGTGGCCCGCCGGCTCGCCGCTGCGACAGGGCCACCGGCAGGTCCCCCCGGGGCGGGAGGACCTCGCGGGGACGTTCGCTCACGAGGTGGTGCGCGGGCAACCGTGGGTGATCGCCACATCCTCGGCCCGTTACCTCGCCGGCTACCTGGACCCGGTCCCCTACGAGACCCCGAAGACGTCCCGGGCGGACACCTGGGAGCTGCCGACCCGCGGCACCAACGTGCTGGCCCCGGACGACGCCCACGCCGACGACGGCTACTTCGTCGCCACCGCCGTGCACTCGCCGCCGGCGGGCCTGCTCGCCGCCTGGTCCCGATTCTCCTACGCGCCGATGCCCCTGGTCGGCCTGGGCCTGCTGGCGGGCGTGGCGGCGTCGCTGCTCACGGCGGGCCGGGCGATCCGGGCCCGGCGGGCGGCGCGGCGGCGCGGAATGGGGCGGCCGGTCGACCGGCTTGGCGGGCCCGGCCGGTTGTTCTGGCTGGCGGCCGGCTCGGGCGTGTCGACACTGGGGCTGTCCGCGGTCACCTCCGGCTTCGACTACCGCTACCTCGGCGCGGTCATCGGGCCCATCGCCCTGGCCGCGATCATCGGTGCGAGCGCGTTCGTCGCCGCGCTGCGGCGGCGGCGAACCGCCGCATAGCCGGCCTAGGCCGGGCGCTACCGTCATATCGGTGGCGGCGCGGCGGTGGTTCGTGGCCGGGGTGGCCGCGGCCGGTCTGATCTTCGGCTCGCTGGGTCTGCTCGTCGCCGCGGTGGTCCCGCCGTTCACCAGCGCCGACGAGGCGCAGCACACGGCCTACGCCCTTGAGCTCGCCCACGGTTCGCTGCCGCAGCTCGACACCCCGGTGCGGTCGAGAGTGCCCGGTATGCCGGGCCTGCCGGCGAACTGCCGGGCCTCGCCCGCGCAGGCCCGGGCCGCGGTCGACGCGCGCGCCGACGGGCTCTGTGGGGTGCGCCTCGGCCGGCCGCTGTCCAACTTCGATCTTGTCTACACCGCCAACCATCCACCGTTGTTCTACGTGGTGGAGGCGGTTCCGCTGGGGGTCGGCGGGGCGTCAGGCCATCCACTGGCCGGCTTTCGCGCCGCCCGTGTCGTCAACGTGCTGCTCGGCGTGGGCGTCGTCGTCGCGACGGCGGCGCTGTGTCGCGCCCTGCTGCCGAGACGGCCGGGTGTTGCGGTCGGGGCGGCGGCGGTCATGGGGACCGTCGGGCTGGTCGTCGTCACCTCCGGGCAGATCTACAACGACACCCTGGCGATGGCGATCGTGACGGGGCTGCTCGCGGTGACCGTCGCCCTTGCTCGCGGCGGGCCGCGGCCGCGCATCCTGGCGGGTCTCGCGGTGCTCGGGCCGGCCGCGGCGGCCAGCCGGGCCAGCGGCGCGGTGGCCCTCGTCGCCGTGGTGCCCGCCGTCGCCGCTGCCGTCGCGCTGCACGCGGCGGGCAGCCGGGTCCGCCGGGCCGGCCGGGGCCTGGCCGCCGCCGGTGCGCTGCTCGCCCTCGCCGTCGCCGCCGTCGGCTGGTTCTACCTGCGCAATCAGCGCCGTTACGGGGATCCCACCGCCTCCGGGCGGATCGCGGACATGTTTCCGCTGGGCGGGGCACGCCCCTCGGCCTGGCAGGTGCTGCGCGACGGGGATCTGTGGTGGTACGTCTACCGCGGGTTCTTCGGCCGGCCCACGCTCGTCACCGGTCACGCCGAGCAGGTCGCCGTCGGTGTCGCGGTGGTCACCGGCGTCGGTCTGGCCGCGGCGGCCGTGCGTGCGTGCGCCCGTCGCCCGTCTGCCGGGGGTGTCTTCGGACGGTCCGCGTTCGGCCCGGGCGGCAGCGGCAGCGGCAGCGGCGGCGGCGGCGGCGGCGGCGGCGGTGCGGCCGTCGGGTGGTTCCTGCTGGCCGCGCACTGCCTGCTCGTCGTCGCGACCCTGGTTGGATATGTGGCCGCCGGTGGGGCGTCGTTCACCCGTTACCTGCTGCCGATGGCGCCGGTGCTCGCGATCGGCGTCGCCGCGTCCTGCCGGGCCCTGCCGCTGGGCCGGCGCGGGTTGCCGACCGTGGCCGTCGTCGCGGCGATGGCGGCCTGCACGCTGGTGCTCGTCGGGCGGGAGCTGGCGTGGAAGCGGCCCGCCCTCGCCACGCTCGCCCTGCCCGATCGGCTGCGCGCCGCCTGGGCGATCGCCGGGCCCGGCTCGGCGTGGGTCGGCCTGTCGGTCCTGGCGGGCTGCGCGATCGTCGGCGGGGTGCTGCTCGCCGTCGCCCTATGGAAGCTCGGCGACCCGGCGGTAGACGGCCGCGGTGAGCTCCGCGGTGCGCCGCCAGGTGAAGGCGCGGGCGTGGGTGCGGCCGGCCTCGGCGTCGCCGGGGGAGGAGAGCAGGGCGAGGATCGCCTCGGCGAGGTCGTCGGCGAACGAGTCCCGGTCGGCCTGGCGGACCAGCCGCACCGGGCTGCCCGCCCGGGTGCCGGCGGAGCGGGGAGCGGGATCGAGCAGGGCGCCGGTGACCTCTCGGACGGTCGGGATGTCGGCGGCGACGACCGGGGTGCCGGCGGCGAGCGCCTCCAGGGGCGGTAGGCCGAAGCCCTCGTAGCGCGACGGGAAGCACAACACGCTGGCGCCCGCGACCGTCGCCCGAAGCTGCTCGGCGTCGAGGTAACCGGCGGTGATCACGCTGCCGGCGGGCAGCCCGGCCAGGTCGAGGGCCGGCCCCCACCCCGGCGGTCCCACGAGCACCAGCGGGGGGGCGCCGAGTTTCGCCGCGTGCAGCCGGCGGACCGCCTCCAGCAGGACCGGCAGGTTCTTGCGGGGTTCGGCCGAGCCGACGAACAGCAGGTACCGCTCGGGCAGGCCGTGCTCCCGCCGCCAGGCTCCCGTCGGGGCCGGGGTGGTGAACCAGGCGTCGTCGACGCCGAGTGGGGTGGGGGTGACCAGCGCCGGGTCAAGCCGGTAGGCGGTGATGACCTCCTCGGCGACGGCCCGGCTCGGGGTCAGCACGGCCGCGGCTCGGCGCAGCCCGCGTGGGACGAGATCGCTGTAGCGGGCGGACGCGGCACTGACCGTGTCGGGGGTTCGCAGGTAGGACAGGTCGTGGACGGTGAGCACGCCGCGGGCCCGGCGCAGCGGTGGGAGCACGAAGTTCGTCCCGTGCACGACGTCCGCGGCGCCGGTGAGCCATTCCACCGGTGGATGCTCGCCGCGGATCCAGGCGTCCTGCAGCAGCCGCGCCGGCGCACGGCGGGCGGCCGGGCGCACCCCCGCCGGCAGGCTCCCGGCGAGCTCGTCGAGCCCGCGCCAGGTGAACGCCGTCGCCGCCAGGTCCCAGGAGGTGTCGAGGCGGGCGAGGCCGGCCAGCAGATGCTCGGTGTAGCGGCCGACGCCGGTGCGCCGCCCGAGCAGCGGCGTGCCGTCGAGCACGATCCTCATCCGGTGGCTCCTGCCGCTGTCGCGTCGATGCCGCACGTGCGGGTCCCGGTCAGCCCTGGTAGAGCCGGCGGCCCTCGGCGATGTCGTGCCACTGGCGGGCGAACGCGTCATCCGAGAAGGTCTGGGCCCGCTCGATCGCCGCGGCGGCGAGCCGGCCGCGCAGGCCGTCCTCGGCGGCCAACCGACGGGTGAAGGAGGCGACCTGTTCGGGGCCGGTCCACCGGTAGCCGTCGACGCCATGCCGGACGATCTCCCGCTGCCCGGCGCGGTCGATGACGACGGGCACGCAGCCGCCGGCCATCGCCTCGACGGTGGTCATCCCGAAGTGCTCCGCCGTCCAGGGGCGGCGCCGGTCGTCCTCGCCGTAGCCGGTCGCCGACCAGAACACCGAGCTGGTCGACAGCAGGTGCTCGACCTGTGCCCGCGGCGCGTTCGGGTGGATCCGCACCGGCAGGCCGGCCCCGGCGGCGCGGACCAGCTCCAGGTAGGGCAGCTGGGAGTCCTCGCAGCCGCCGACGACATGCATCGTCCAGCCCGGCAGGTCGCCGGCGCGGTAGAGCTCACCGAACCACTGGACCATCTCCAGCTGCCGCTTGGCGTGCCCCAGCCCCGGTGCGAAGAACCGCCCGACGGTGATGACGGCTTTCTCCCGGGCCGGCGCCGGGTGCAGCCGCTGCACCTGAATCGGCGGGAACAGCACGTCGGCGTCCCGCTTCCACAGCCGCCGGATCCAACCCTGGGTGAACTGCGAGTTGGCCATGACCACGTCGTAGCCGTCGAGGTAGGCCAGGTCCGCCGGGTCCCGCAGCAGCCAGGGAAAGCGCAGCGGCAGGCGGGCGATCGGCCCCTCGTCGCCGTCGGTGACCCGCGGCCGGCTCACCGCGACGCCGAGTTCGCGCACGTCCGCGTCGCCCGGCGAGAACGCGTCGCTGACCAGGGTGAGCTCGGTGCCGTCCGTGGTTGGCGGCAGCGGCACCTCGAACGGGGCGAAGTCGGTGCCGATCTCCAGCTTGGCCAGCACTCCGCCGCCCGCGTCGAGGACCCGCAGCGACGTACCGGCGGGCGCGCCGGGGCGGCCGATGTCGGCGCGCAGGGTGCGCCGCTCG
Source organism: Frankia tisae (assembly GCF_025403405.1). Lineage (GTDB taxonomy): Bacteria > Actinomycetota > Actinomycetes > Frankiales > Frankiaceae > Frankia > Frankia tisai. Next base: position 5,619 of record NZ_JANEZT010000285.1, read on the forward strand.
CCTGGACTCACGGCGAGGATGCCCGACCCGTTGGTCCAGGTCCACTGCCGGCGACGGCCGCCCTCCGGCGGGTACCAGCCCTGCCCGAAGCTGACCGCCGGGCGTATCCCGCGCAGCAGCGGGCCGGCGGTGCGCACCGCGGCCTTGCGCCAGGCCGCCATGTCGTGGTCGAAGGGCGTCGGGAAGAAGCACAGGTACGCCGAGCGCCGGGACTGCGGCGCGATGCGGCTCATGTACGAGCCGTTGACGAACAGGTCGTAGCCCGCGGACAGGGCCGCGATGGCCTCCTCGCCGCGGTCCGGCAGCCGGACGTAGCGGCAGCCGGCGAGATCCAGGCCGAGATGGCTGCCCAGCCGGTCGAGGTCGACCTCGGAGTGCCCGAGGATGTCGACGCTCGCGCCCTCGGCCGCCAACACCTGGGCGATCATGCCGTTGTGGCGTTCCCCGCCGCCCATCGAGTGCCAGAACCGGTTGTAGACGGCGGCGTGGACCCCCCGCGCCGGGTGCTCGTCGGGGCCGGCGGCAGCGGTGGCCGGCGCGGCGGGATCCGTGGCGTCGCTCGTGAGCTCGCTCATCGAGGAACCAGCCAGCTCTGCAGGCTCGACCGGCGCTCGGCGGTCGTACGGCCGATCTCGCGGCGGGCCCGCAGCATCGCGGGCAGCAGCCGCAGGTAGGAGCCGCACACCCGCAGCCGCAGCAGCGTCGGGCGGATCGCCGGCCGGCTGCGGCCCCGCCATGCCTGGCGAAGGGTGCGCACCGCGATGGAGGCGGTCGTCGCCGGGTAGCGCAGCACCGCGGACAGCGCCAGCGTCGCCGTCGCATCCTTGGTGAGCATCAGCAGCCGGTTACGGTCGGTGTGGAAGACGAACAGCGGCGACCACTCGACGCTCGACGCCGAGTGGATGTGCCGCAGCACCGCGCCCGGGGCGTAGCGGATCGTGTACCCGCGGGCGCGGATGCGCCAGGACAGGTCGGTGTCCTCGTAGTAGAGAAAGAACGCGTCGTCGAACCAGCCGAGCTCGTGGCCCAGCGACGACCGGATGGCCATCCCGTTGCCGCAGGCGGTGAACACGTCCTCCGGCTGGTCGAACTGGCCGGTGTCGACCTGCTGGTAGCCGCGGTCCGCGCCATAACCGTCGGTCAGCACGATCCCGCCGACGTTGTTGACCACGTCGACGCGCGGCGCCTCCCCGCCGACGGTGAGCGTCACCGTCGTCGACTCGGGGCCGACGGCCAGCTCCGCCCGGCCACCGTCGGCGGCACCGGTCGGGCCGTCCCAGCTCAGCACGACCTGCTTGCGCGACTCCGCCGCCCAGGTGAACCCGAGGGTGACCGGCCCACCGTCGGGGATCGGCACGCACAGTTCGCCGCCCCCGCGGGTCCAGAAGTACGGCGTTTTCGCCGGTCCCTCGGCGCCGTAGGTCAGCTTCTCCCAGAGCACCTCGCGCAGTGCCTCGCGCCCGTCGACCGTCACCGACGACACCCGTACGCCAAGCTCGCGGGAATCGTGCGGGCCCGGCACGAAGGTGGGCGTGCTCAACTGCATCCGCAGGAACCGGGGGAGGAAGACGACCTTTCCGGTGGTGGCGCCGAGATGCTGGCCGCCGGGCTCGTCGAACGGCGCCAGCAGGGCCGCGAGCCAGGTCGGTTCGGGGATGGCGTCGTTGTTCACCAGCACTGCGTACGGCGTGGTGACCTGGCGCAGGGCGAGGTTGTTGCCGCCGGCGAAGCCGAGGTTGCGGTCCGAGGGCACGACGCGCACCCAGGGGTACCGCTCGGCGAGCAGCTCCCGGGAGCCGTCCGCGGAGGCGTTGTCGACGACCCAGGTCTGGAAGGCGAAGCCGGCATCCTGCTTGGCGACGCCGTCGAGGCAGGCCGGCAGGAGGTGCGCCCCGTTCCAGTTGACGATCACGATGGTCGCCAGCGGCTCCGCGGACGTGGCGCCGCCCGGCCCGGTGGTGGTTCCCGTCTGTTCCCGCTCCGTCATCCGCGCAGCCTCGCCTCGTAGTCGACCTTGAGAAGCCCGTCCGCCTGCGGGCCGCTGACGCCGAACAGCTCCTCGAACCGGCGGGTCGTCACCGGGGCGCCGGAGATGGCGTCCGAGACGTGCACCTTGACGGCGAACGCCCCGAGTAGTTCAGGCAGGTGCGGGACGGAGAAGTCCACGATGTGCCGGCCGGGGCCGACGGCGAGCCCACCGGGCGGCGTCTCCATCATCCAGATGGGCACCTCGCTCTGCCCGACGATGTAGGTGTGCAGGTAGATCCGCTCCGGCGCGCCCTCGGTGACGTCGAGCTCGACACTGACCGTCAGCCGCTCGCCCGGGTCGTACTGCACCAGCGGCAGCCCGCCGGGATCCGGGCTGAAGGCCACCGACTGGGGCCGGACGGTGGCGTACTCCCACGACACCGGTCCCTCGGCCGGCAGGCTGCCCAGCTTCTGCCGTAGCAGCTTCGTGCCCACGGCGGGGTTGCCATCGTAGATCAGCGAGCCGGACTCCAGGACCAGGATCCGGTCACACATGCTCTCGATGAGGTCGAGGGAGTGCGTGACGAAGAGGATCGTGCGCCCCTGCGCCCGGAACTCGGCGATCTTGGCCAGGCACTTGCGCTGGAACGCCTCGTCGCCGACGGCGAGCACCTCGTCGACCAGGAGCACGTCCGGATCGACGTGCACGGCCACGGCGAAGCCGAGGCGCACGTACTGGCCGGACGAGTAGTGCTTCACGTCATCGTCGATCTTGTGCCGCAACTCGGAGAAGTCGACGATCGAGTCGAACAGCCGGTCGATCTCCCGCTTGGACAGCCCGAGCAGCGAGGCGTTGAGATAGACGTTGTCCCGCCCGGACAGCTCGCCGTTGAACCCGGCGCCGAGTTCCAGCAGCGACGCGATCCGGCCCTGCACCGAGACCTCTCCGCTGGTCGGGCGCAGGATGCCGGCGAGCACCTTGAGCAGGGTCGACTTCCCCGAGCCGTTCGCGCCGGCGAGCCCCACCGTCTGGCCGCGCCCGATCGTCACGTCGACGTCGCGCAGCGCCCAGAAGTCGTCACCGGCGGGGCCACCGCGGCGGACGAACCGTTCCTTCAGGCTCGTCGCGCGGTTGCTGTACGAGACGAACCGTTTGCTCACCCTGGTCCCCTGGATGACGACTGCCGAGCCGGAGTCGGCTTCGCCGGCGTCGACGGGCCTGGGCACATCGAGGGGAACGACCGCGCCGGGCACGCCGCCCGGCGCCGCGCCGCCGTCCCCGGCACCGGCGCTGTCCCCGATGCCGGGGACGCCCCAGGGGTCGAGCTGACCCGGTGGTGGCGGCGCCGCGACGTTCGGGTAGGACGGCGGGGCCGGGGTGGCTGGGTCGAGCGTGGTCGGGTCCAGCGCGGCGGAGCCGAC
>NZ_JANEZT010000286.1 GCF_025403405.1 Frankia tisae
AGATGTGTAAAAGAGACAGCCCCCGTCCGGCAAGCCTCGCCGACCAGGCCACGCCGGGCCAGTGGACGTCACAGGACTGACAGCTGTCACAGGGCCGACAGCCGTCACAGCCCCGACAGCCGTCACAGCCCCGACAGCGCCGGCGCCAGCTCGCGCCACTGCCGGCGGGGCAGCCCGCGGCGGTCGAAGTCCAGGACCTGCACCGCGACCTGGTCCGCGCCGGCGTCGAGATGCGCCTTGATCCGGCCGAGCAACACGTCCGGATCGCCCCAGGCAACGATCGTGTCGACGAGGCGGTCGGAACCCGCACCGGCGAGGTCGTCGTCGTCGAACCCGAACCGGCGCAGGTTGGACGTGTAGTTCGGCAGCCGCAGGTAGGACCCGGTGTGCCGGCGCGCCAGATCCCGGGCCTGCTCGGGATCGTTGTGCAGGACGAACGCCTGCTCGGGGACGAGCAGCTTGTCCGGGCCGAGGATCTCCCGGGCCGCCGCGGTGTGCTCGGGTGGGACGAAGTAGGTGTGTGCGCCGTCGGCGCGATCGCGGGCGAGGCCCAGCATCTTCGGCCCGAGTGCCGCGAGCACCCGCGGCGGCAGTTCGGCTGGCGCCACCGCCCGGTACTGCTCCGCGGCCATCTGGTCCATCTCGTCGAGGTAGGCGGCCATCTGCCCCAGCGGGCGGGTGTAGGGAGCACCTCGGATGTGCATCAGCTCGGCGTGGGAGACACCCAGCCCGAGCAGGAAGCGACCGGGAAACGCCTCCGCGAGGGCGAGCTGCGCGGCGGTCATCGTCAGCGGGTTGCGGGCGAGGATCTGCGCGATCCCGGTCGCGATCGTGATCCGCGAGGTGGCCGCGAGGGCAAGGCTCGCGGTGACCAGGACCTCCCGGCCCTTGACCTCACCGGTCCACAGCGTGGGATAGCCGAGTTCGTCGAGCTCGGCGATGGCCTCCCGGACGGCGCCGGCCGGGGAGAAGTCGAACTGCCCGCTCCAGACGCCGACCTTCCCGATGTCGCGGCGGGCCGGCGGGCGGGGCACGTCCTGCGCACTCGTCACCGCGACACCGTACCGACCCGGGCCGCCGACACCGACCCGGGCCGCCGACACCGACCCGGGCCGCCGGCACCGGGCCGGGAGGCGTGAGCATCAGGCGCGGCGGGCTGACAGATCGGGTTGCCGGCCTCCGCCTGAGGTCTATCGTTGCGGGGTGTGACGGAGCTCATGCAGCTGCTCACTCCGGATGGTCATCGAATCACCGTCGTGTCCCGGGCCAGGACGACGGAACTGGACGGGTCGCCCACGGCCCCGGGCGGCTCCCGGTCGGAGCCGCCGCCCGGGGCCGGGCTGCCGGCGGCCGGCCCGGACAGCGGGCCCGGTGGCGGCGAACCCACCATCGTCGACATCGACCTGCCCGCGTATGTCGCCGACCTCACCGACGACGAGCTCTTCGGCCTGTACCGGGACATGGTGCTGGTCCGCCGCATGGACGAGGAGGCGACCAGCCTGCAGCGCCAGGGCGAGCTCGGGTTGTGGGCGAGCCTGCGGGGCCAGGAGGCGGCGCAGGTCGGGTCCGGCCGGGCGCTCGGACCCGACGACATGGCGTTCCCGTCCTACCGCGAGCACGGCGTGGCCTGGTGCCGCGGGGTCGACCCGGCGGCGGTCCTGGCCATCTTCCGCGGAGTCAACCTCGGCGGCTGGGATCCGGCCGGGCACGGCTTCGCCCTCTACTCGATCGTCGTCGGTGCGCAGACACTGCACGCCACCGGCTACGCGATGGGAATGGCCCAGGACCGCTCGCCCGGCGCCGCGATCGTCTACTTCGGGGACGGCGCGTCCAGCGAGGGGGACGTCAACGAGGCGTTCGGCTGGGCGAGCGTGTTCGCCGTCCCGCTGGTGTTCTTCTGCCAGAACAACCAGTGGGCCATCTCGGAGCCGGCCCGCCGGCAGAGCCGGACGGAGATCTTCCACCGGGCGGCCGGTTTCGGCTTCCCCAGCGTGCGCGTCGACGGCAACGACGTGCTGGCATGCCTTGCCGTGACCCGATGGGCGCTGGAGACCGCGCGGGCTGGCCGCGGGCCGGTGCTCGTCGAGGCGGTGACCTATCGGATGGGCGCGCACACGACGGCCGACGACCCCACCCGCTATCGGTCATCGGCCGAGCTCGAGGCGTGGCACCGACGCGATCCACTGGACCGGATGCGCACCCATCTTGCGGCCCGCGGCCTGCTCGCGCAGGAGCGTGACCGGCGCCTGGCCCTCGAGGCCGACACCTTCGCCCACGAACTGCGCGCCCGCTGTACGGCGATGCCCGACCCGGATCCGACCAGCCTGTTCGACCATGTGCAGGTCACCGAGAATGGGCTGGTGGCGGCGCAGCGCTCGGCGTTCGCAGCGACGCTCGATCCGGGCGAGACGTGAGGGATGGGCTCGACATGGAGGGTGGACTCGTGGCGGGCAGGACGCACATACCTGGGGAGGCGTGGTGACCAGCGGAGCCGTCATCGCCGGCGAGCAGGCCGCCGACGTCGGTGGGGAGCGGACCGGCGAACCGGCCGGTCCCATGCCGATCACCCTCGCGAAGGCGTTGAACCTGGGCCTGCGCTCGGCGATGGCGGCCGATCCGAAGGTCATCGTGATGGGCGAGGACGTCGGCACCCTCGGTGGCGTATTCCGGGTGACCGACGGTCTGCTGAAGGAGTTCGGGGAGGCCCGGGTCATCGACACGCCGCTGGCCGAGTCGGCGATCGTCGGGACCGCCATCGGGCTGGCCATGCGCGGCTACCGGCCGGTCTGCGAGATCCAGTTCGACGGCTTCGTCTACCCCGCGTTCGACCAGATCGTCAGCCAGCTCGCCAAACTGCACTACCGCTCCGCCGGGCGGATCCGGCTGCCGGTGACGATCCGCATCCCGTTCGGCGGCGGCATCGGCGCCGTCGAGCACCACAGCGAATCCCCGGAGGCGTACTTCTGCCATACCGCGGGGCTGAAGGTCGTCGCCTGCTCGAACCCGGCCGACGCTCACCAGATGATCCAGCAGGCGATCCGTTCCGACGACCCGGTCATCTTCCTGGAGCCGAAACGGCGGTACTGGGAGAAGGCGGTGGTGGACCCCGGTTCGCCGGGCGAGCCGTCCCCGAACGCGACTGGCGGCCTGCACAGCAGCGCGGTGGTGCGCGCGGGCACCGACGCGACGCTGGTCGGCTACGGCCCGACGGTGCGGACCTGCCTGGACGCCGCCGAGGTCAGCGCGGCCGACGACGGCCGGTCGTTGGAAGTCATCGACCTGCGTTCGCTGTCCCCCCTCGACCTCGAGCCGGTGCTCGCCTCCGTCCGGCGGACCGGGCGGCTGGTCGTGGTGCACGAGGCGCCGTCGAACGTCTCGGTCTCCGCCGAGGTCGCCGCGCGTGTCACCGAGCAGGCGTTCTACTCACTGGAGGCGCCGGTGCTGCGGGTCACCGGGTTCGACACCCCCTACCCGCCAGCCCGCCTCGAGGACCACTACCTGCCCGACGTCGACCGCATCCTCGACGCGGTCGACCGCTCCTTCGGCTACTGACCCGCCCGCGCTATCCGAACTGGGGTTCCCCGTGTCGCAGCGACAGTTCCGCCTCCCTGACCTGGGTGAGGGTCTGACCGACGCGGACGTCGTCCGCTGGCTCGTCCAGGTCGGCGACTCTGTCACGGTGAACCAGCCGCTCGTGGAGGTGGAGACCGCCAAGGCGGTCGTCGAGATCCCGAGCCCGTTCGCCGGGGTCCTGGTGGAGATCCACGGCGAAGCGGGCAGCACCATGGCCGTCGGCGCACCGCTGCTGACGATCCGGACGGCCGATGCCGGGCAGCCGGCCGATGAGCCTGCGGCTGCGACCCTCGCCCCGCCGGCGGCCACACCCGGGTCCGACGGCGGCACAGCCGGTGGCGGACGGCTGCCGGTTTCCCGCGACGCCGGTGCCGGCGAGCGCGTGCCTGTGCTCGTCGGCTATGGGCCTCGCCAGGGTCAGCAGCGTCGTCGCAGTCCCCGCCGCCCGGCTGCCCCGGTGCCCGCCCACGGGAGCGGGCCGGGGCGGCCGGGCGGCGCGGTGCTCGCCAAGCCACCCGTGCGCAAGCTCGCCCGCGACCTTGGTGTCGATCTCGCCGAGATCGCCGGCACCGGCCCCGACGGCACGATCAGCCGGGACGACGTCCAGGCCGCCGTGCGCACCACCGCCCGGCCGGTGCCCGCACCGGTCCCTGCGGCGCAGCCGACCGCACCGTCCGCCATCGTTGCGCTGGACGCGGCACCGCCCGCCCCCCGGCGAATCGGCGCGGTCCCGGCCGACGCGGCCTTTTCCACCACGACGGGGGCCTGGCGCGTGCCCGTCACCGGGCTGCGGCGGTCGATGGCGCAGGCCATGGTCGCCAGCGTCACCGCCGCGCCGCACGTGACCGAGTTCCTCAGCGTCGACGTGACCGCCACCATGGCCATGCGCGAACGCGTGGCGGCGCTGCCGGAATTCGCGGGCATCAAGGTCACGCCGCTTCTGTTCGTCGCCAAGGCCCTGCTCGTCGCCGTGCACCGGCATCCGATGATCAATTCCCGGTGGATCGAGGACGCAGGTGCGGGCCGGGCGGAGATCCAGGTGCCCGACCTGGTGAATCTGGGCATCGCCGTGGCGGGCCCGCGCGGGCTCGTCGTGCCGAACATCCCCGACGCGGGCCGGCTCGATCTCGTCGGCCTCGCGCGGGCGCTGGCGGGGCTCACCGGGTCGGCCCGGGCGGACCGGCTCGACCCGGCGAACCTTCGCGGTGGGACCATCACCATCACCAACGTGGGGGTGCTCGGCGTCGACGTCGGAACGCCGATCCTGAACCCGCCGGAGGCCGCCATACTTGCTCTGGGTTCGATCCGTCCCATGCCCTGGGTGCATGACGGTCAGCTCACGGTGCGCACGGTGGTGCAGCTCGCCCTGTCCTTCGATCACCGCATCGTGGACGGGGAGCTCGGCGCCGCGGTGCTGGCGGATGTGGGCGCAATGCTGACGGATCCCGCGCTCGCCCTCGCCTGGTCGTGATCGACTCATCGGATCCACCAGCTCGCCACAAAACACGCGAGAGGGGCGCACAACGGCGCACACTCGGCCCCCTGGTACGGTTGCGCCTCTGACCGGCTTCCGGCACAAAGAGGTGGAACCATGACGCGAGTGGAGGCACTTCAGGCCGCGGACGAGTTCGTCGCCAAGGTTCTGACCTCCGCCAGCTCCAGTGGCCGGTTCACCGGCACGCTGAACCTGGCCGAACGGGTCGACCTCACGCTCCGGGTGGCCCGGTTCCTCCTGGAAGGGCAGTCCTCCTCGGACTCCGACGACCTGCTGAAGCGGGACATGCGCAACGAGTTGGACCAGGCCTTCCCGCCGCTGCGCACCTCCTGACGCCAGCCCCGGACGAACAAGCCGCCCGGACCGGTCTCCCGAACCCGGATCACGGGCCGTTGGGAACCGGGCCAGGCGGCGGGCGGACCGGTAGAAGATCAGTGCTCACCGCCGCGACGCGGAGCGCTCCTCGCTGCCGACGTGAATGACCGGCTGCGGCTCGGGGTCCGTCTCCGGGTGGCGCGAGGAGTTCAGCTTGCGGTCCTCCTCGGGCGTGAGGTCCGGCTCACGCCGGCGCGGCGCCTCGACCGGGGTGACCGGGTCCACGAGGACCGTGTCGTCGACCGAGATGGGAGTCGGCACGCCGCTCTCCACCGACTCCTCGACGATCTTCCGGCGCCACTGGTTCTGGTAGAGGGTGATGCCGAGGCCGATGGCGCTGACGAGCATCATGATGAGGCCCACCATGTCGAGGTCGAGCCCGGAGGGATCGGAGCGGACGGCGAAGGTGAGGATGGCGCCGAGGGCGAAGAAGGCGAGACTCAACGGGATTCCCATGCCCGGCCACCTACCCGCGGATCACCCCAATACAACCCCGCCGGGACGGCAATTGCCACGGACCGCGCGAGATCTCCCGCGATCCGTGGCGACCCCAGTGGATCACCGGGATCAGAACGCCTCCGCCGGGAGATCCATGAGCCCGAGCCCGGTCGACTCGACCACGGCCCGACGCGCCTTCAGCTCGGGCAGCACGTTCGCCGCGAACCAGCGGCCTGCGGCCACCTTGCCCTGATAGAAGGCCGTGTCCCGGCCGCTGCCCGCCCTGCCGAGGGCGCGCACCGCCACCTCCGCACCCCGCAACAGCAGCCAGCCGATGAGCACGTCACCGATGCTGAGCAGCAAGCGGGTGGAGTTCAGGCCGACCTTGTAGACCTGCCGGGCGTCGTCGGCGGCACTGGTGAGGTAGCCGACGAGCGAACCCACCATCGCCTGGACGTCGTCCAGGGCCGCCCCCAACGCCTCCCGTTCGTACTGCAGTGCACCGTTGCCGGCCTCCGCCTTCACGAAGGTCTGGATCTCCCCCAGCACGGCGGTAAGGGCCTGCCCCCGATCCCGGACAATCTTCCGGAAGAACAGGTCCTGGCCCTGGATCGAGGTGGTGCCCTCGTAGAGGGTGTCGATCTTGGCGTCCCGGAGGTACTGCTCCATCGGATAGTCCTGCAGGTAGCCGGAGCCGCCGAGAATCTGCAACGAGGTCGAGAGCAGCTCGTAGGACCGCTCGGAACCGACGCCCTTGACGACCGGCAGCAGCAGGTCGTTGATCCGGATCGCGAGTTCGTCGCTCTCGCCGCGCGCCGCCGCCCGCGTCACCCGGTCCTGGAACGTCGCGGTGTACAGCACCAGCGAACGCATGCCCTCGGCGTACGCCTTCTGCAGCATGAGCATCCGGCGGACGTCGGGATGGTTGATGATCGCCACTCGGGGCGCGGTCTTGTCGGTGGACCGGGTGAGGTCGGCGCCCTGCACCCGGGTACGGGCGAAGTCGAGCGCGTTGAGGTAGCCGGAAGACAGCGTGGCGATGGCCTTCGTGCCGACCATCATCCGGGCGTACTCGATCACCTGGAACATCTGCGCGATGCCCTCGTGCACGTCACCGACCAGCCAACCGACCGCCGGGGTCCGCTCGCCGAAGCTCAGCTCGCAGGTCGCGGAGACCTTCAGGCCCATCTTCTTCTCGATGTTGGTGACGTACACGCCGTTGCGCTCCCCGGGCGCTCCGGTCGCCGGATCCGGCATGAACTTCGGCACGACGAACATCGACAGGCCCTTGGTGCCCGGGCCGTTCCCTTCGGGCCGGGCCAGGACGAGGTGGAAGATGTTCTCGGGAACATCCCAGTCGCCGCTGGTGATGAACCGCTTGACGCCCTCGATGTGCCAGGTCCCGTCGGGCTGTTCGACCGCCCGCGTACGGCCGGCGCCGACGTCGGACCCGGCGTCGGGCTCGGTGAGCACCATCGTCGCGCCCCAGTGCCGCTCGATGGCGAAGCCGGCGAGCGTGCGTTGCCACTCGTTGCCCAGCCGGTGCAGGATCGCCGCGAAGGTCGGGCCGGCCATGTACATGAACACGGCCGGGTTCGCCCCGAGCAGCAGCTCGGCGGCGGCCCAGGCGACGGTCGGCGACGCGCCGAGCCCGCCAAGATCCGTCGGGACGAACAGTCGCCACCATTCGCCGTCCTGGACCGCCAGGTAGGAGCGCTTGAAGGAATCGGGCAGGGTGACCAGGCCGGTGGCCTGGTCGAGCGTCGGTGGGTTGCGGTCAGCATCGGCGAACGACTCCGCAACGGGGCCGGTGGCCAGGTGCTCCAGCTCGACGAGCACCTCGTGCGCGGTCCCGGCGTCCATCTCCTCGAACGGGGCGGTGCCGAGCGTGCGATCGACTCCGAACACCTCGAACAGGTTGAACTCGAGATCCCGCAGGTTGCTCCGGTAGTGGCCCATGAACGGCTCCTTTCCAGGAGCGCCGGGCGGCGCGCACCGCCGGGACCGGCTTGCTACTGGTGAGTACGGTGTTCCCATGCTACCCACGAGTAACCCGTTGACAAGTGGGACTTCGCAGTAAGGGCACCCACCAGCCGACACCGATCACGGCAAGCACGGATGGGGCGATATCCGGCACGTCTACCCTTGCCACCATGCGTGACGAGGCGACCCAGGAAGTACGGCTTGCGGTCGTCATGACCGGCGGCGCCAGCCTCGCCGTCTGGATGGGCGGGGTCGCCACCGAGATCAACCTGGCCACCAGCCCCGAGCACACCCGCGCCGACGACGCCGACGCCGCGGTCGCCGCCCGATACGCGCGGCTCGCAGCCATCCTTGACGTCGAGCTCAGCGTGGACGTGCTCGCCGGGGCCTCCGCCGGCGGGATCAACGCGACCATGCTCGGCTTCGCGAACGCCCTGGACGGCGACCTCTCCCCGCTGCGCGACCTGTGGCTGTCGCTGGGCTCGCTGAACACGCTCATGCGCACCCCGGACGAGAAAGCGTACCCGTCGCTGCTGCGGGGGGACACGGCCGTGCTGCCCGCCCTGCACACCGCCCTCGGCGCCGTCGCCGGGACGACCGCGGCGCGCGGGTCCACCATCGCCCGCCCGACCTCGGTGTTCGTGACGACGACGATCCTGCGCGGCGAGGTCGCCGAACACACCGACTCCCTCGGCGGCACGATGTACGACGTCGACTACCGGGGCCTGTTCGTGTTCAGCACGCCGGACCTCACCGATCCCGCGGCAATCCCCCGCCTGGCGCTCTCCGCCCGGGCCAGCTCCGCGTTCCCGGGTGCCTTCGAGCCGGCCTACGTGCCGGTCGGGCACGCCCTCGACGACACCCACCCGGACATGGCGCGTTACGTCAACTCCGCCCGTTCCTTCCATGCCTCCGACGGCGGGATCCTCGTCAACCGGCCGATCGGCCCGGCGTTGGCGGCCATCTTCGACCGCCCTGCCGAACGCCAGGTCCGCCGGGTACTCACCTACGT
>NZ_JANEZT010000287.1 GCF_025403405.1 Frankia tisae
CCCCACCGCCGGAAACAGCCGCTCCAGGATGACCGCCACCCCGTCCTCGTCGTTGGACACGGTGACCTCGTCGGCAGCGGCGAGAACGTCCGGGTGGGCGTTCGCGACGGCGACCGAGTACCCGGCCCAGGCGAACATCGGCAGGTCATTCGGCATGTCGCCGAAGGCGATGACGTCGCGGGCGGTCATCCCCCGCTCGGCGGCGAGCTCCGCCAGCGCCACGGCCTTGGACACCCCCGGCCCGGCGATCTCGACGAGGCCCACGCTCGACGTCGTGACCACGGCGTCCGTCCCGGCAAGCTCGACGATCGCGTCGTACACCTCGGTGAACGGCTGACCGCCGCGGCGGACCAGCAGCTTTGTCGCCGGCAGGGTCAGCAGCAGCTCGGGGAACGCCGCGACCAGCTCCTCGGGATCCGGCCACATCGTCTCGAAGGCCGGTTCCCGGCCGAACCGGACGCCGCTTTCCACGGCGAACGCCGCGTCCGGCACCGCGGCGCGGATGGCGCGGGCCAGCCGCAGCGCGGTGGTCTGCTCCAGGTACCGGTGGCTGACCGGCACGCCCGCGTCCAGGTCGAACACGAGCGCTCCGTTCGCGCAGATCGCGAGGCCGGAGGCCGACGTCTGCGCCACGACGCCCGCCATCACCCGGCTCGGCCGCCCGGTGACGAACACGACGGTCGCCCCGCACTGTTCCACCCGCCGCAGGGCCGCGCGGGTACGCGCCGAAACGGTGCCGTCGCTGCGGATCAGCGTCCCGTCCAGATCCGTGGCGACGAGGGCAGGCGGGAACACAGTGACCCAGTCAACCAGCAACGCGTCGCGGACACGGCGGAATCCGCCAGCATCGTCCCCGGCCGCGGGCCGGCGGCGCGGGAACTCCGGTCGCGTCCGGCCATGGCTGTCGGTGTCCGCGACCGATGCAGGTGTTCGGCGCGGATGTCGACGACCCGGTGACAGGTAGCATGCCGAGCATGGTTCCTGCCGATCGGCCCGGGTCGTCGCCGTCCGGTCGTCTCTCCCGACCCGGGGCGGGCGGGGATCCGCTCGGTCCCGGCGGGGCCGCCGACGATCCCGGCGCGGCGATCGGCAGCACGCCCACTGCCACCGGGGCGAATACGGTCAGCGGAAAAACATTTGACGAACTCTTCGCCGAGGTTGCCGATAAATGGCAGCGCCGGGCGTCCGGCTCGGGAACGGTCGCCGCTCTCGACAAGGGCGTTCATCATCTCGGTAAGAAACTTGTCGAGGAGGCCGCCGAGGCCTGGATGGCGGCCGAGTACGAAGGTCGCGAACGGGCCGCGGAGGAGATCTCCCAGCTGCTCTACTGGAGTCAGCTCCTCATGATTTCCCTGGGTCTTTCCCTCGACGACGTATACTCCCACCTGTGATCACCCCCCTGTCCTTCCCCGTAGACGCTGAGTAGTGACGATGCTTCGTATTGCGGTTCCGAACAAAGGGTCGCTTTCTGCGGCCTCCAGCCAGTTGCTCGCAGACGCCGGCTACCACGCCCGGCGTGAGTCCGCGGAGCTGGTTATCACCGATCTCGAGAACGACATCGAGTTCTTCTTCCTGCGGCCGCGCGACATTGCCGTCTATGTCGGTTCGGGGCGCCTCGATCTCGGAATCACCGGTCGAGACCTGCTCCTGGACAGCAACGCCGCCGCAGCGGAGCTACTGCCGCTCGGGTACGCGCACGCCACCTTCCGCTACGCCGCCCCGGAGGGCACGCTTACGGAAGTGACGGAGCTGCAGGGCAAGCGGATCGCCACGTCGTTTCCGGCGCTGGTGCGGGCGGATCTCGCTGGCCGCGGCGTCACCCCGGCGAACATCGTGACCCTCGATGGCGCGGTGGAGACGGCGGTGCGGCTCGGGGTCGCGGACGCGGTCGCCGACGTGGTCGAGACCGGCCGGACGCTGCAGGCCGCCGGGCTGGAGCTGCTCGGCGAGCCGGTCCTGCGGTCCGAGGCAATCGTCATTGCCAAGCGGGGGGCGGAGCTGTCCACGGCGCACGAGCGGCTGCTGCGCCGCGTGCAGGGCGTCCTCGTCGCTCGGCGTTACGTGATGATGGACTACGACGTGCCGAGCGCGGTGCTGGAGAAGGCGTGTGACATCACGCCTGGCTACGAATCACCGACGATATCGCCGCTGCAGCGGGAGGAGTGGGTCGCCGTGCGGGCGATGGTGCCCCGCGCGGAGGTCAACCGCACGATGGACGACCTGTGGGACCTGGGCGCCCGCGGGATCCTCGTTTCCAGCATCCAGGCCTGCCGGCTGTAACGCCCCCCGCCGCCTTCGTTCGCCTCCACTCCTCCCCCCGGGGTGGATCAGCGGCGGCTGCCCAGGATCAGTGACATGCCCTCACTGCGCGTTGCGGTGCTGAGGAACTGGCCGCGCACCGCGGAGGTCACCGTGGTGGCGCCCGGCTTGCGCACCCCCCGCATCGACATGCACAGGTGCTCCGCCTCGACGACGACCATCACCCCGCGCGGTTCCAGCACGTCGACGAGAGCGTCGGCGACCTGGGAGGTCAGCCGCTCCTGGACCTGCGGCCGGCGGGCGTAAAGATCCACCAACCGGGCCAGCTTGGACAGGCCGGTGATCTGACCCCTGTCGTTCGGGATGTAGGCGACGTGCGCCCGGCCGGAGAACACCACCAGGTGGTGCTCGCACAGCGACGAGAAGTCGATATCGCGCACCAGCACCATCTCGTCGTGGCCCTCGTCGAAGACGGTGGTCAGGACGTCGGACGGCTCCCGCCCCAGTCCCTCCACCGCCTCGCGGTAGGCCCGTGCGACGCGATCCGGCGTCTTTTGCAGACCCTCGCGGTCCGGGTCTTCACCGATCCCGATGAGCAGCTCGCGCACGGCGCGGGCCACCCGGTCGTGATCGAACGGGCGCACCTGCTGCGGCCGGCCCCGACCCCGACCGCGGATTGGCGCGGCCGGGGGGGCCTCAGCGGCCGCGCCGTTGCCAGGCGTGCTGGGACCGGCGAGGGCGAAGCCGTCCGATTCGGTGCCATTCACCTCTGGTGACGCGCCGGAACCCACCCGCTCATCCGTGAACGCCTCAGGGGAGTCGGACGTCAACGGCGTCTCCTGTCGTCGTCGTTTGGCCAGCTCGGCGGGGCCCATGGGTTAGCGATCCGTGGGCCCTCGGGCGGGCCTTCGCCGCCGGTGGGAGCCGGGGAGCCCTGGCCCTGCGGATAACCCGACCCCTGGGGGTAACCGTGCCCACCGGGGCCGCCATTCCCATTCCCGCCCGGGCCAACCGGACCGACCGGATTACCGTGCCCTGCCGGATCCGCCCCGGGCGCACCCGGCGCACCGTTGCCCGTGCGGCCGGTGGCTCCGTTGCCGTGAGCGGGGTCCTTCACCAGGTCGGCGACGCCGGAGGGGACCAGTCCCAGCTCGGCCGGGGTCTGCACCGGCGGGCGGTCCGAGGGGATGCGCCGGCCGACGCCGGTGTAGGTGCCGCGCACCGGCCGCTTCTGCACGGTTGCGAAGACCTCCGCGACGTCGTCCCTACTCAGCGTCTCGGTGTCCATCAGCCGCAGCACGAGGTTGTCGAGCACGTCGCGGTAGGTGACCAGGATCTCCCAGGCCTCGTCGTGCGCTGCCTCGATGAGCCGGCGGACCTCGACGTCGATCTCGCTGGCGACCTCCTCGGAGTAGTCGCGCTGGTGCCCGACCTCCTTGCCGAGGAAGATCTCGCTGCTCTCGCTGCCGAACTTGATTGCGCCGAGCTTGTCGCTCATCCCGTACTGGGTGATCATCGCGCGGGAGATCTGCGTCGCCTTCTCGATGTCATCGCTGGCCCCGGTAGTGGGGTCGTGGAACACCAGCTCCTCGGCAGTGCGGCCGCCGAGGAGCACGGCGAGCCGATCCAGCATCTCCGAGCGGGTCGACAGGTACTTGTCCTCCAGCGGGAGCTGCATCGTGTAGCCGAGCGCGCGGCCCCGAGGCAGGATGGTGATCTTGTGTACCGGGTCGGAGTTCGGGAGCGCGTGCGCGACGAGGGCATGCCCGCCCTCGTGGTAGGCGATGCGCTTCTTCTCCTTGTCGCTCATCGCCCGGGTCTTGCGTTCCGGGCCGGCCATCACCCGGTCGATCGACTCCTCCAGCAGCGCCGAGGAGATGAACTTCAGGTTGGACCGGGCCGCGAGCAGGGCGGCCTCGTTCAGCACGTTGGCCAGGTCCGCACCGGTGAAGCCCGGGGTGCGCCGGGCGATGACCATCAGGTCGGCATCCGGGCCGATCGGCTTGCCCTTGGCGTGCACCCGCAGGATGGCCTCGCGGCCCAGCAGGTCCGGGCGGTCGACGACGATCTGGCGGTCGAAACGGCCGGGCCGAAGCAGCGCCGGGTCGAGAATGTCGGGCCGGTTCGTCGCCGCGATGAGGATGACGCCGCCCTTGACGTCGAACCCGTCCATCTCGACGAGGAGCTGGTTGAGGGTCTGCTCGCGCTCGTCGTGTCCGCCGCCGAGCCCGGCACCGCGATGGCGGCCGACGGCGTCGATCTCGTCGACGAAGATGATCGCCGGCGCGTTCGCCTTGGCCTGCTCGAACAGGTCCCGGACCCGGCTGGCGCCGACACCGACGAACATCTCGACGAAGTCGGAACCCGAGATCGAGTAGAACGGCACGCCGGCCTCGCCGGCGACGGCCCTGGCCAGCAGGGTCTTACCGGTGCCCGGCGGGCCGTAGAGCAGAACGCCCTTGGGGATCTTCGCGCCGATTGCCTGGAACTTACTCGGGTTCTCCAGGAACTCCTTGATCTCCTGGAGCTCCTCGATCGCCTCGTCCGCGCCGGCCACGTCCGTGAAGGTCGTCTTCGGCGTGTCCTTGCTCACCAGCTTGGCCTTGGACTTGCCGAAGTTCATCACCCGGTTGCCGCCGCCCTGCATCTGGTTCATGAAGAAGAACAGAAGCAGGACCACCAGCAGCACGGGCAGCAGGTTCAGCAGAAGGGAGACCAGGATGTTTCCGCGATCGACGGAGACGTCGTAGGTGACGCGCTTGTTCCGCAGCTCATTGGCGAGAACGACACCCTGTTCGGTGACATAGGACGACTCGAACTTCCGGCCGTCCTTCGTCTGGATCTGGATGAGCTGCTTCGAGTCCTCGATCTTGGCCTTCGTCACCCGGCCTTCGTCGATCTGCTGCTGGACGAAGTTCAGGTCTCGCTTGCCGTACTCGCTGGGACCCGAGAGGACACCGGTCGTGAGAATGATCACGAACAGGACCAGGAGCAGCAGTGGCACCCAGCTGCGGAAAATTCTTCTTGGAGTCATCTGTCTGGAGCGCCGGACACGAGCGCTCCACCCTCCTGACGTGTGTACTGCCCTCGATCGGGATTCCCTTGTGCCGAGGGTACCGCCGGTGCGCGCGTCTCACCGCGCGTACATCCGACCAACGGACCGGCGGGCCGCACTGTTCCGGGCTGGACGATCTGGTGGCGCACGAGGGTGCACCCGCGGCCTCGACGCCGGGCTGCGCCGCCCGGGTCGCTCAGGACGGGGCCCCGCGCTCGATCGCCGCGGGCGTCAGGGTGCCGACGAAGGAGAGGGTCCGATAATACTCGGAGTAATCAAGCCCGTACCCAACGACGAAGGCGCTGGGAATGTCGAAGCCGACATACCGGACGTCCACATCGACCGTGATCGCTTCCGGCTTGCGGAACAGAGCCAGCACCTCCAGCGAGGCGGGCCCGCGCGAGCGCAGGTTCTTCAGCAGCCACGACAGGGTCAGGCCCGAGTCGATGATGTCCTCCACGACGAGCACGTCGCGGCCCTCGATCGAGCGGTCCAGGTCCTTGAGGATGCGCACCACCCCGGAGGAGGAGGTCGACGATCCGTAGGACGAGACGGCCATGAACTCCATGGTCAGCGGCACAGTAAGGGCCCGGGAGAGATCGGCCATCACCATCACGGCGCCCTTGAGCACGCCGACCAGAAGGATCTCTCGGCCGGCATAGTCGGCGTCGACCCGGGCCGCGAGCTCCGCGATCTTCGCGGCGATCTCGTCGGCGGTGACGAGGACCTCGTCGATGTCGGGGTGCGTCGCGGCCGCCGGCGGGCCGTCGTGGGGGCTGCCGGCATCGGGCGTCGTCGTCGCGGACTGACTCACCTGATCGTCCTCCTCGGGGTACGCCGCTGTGGCGGGATCCGGCCCACGGCCGGCGGGTCCGGCGGGTGGCCACGGCGGAGCCACTGGTCCGGTGAGTGTGATCCGGTCCGCCCAGCGCCGGGCGAGGACACCGCCCGGCAGCGGCACTGGTTTCTGGCCGCGCCACCGCGTCACGAGTTCCTCCACCGCCCAGACGTGCTCGGCGCGCAATGCCGAGGCCGAGGCGCCGACGTCGAGTGCGGCCCGCCGCAGCACGCGTCCGCGGATCGCGGCGGGCAGGGCGGCGAGGGCCGCCACGCCGAAGCCAACCTCCCCGCCGGTCGAATCGGAGGCCGCAGCGGCGATCGGGCCGCTCCTCGGGCCCGGGCCCGGGCCGCCTGGTGCGATGACGGCGGCGGTGACGGTCGCGGCATAGGCATCGGTGGCCGCCGCGTCCAGCGCGTCCGCGTCGGCCCGCAGCAACTCGGCGCCGCGGGCCAGGGACTCGGCGATGCCCGGTCCGAGCTCGGCCTCCAGCAGCGGCAGGACCCGGTGACGCACCCGTGCCCGGGCGAACGCCGGATCGGAGTTGGTCGGATCGTCCCAGACAGGCAGCCGCTCGGCGAGGCAGGCGGCCCGGGTCTGCGTACGACGCAGGTGCAGCAGTGGGCGGCGCAGCAGGCCGTCACGCGGGCGCATCCCGCCGAGCGAGCGGGCCCCCGAGCCCCGCGCGAGCCGCAGCAGCACCGTCTCGGCCTGATCGTCCAGGGTGTGACCGATCAGCACGGCGCGGGCGCCCAACCGGTCGGCCGCGGCCAGCAGCGCGCTGCGGCGGGCATCGCGGGCGGCGCCCTCCGATCGCGGCGCGTGCGCGGTAAGGACCTCCACGGGGCGCAGCCCGAGGACCCGCCCCAGCTCGGCGACGCCGCGTGCGCGCTCGGCCGAATCGGGATCCCAGCCGTGATCGACCACCAGCAGCCCGGCTCGCAGGGCCCGGCGGGGGGCCACGAAGGCGAGCGCTGCGGCGACAGACAGTGAATCCGACCCGCCGGAGCAGGCGACCAGCACCAGCTCGCCCGGGTCGAGATCGGCGACCGCGTTGCGGACCGCGAGCCGGACCGCGGCCACCGCGGGATCTGGCGCCCGCCCAGCCCGCGCCGGCCGGGCGGGTGAGGTGCCGGCCGGTCCGGAAGCCGCACCGTGGTGATCACCGCCGGTGGCGGACCGGGTCACCGCGTCGGCCGACAGCTGGACGCGCAGGAGGGCGTCCCGCGGACCACGGCCGTCACGCCGAAATCGACGGGCGACTGCCCAGGACGCGTTGCATCCATGCGGTGGGATCGGCCAGCTCCGCGCGGGTCGGGAGCGTCGTCGGTGACTCCCAGACCGTGTTGAAGCCCGCCACCCCGGACTCGGCGACGACGGCCCGCACGAAGGCGCCGCCCTGGCGGTACTGCTGGAACTTGAGGTCCAGCCCGAGTAGGCGGCGGATGAACCGGTCGAGCGGCGAGCCGCCGTCGCGGCGGCCCTCGAACTTCGACCGGATGTCGGCCACGGTGGGGACCACTCGGGGCCCGACGGCATCCATCACCTGGTCCGCGTGGCCCTCCAGCAGCGTCATGATCGCCTGGAGGCGGTCGAGCACCGCCCGCTGGGCCGGGGTCTGTAGCGCCTCGACCACGCTCGGGCTGTCGGCGCCGCGGTCGAACACCGCCCCGCGTACCGCGGCCACCGCGGAGCGGACCCGGTCCGCCAGGACGTCCGGATCGAGATCGGTGGCCTCGATGAACGCGGTGATCTCGGATTCCAGGTGGGACCGCAGCCACGGCACGGCGGTGAACTGGGTCCGATGGGTCTGCTCGTGCAGGCAGACCCACATTCGGAAGTCACGCGGCACGACGCCCAGCGTGGCCTCGGCATGGGCGATGTTGGGCGCGACCAGGCTCAGCCGGCCGACCGCGCCCGGCGTGGCCGATCCGTCGGGGCCGGTGAGGTACTCCTCGGGCGGCAGGAACACCTCGTACTGGCCCAGTACCTTGCCGGCGAGATAGGCCAGCGCCGTGCCGAGCTGGATGCCGGTGACCCGCCGACCGATGGCAGTGGAGAAGGTGCCTCGCTGCTGATCGGACAGCTTGCTGAGCAGAGGTGTGGTGAGCACCCGCAGACCGGCGACGTTGGAACGCACCCATTCGGGCCGGTCGACGACGTTGATGGGGGTGATGGCGCCGGCGGGGGCGAGGTGGGTGTAGTCCTCCACGTGCCGCTCGGCTTCCACCGCGAGGCGGCGGAGCTCGGCGACGACCTCGCCGGCCTGCTCCCGGGTGATCTGCGGGCCGGGGCGGACCAGCCTTCTCGCCGTCGTCACGGCGAGTTCCCAGTCGACCAGCTCGGCGTCCACGAATCCGAGCGTACCGGGCCGGCCGTCGCTCTGCTCCCGCGTCGCCGAGCCCGGGGCGCGGGGCGGGCTCCGGCCGGGCCGGTCGGTTCCGGGGATCGCCGCTGTTTCAGCGGGCCGGGACGGTCGGCGCGCCACGTGCGGCCGGTGCCGGTGCTGGTGCCGGCGCGGGGCAGCCGCAGCCGGCGAGCGCCGCCGCGACCCGGTCGAGCGCGGCCTTGGTACCGCCCGCCTCCTCCGCCGGGGACAGGAAGGCGAACAGCAACAGCCGCCCGTCGGCGTCGACGAGCTGGCCGGCGAGGCTGCTGACATTGCGCAGCGTGCCGGTTTTGGCCCGGACGTCGCCCGCGCCGGGCGCCGTGTCCGCGGTGGCGTAGCGGTCGTTCAGGGTGCCGGAGAAGCCGGCTACCGGCAGGCCGGTCAGCACGG
>NZ_JANEZT010000288.1 GCF_025403405.1 Frankia tisae
GGCCGCGGGGGTGGGGCGGGCCGCGGGCTCCTTGGCCAGGCAGTGTTGCAGCACGGTACGGACCCCGTCGGGAGTGCGATCCCAGTCGGGCTGGTGATGCTCGATGCGGTGGAAGACGGCGGCGTCCGCGCCGAAGGGCAGCTCGCCGGTGGCCGCGTAGTACGCCGTCGAGCCGAGCGCGAAGATGTCGCCGGCCGCACCGAACGAGCCGCCCTGGACCTGCTCGGGGGCCATGAACGCGGGCGTGCCGATGCGCGCGCCGGCCTGGGTGATCGCGCCCGAGGACGCCTCGACGGCCCGCGAGATGCCGAAGTCGATCACTCGGGGGGCGTCGGCGGCCACGATCACGTTGCCGGGCTTGAGATCCCGGTGGATCACCCCGGCGGCGTGGATGGCGGCCAGGGCCTCGGCGACCCCGGCGATGAGGACCAGGACGGTCTCCGGCGGCAGGGGACCCTGCCGGGCCACGACGGCGGCCAGCGACGGGGCCGCGACGTAGGCCGTGGCCAGCCAGGGCAGCGGCGCCTGCGCGTCGTAGTCGACCACCGGCGCCGTGTACAGGCCCTGCACCCGCTGGACGAGCGTCACCTCGGTGGCGAAACGCCGGCGGAATTCGGGATCGGCGGCGAACTCCGGCCGGGCGATCTTCACCGCCACCGGCCGGCCGCCGGGCGTGTACGACAGGTACACCGCGCCCATGCCGCCCTCGCCGATGCGGGCCCGCAGCAGATACCCGCCGATCTCGCGGGGATCCCGCGAGGTCAGGGGGGAGAGGACCAGGTCCCATCCCGGTGCGGATCCGCCGCCCCCCGGCGGCGGCGGCATCGAGCCGCCCTGACGGGCGCGGTTCGCTTCCCCCCACGTGCTACTCATCAGACCCCCAGCAGACGCGGCGCGGCCTCGACCGCGCGAGCCCGACGATGCCACGCAAAGCGGTCGAATTATTTCTCTGTGCCATCCTCTGCGTCGCGGCCGATGTCGGCCACCTGGTTGTGCGGCGGGGTATCCGCGGGTGTGTTCCTCGCGACGGCGTGTTGCCGGCGTTGCGTGACTGGTGGTGCCCCCGGGCGCTGCGGGTCCCCGGCGCCCGGTCCCCGGCCGGTCTGCGGGGTCAGGCGTCCTGGCTGGCCTGCACCGCGAAGAGGATGGCGGCGCGGCGCGGCCGGCGGGCGGCCGTCGTGGTGGGCGGCGGTTCAGGAGGACCAGACCTGCAGCTCGGACAGCTGAGCGGCCTTCCAGCCGTCGTTGGCGGTGAAACGCAGCTCCAGATAGCGCTGCGCACTGCTCGCCAGGCTCACCACCACGGCGTTGCTGGCGGCGGAGTTGGCGTCGAAGACGTAGGCGGCCGGGCCGACGAGCCGGGTGAAGCTCGCACCGTCGCGACTGCCGCGGATGGACAGTGTCTGCACCCGGCGGCCCCAGTCGCTGACCGGCGGCAGGTACAGGCTCAGCCGGCCGACCGTCGTCACCGCGCCGAGGTCGACGCGCAGCGTCTGCGGGAAACCGGCTTGCCCCTCCCAGTAGGTGTGGACATCGCCGTCGGTGGCCTGCTGCCCGGCGTAGACCTCGGTGTGGCTGGTGACGTTCACCGGACGGTTGCGAGCCAGATTCACCGTCGCCGGCATCGTCACCACGCCTGGTGCGCGCGCCGCGGCCTGGCTGAACGGGGCCGCCTGGGCGGCTGGGGGAGCGGTGCCGGTCGCCCCGGACTGGCGGCGTGCAGCGGGATCTGCGGCTGGCCGCGGCGCCGCCGGGGCCGCCGCACCGAGGGCCTGCGCCGTCGGCATGGCCGCCGGGGCGCCGACCGGGGCGCCGACCAGCGTCGGCATGGCCGCCGGGGCGCCGACCGGCGTCGTGGGTAGCTCGCCGGGCGGGCCACTGGCCGGCGTCGATGGCGTGGTGGCGGACCGGGCCACCGGGGTTGGCCCGGTGGCGGGCGAACGCGGTGCCCGTGAAGGTCCGCGGTCGGTCCCCAGCGCATCGACCCGCGTCATCGGGCTGGAGTAGTGGGACTTCGCACTCCGGGCGCTGATCGTTGCCACCCCGATCGCCACCATTGCATACAGCACGATGAAACCCGCGAGCACCCATCGGCGGGTGGAGCCCGTCATCCGGTGCGGAGCCGACATCGGACGTCCCCCCTTGGTCGACGGCGTGCGGGCAGAACAGGCGACTTCCCAGCTACAGACACGCCTACGCCTGGATACGGAGTTCACGGCGGGCATGCCGGCTGATTGGCACAACCCGGCCGGAAACATTACGCGCCGTTCCCCGGCACCCGCACGTACATCATGCAGGGGTGGTCGAACGCACACGGCCCACCGCGCACCGGGGCAGGAGGCAATCGCCTCGCGGTTTCATCCGCGGATCGGCGGCCTCGTCAGGACGCCGGGACGGCCGGCCACGTGGATGAACAAAAGAACCAGTTGAATGACGGATGGGTTCGTCCCGTGCGCGGGTGCGATGAACGTTCGGCCTGCCGGTCGACGGGTTGATCGACGAAGGGCGGAAGGGCCCGGGGCCCGGGGCGCGCGTGAGCCGCGCCGCCGACGGATCCGCGCCGCCGACGGATCCGCGCAGGGTGAACCACCGGCCTGGCCCGCACGTGCTCTCGACGAGGGCGACGGGCACGGCGCGAGGGGGGCGGGTATGCGGGCGGACGACCCCGCCACGTCGGACGACGGCGCCGTCGGTGACGCCGAGGTGGGCGACGGCGACGGCGAGGTGGGCGACGCCACCGCCGTGCCAGCCGGGTGGGAGGCGCCTGGCGTGGACCCCGCGGTCCTCGAGGCGACGGCGGTCCCGGCCGGGCTGTGGGTGCGGGCCAGCGGCACGGCGGCGGCCAGGCCCGACGACCCGGCGTGGCGCGCTGTGGCGGCGCCGGGTGGCGCGCTCACCGTGATCGTAGGAGCACCGGGTGAACCGGCGCCGGACGGATCGGCCGTCGCCGACCTTCTGCGCGCGCTGCTGGCCCGACGGCCCGACGGAGTCGTCCTGGCCCACTATGGCGCCGGCGCCGATCCGGACGCCGATCCGAGCGGCGCACCCTGCCTGCCGCGGCGGCTGGCTGCCCTGCTGGGCCGGCCGCTACTGGCCCAGCATGGACTGCTGCTGGCCGCGGCGGACGGGGAACCACGGGTCACCGCCGTCGACGTCGGCCGGGGTTCCTGGTGGCACCCGCTCGTCGAGCAGAGCATCTATCGGCCGTCGGGCCCACCGAGCCCGTGGCGCTGGCGGGTGCCCGCGCCCGGCCTGTCGGACCTGGGCCACGGCGGGTACCGCCTACTCGACGACTGGCTCGTTCAGGTCGTTCCGGCCGGGCTGGTCCTGCGCCGGGCCGGCCGCCCCGTGGACCCCGACGCCGACGCGGCGCCGCACGATCCGGGTCGATTCGATCTCCTCGTCGACGTCGAGCCGGCCGAGCTGTCCGATGGCGCGCTTACCGCCCTGGGCCGGCTCGCGGACGCCCTCCCTTCACCCGCGCGCTCACGGCTGCGGCTGCTGCTCCCGGCGGATGTCACCCCGGCGCAGGCGCAGCGCCTGCGCTTGGCCGTGCCGGCGCCGCAGCGGATCCGCGCCGGACGCCGCCTGGTGGACGGCCCGCCCCCGGCTGCCGGGCCGCCGTCACCGGCCGCGTGTCCGTTGCCTCCGCTCGGCGGCGAACAGCCGCGTGACGCAGAACCATCCAACCGATGGCCGAATTCTGAACCTCCGGTGAAATCTCAGGTCGCCACCGATGAGTCCGACGGGCACCCGGGCGGGGAATCCTCTGGCGGTGGCGACAAGGGTCGTCCGCCGCTTTCCGAACCGTTTGCCGATCGGCCGTCTGACGAGCAGCCGGCGGGCAAGCAGCCAGTCGGCGAAAAATTATCTGGGCAGCAAGCGGCCGGGTCGATCGCGGACGAATGCCCCGTGCTCCCGGTGGCGGTTGCGGCGACCCTCCTCGCTGTCAGCGCGCGGGGCCGGATGCGCTTTGTGGCTCCCCGCTCGGCCACCGTGGAATGACTTCCGGGCGCGTTCGCGAGGACGCGCACATGGGAGACCGGCGTGGAACGATTGGCCCATGGGCGTGGGGTGCTTCGAACTCGTCGTATGGATGCGGACGGTTTTGTCGCCGGCCGTGCGGCGTTGCGCCGGCCGCGTCCCGCGGCGGCTTGTGCGGCAGGATCCGGGCCGGGCACAGCGGCCACCGGTGGTGGGGGCCTGGGCGCCGTGCGGGTAGCGGTCGCCGACGATGCCGCTCTGTTCCGCGAGGGGCTGGTTCTGCTGCTCACCACAGCCGGGCATGAGGTCGTCGGCTGCGTCGCGGACGGCGACGCGCTGGTGGATCTGCTGGCGGCCGAACCGGTCGACGTCGCCATCGTCGACATCCGCATGCCCCCCGGCGCCGAAGGCGGCCTCACCACCGCGGCGCGGGTGCGCGCCCGCTATCCGGACACCGGCCTACTGCTGCTGTCGCACTACGCCGAGACGCTGTACCTGATGCGATTCCTGGAGATCGGCACCGAGCGGATCGGCTATCGGCTCAAGGAGCGAATCGCCGGAGTTCAGGTGCTCACCGACACCCTGGCCCGCATCGACGCCGGAGAGATCGTCATCGAACCGGTGCTGGCCCGCCGCCTGCTCGATCGCCCTGCCGCGCCCAGCGGGCCACTCGCGACGCTGAGCCCCCGGGAGTCGGAGGTGCTGCGGCTGATGGCGGAAGGCCGGTCTAACACCAGCATCGCGGCGGCCCTGTTCCTGTCGGCCAAGTCCGTGGAGAAGTACATCGCCAGCCTGTTCACGAAGCTGGACCTGCCGGCCGGCTCGGCGGCGCATCACCGGCGGGTCCTGGCTGTGCTGAGCTATCTGGACGCCCGTGGCTCAGGGGACTGAGCGGGCCGTGGCGGTGCCTGAGCGGGCCGTGGCGCGGCCGGCCTGGATGGTCATCGCCGAGGACGTCGCGTCGCTACCCGCGGGCGCGACCCTGGCACAACGGGTGGCACCGCTGCTGCACAACCTGACGTTGGCCGCCGGCGCCGGCAGCGCCACCCTCTGGCTTCCCGAGGATCCCTCGGACGCGTGTCCTTCGCCGCCGGCCGGGCGGGGACGACCGGCCGGCGTCGCCGTGATGACGGACCGGCCGGGCGTGCGGGCCGTCGTCCCGGTCCGCGACG
This sequence comes from Frankia tisae, assembly GCF_025403405.1. Taxonomy (GTDB): domain Bacteria; phylum Actinomycetota; class Actinomycetes; order Frankiales; family Frankiaceae; genus Frankia; species Frankia tisai. Next base: position 5,157 of record NZ_JANEZT010000288.1, read on the forward strand.
GCAACCGGGACGCCGGCGCGCTGGTGATCGTCGATGGGCCCGCCGGCCCGGCCGCGACGGTGCCGGCCGCGCTGCTCGCACAGACGGCCGACTGCGTGGCGTTGCTGCTGCGTGAGGCCCATGCCCAGGCCGCGTGCCGGGACGAGAGGGGACGCGCGCAGGGAATGGCGGATCAGGCCGCGCGCAACGAGGCGGACCTCGCCGCGGTCCTCGACGCCGAGCGGCAACGGCTGGCCACCTGGGTGTTGACTGGCACGACCCGCCGGTTGGACGAGGTCACCTGGCGCTGGCGCGATTTCGCCGCGGTGGCGCGAGATGATCCACCGGGGGCGCCGGCCGCGCTGCACGCGTTGCGGACGGCTGTCGACGGCCTCATCGAGGGCTTCCGGACGGTGGTGCGTGCGGTTCATCCCTCGACCCTGCGCAGTCGGGGCGCGGCCCTTGCGCTGGGCGAACTGGCCGCCCGCCTGCCCCGCCGGTCGCACTGCACCGGCGACCTCGGTCGGCGGGTCGGCTGGGAGGTCGAGTCAGGGATCTACCACGCCACGGCGGCCGTGCTGGCGGCGCTGCCCGCGACCGGCGACGCGGAACTGTTGGTCCACTTCTCCCGCACCGCCGGCCGGCTCGCGGTACGGGTGAGTGACCCGGCCGGCTCGGTGGAGCGACTGCGCGCCGCGCTCGTCGTCGATGCGCGGCTCCTGTCCGCCCTCGGCGGGGGCCTGCGCTGCCACCTCTCCATGGCCGATGCTGCCGTGGTCGACGTGTGGCTGCCCGAGAGCCTCGCCGGCACCGACGACCCGGGCCCAGGCGCGGCCTGACCCTACCGGCCGGGCCGACCGGGACTCTGATCGGGAGGCGTTTTCCCGAGCACGTTGCCCACAGGAAGGTTATCGACAGCGTACGAATGTGTGTTCAACATCCGGCGTGTGTTGTTCTACTGCTGGTTCATGGTTTTCGATGATGGCATCGGGGGCGATCCGGATCCGCCGGCCCGGCTGGCGGTGATCTCCGGCACCGTGGCGCGGTCCGCGTCGGGTATCTCCTCGCCGGGCGTGCTCACGGTTGCGCCTGCTTTGGCAAGGTGAGGATTTCGGCTCCGTCGTTGGTGATAGCGATCGTGTGCTCGCTGTGTGCTGTCCGGCAGCCTGTCGCGCTTCGGAGCGTCCACCCGTCGGCATCAGTGACGAGCTCGGCGGTGTCCGCCATGACCCACGGCTCCAGTGCGAGCAGCAGCCCAGGGCGCAGTTTGTATCCGCGGCCGGGCCGTCCGGTGTTTGAAACGTGCGGGTCCTGGTGCATCGTTGATCCGATGCCATGACCTCCGAACTCGGTGTTGATCGGGTACCCTGCCTCGCTGAGGACGGCGCCGATGGCATGGGAGATGTCGCCGATGCGAGCCCCAGGGCCGGCCGCGGCTATCCCTGCACTCAATGCGCGTTCGGTTGCGCTGATCATCGCGACGCTCTCCGGGGGCTTTGATGTGCCCACGATGAAGCTGATGGCAGAGTCTGCAGCGACTCCGCCTTTGGAGACGGCGAGGTCGAGTGTCAGCAGGTCGCCGTCGGCAAGCGTGTAGTCGTGTGGCATTCCGTGGAGCACGGCGTCGTTGACGGCCGTGCAGATGTAGTGGCCGAACGGTCCGCGTCCGAAGGACGGCTCGTAGTCGACGTAGCAGGACAGCGCTCCGGCCTCGACAATCATGGTCTCGGTCCACCGGTCGATGTCCAGGAGGTTCGTGCCGACCGTGCTACGGCTCTTCAGCGTCTGCAAAATGTCAGCGACCAGGACGCCTGTGTCCTTTGCGCGGGCCAGTTCGGTGGGGTGCAGGATCTCGACCATGAGGCGCCTTTCTCACGCAACTCTCACGCAACCAATAACTATACCGGCCATACTATACCGGTATTATAATCGGAGTCATGGTCAGGTTGCCGCTCACTCCCGCAGAGGTCGAGCGCGGGCAGCGCCTCGGTGCCCTCCTACGCCGGGCCAGGGGGGAGCGCTCGATGCTCGATACCGCGCTAGATGCAGGTGTCTCACCAGAAACCCTTCGGAAGATCGAGTCGGGTCGCATAGCCACCCCCGCCTTCCCGACCATCGCGGCGATCGCCGATGTCCTCAGCCTTTCCCTCGATGACGTGTGGGCCGAGATCAATCAGCCTGACGGCGAGGTTGAACCCACAAGATCAGATCGCACAACGGCATATTGGTTCAGAACGAGTTGACCTGCACCATCGCGCCACAGCTCCGCCGCGCGCCGGTCGCCCGCGACCACGGCTGCACCTTTCCCGGCTGCGACCGGCCACCCTTCGGACGCAGATGTGTGTACCTGCCTGGGTCAGATCGGGATGGTACCGACGACCCTGGTGCCCGTTCCCGGCGTCGAGGTGACCTGGAGGGTGCCGCCGACCGCGGCCAGCCGGGCCCGCAGCTGCGTCGGTACCAGGCTTCCCGCTGTGCTCAGGCCTGGCCCGGAGTCCGCGATCTCGAACCAGAGACCGTGGTAGGTGTTGCGGACCGCGACAGTCACGGGGGCGCCCGGTGCATGCTTGTGGGCGTTGTTCACGGCCTCCAGGCAGGTGAAGTACACCGTGCTCTCGACGATCGGGGGATAGCGTCGGGCACCCACATCCGGCGCGATCTCGAGGGTGACCTCGTGGGCCTCGCGCAGACTCAGTGCGAGCGCGGGGGCCAGGCCGTCGGCCCGCAGCGGCCCGGGCATGATGCCGGCCGCGGTGTCGACAAGAAGCTGATGGGTGCGGTCCAGCCGGGCGGCGAGATCGGTGAGCGCGTCGGCCAGGGTGTTCTCGTCCGCGGTGCCGGTGGCCAGCCGGTGCTCGACGACTGCCGCGGCGAGCTGCAACGACACCAGATGCAGCTGGGCGCCGTCATGCAGGTCCCGTTCGAGGGCGTGCCGCTCGCTCTCCATGAGGGACGCGGCGCGCTGGCGGGCATCCGCGATCCGGGCGACCGTGCCCTGGCGCTGCCGTCGAGCCCCGCGTGCCGCCGCCTGCGCCGCCGCGGCCGAGACGACCACGCCGAGCACCGCCGCCACCTCGTCCAACCGGCGATGAAGGACGAGCAGGCGGTGCGCCGCCGATCGGCGATCGGTATCCGTCTGGTGGTAGGTGTCGGCGGGGGGCGGCAGGGTCACCTCGAGGGCGGCGATGTCGACTCCGCGATGGCGGATCGGGTGCGTCGTGGTGACCGATGCGAGCATGGGGGGGCCGAGGTGCCCCGGCGCGGCCCACCGGTGCCCGCGCGGTCCGCTCGGCGTGCCCGGGCCGGCCGGGCCGCTCGGGCCGCTCGGGCCGTCCGGGCCGTCCGGTTCAGTCGGCCCAGCTGGGTCGGGCACGCGCAGAACGACGAGGCTCGCTCCCACCTGCTCGCCGATCCATGCCGCCACCGGTGTGAGGTCCCCGCCGCGGGGTCCGGTCGAGGGCAGGCTGGCGGCCAGCCTCAGCACGCCGGGCGCGAGCGGTGTCTCGGCGGCGGGGTCAGCCGGCCCAGCCGGATCAGCCGATGTCATACCCACAGCCTCCCTGAGCGCGACGCGGCAGGGTGGCCGGATCAGCGCGCGGTGGCGGGGTCGGGGGTGCCGTCCGCGTCGGCGGCGGTGGCGACGAAGCCGGTCTGGATGAGCCGGCTGCCGCGGCGGGTGCACAGCAGCGCGCGGCCGGGCGGCAGGTCGCGTGGTTTGACCCCGCCGAGCAGCGGGCCTTCGGTGCGGGGGCAGGAC
>NZ_JANEZT010000289.1 GCF_025403405.1 Frankia tisae
GCCCCTGTCCTGATCGTTCTCGTCACCGTTGTCACCATGTCTGTGAGGGTCAGATGCCGACCATGCCCGTCCCGCTCGCCGAGTTCGCCGAGCGCAAGCTCGGCTGCGCGGGCACGATCAGCGCCGCCGACCGGCTCTCCCCCGGGCTGCTGCACCTGCAGGTCAGCTGCCCGCAACCGCGCCGGAAACGCTGGGCGCCGGGGCAGGAGATCGAGTTTCGGGTCGGGACGCGGGCGTTTCGCCACTACAACGTCCTGGCCTACGACGAGCCGGCGGGCGTGCTGGGCGTCCTGATCCACCTGCACGGCGACGGCCCGGGCAGCACCTGGGCGGGCGGTCGTGAGGTCGGCGAGCAGGTCGTGGTGCTCGGGCCCGGCGGCAGCCTCGGCCAGCGGCCCGCAGAGCGCCGCCTGCTGCTCGGCGACGCCACCACCCTCGGCACCTTCGCCGGCATGATCGCCGCCGGCCCGCCGGGTTTCGTCGGGGCGGTCGAGGTCGCGGCCGCCGACGTGGCAGCGGCCGAGAAGCTGGTGCCGGGGCTCGCCGTCGTCCCGGCCCAGGCCGAGCCGGGTGCCGCCCTGCGCGGCTGGCTGACGGCGTCGCTGGCCGACCTCGGCCCGGTCCCCGCCGACGTGGCGTACCTGCTCGGCCACGCGCAGACCATCCAGGAGCTGCGCACGATCCTGCGATCGTCGTCGACGTTGGACCGGCGTGCCATCGTGACCAAGCCGTACTGGTCGACCGGCAAGGCGGGACTGTGAGCCGCCAGCCTGGGAGCCCCCAGCCTGGGAGCCCCCAGCCTGGGAGCCGCAGACCCAAGCCTCCCAAAGCCTTCCGGGAGTTGGCCGAGCCGGTCCGCGGGGCGCTGCGCGCCGCGGTGCTGCTCCAGGCGCTGGCGACGGCCGCCGGGCTGATGCCGTTCGCCGCCGGCTACCTGCTCGCCCGCCAGGTGCTGCCGCCCGGCGGATCGGCCCCCGACCGCGGGGCGCTGTGGACGATCACCGGTGTCGCGATCGGCGCAGCGCTCGTGCATTTCCTGCTGGCGGCGCTGGCGATCGCGGTCAGCCACCGAGCCGATGCCGATCTGCAGCTGCTACTTCGCCGGCGGATCGCCGAGCATCTCAGCCGGGTGCCACTCGGTTGGTTCACCGAGGCCAACAGCGGCACCGTCCAGCGGGCGTTGCAGAACGACATGGAGGACATGCACTACGTCGTCGCCCACGCGCGCCTCGATCTCACCGCCGCGCTCATCGCCCCGCTGGCCTGCCTGGCGTGGCTGTTCAGCGTCAACTGGGCGCTGGCGCTGATCACCCTGGTGCCCGTCGTGGGATTCGCGCTGGCGCAGAAGGCCCTGATCGGCGGCGCGAAGGCACAGATGGGGGCGGTCGCCGCGGCGATGGCGGCCGTGAACACGGCCGTCGTCGAGTTCGTCCAGGGCGCCGCGGCGCTGCGGACGTTCGGCCACGGTGCCGGCGCCCACCGGCGCTTCTCCGCCGCCGCCGACGAGTATCACCGCGTGTTCACCGCAGGCAACGCCCCGATCCTGCGCTCGGTCTCGCTGAGCACCGGTTTCGTCTCGCCCGTCGCGATGCTGCTGGTGATCCTCGCCGGCGGGACCCTGCTGGTCGAGGTGGGGCAGACGACGCCTCTCGACGTGCTGCCGTTCGTCCTGCTGGGCCTGGGCCTGGCCGCGCCGGTGCAGACCGCGGGCGGCGCCGCCGCCGCGCTGTACTCCGCCTTCTCCGCCGCCGGGCGGGTCCGCGACCTGCTCGCCGTGCCGGTCCTGTCCGAACCCGACGCCTCGGCCCTGAACGGCGCGGCCCTGAACGGCGCAACCCCGCCTGACACAACCCCGAACGGCGCGACCCCGAACGGCGTGCTCGCGGCGGGCACGACGACGCCGGAGGGCCGGACCGGGATCACGGTCGAGCTGCGCGGCGTCGCCTTCGCCTACCGGCAGGACGCACCGGTGCTGCGCGGCGTCGACCTGACCCTGGCGCCCGGCACGCTGACCGCGCTGGTCGGACCGTCGGGCGCCGGCAAGTCGACGCTAGCGGCCCTACTCCCCCGCTTCCACGACCCAACCGCCGGGCAGGTCCTGCTCGACGGGCGCGACATCCGTGACATCCCCGCCGACACGCTGTACCGGCTGATCGGATTCGTCTTCCAGGACGTCACGCTGCTGCGCACGAGCATCGCCGACAACATCCGCCTCGCCCGCCCGGACGCCGACCTCGACACCGTCGTGCGCGCCGCCCGGGCCGCCGCGATCCACGACCGGATCACCGCGCTGCCCCGCGGCTACGACTCGGTGGTCAGGGTGGACGCGGAGCTTTCCGGCGGCGAGCGCCAGCGGGTGGCGATCGCCCGGGCGCTGGTCACCGACGCACCGATCCTGGTGCTGGACGAGGCGACGGCGTTCGCCGACCCGGACGCCGAGGCCGCCGTCCAGCTGGGGCTGTCGCGGCTCGCGGCGGGACGGACCGTGCTGGTCATCGCGCACCGGCTGGCGACCATCACCCAGGCCGACCAGATCGTCGTGCTCAACCGCGGGCTCGTCGTCGAACGCGGCCGGCATCCCGACCTGCTCGCCGCCGACGGCGTCTACCGAGCGCTGTGGCGGGTCTCCGGCGTGGACGACGCCGGCCTGTCAGTCCTGCCGATCCTGGCATCCTCCGAGGAGCGTTCATGATCCGGGGCATCCTGCGGGTCGTCGATCCGGCGACCCGGGTCCGGCTGCGCCGGCACATCGCGCTCGTCGCGAGCTACGCGGTGCTGCAGGGCGTCAGCTTCGTGCTGGTGCTGCCGCTGCTGCGGGATCTGCTCGACGGGGACACCGGGGGCGCCTGGTGGTGGCTGCTCGGCTACGCGGCCGCCGCCGCGGTGACGCTGGTCCTGCGCTACCTGCAGGCGATGAGCGGCTTCCGGATCGGCATCGCCACGATCAACGCGTTGCACCATCGCCTGGGCGACCATCTGATGACCCTGCCGGTCGGCTGGTTCACCGCGCAGCGCACCGGCCGCCTCGGCCGGGTGGTCGGGCAGGGCACCAAGGACGTCAGCGGCATCCTCGCCCACCTGCTCGACCCACTGCTCGCGGCGACCGCGGTCCCGGCGGTCGTGATCGTCGGCGTGAGCCTGTTCGACTGGCGGGTGGGGATCGCCCTCGCGCTGACCGTGCCAGCGATGTATGCGGCCCACCGGCTCACCTCGCGGCGGCTGGACGAGGTCACCGAAGCCGGCGAACGGACGGCCGCCGAGGCGAACAATCGGGTGATCGAGTTCGCCCGGGCGCAGCCGGTGCTGCGCTCCAGCGGCAGCGCGGGCCTCGGCCGGCGCCTGCTCGACGACGCCCTGCTCGCCCAGGACGCGGCGGTCCGCCGGCGTAACCAGGTCGAGATCCCGAACCGGGTGGCGTTCTCGACCGTGGTGCAGCTCGGCGTCGGGCTGGTCCTCGCGGTCGTTACCGTGCTGCTGCTGCGGCCCGGGGCCGACGCCGCCGAACTGATCACGATCGTCGTGCTGGTGGCCCGGTTCGCCGAGCCGGTGGCGGCGCTGTCCGGACTCGCGTCGGCCAGCCGGATGACGCGCGAGCAGCTGCGCCGCGTCGAGGAGCTGCTGGCCACCGCGCCCCTGCCGCAGCCGGTGCAACCGGTGGCGCCCAGCCCGGGCCCCGGCGCCGTCGCCGTCGAGTTCGACGCCGTCAGCTTCGCTTATCCCGACCCCGCCGGGTCCGACGGCGACCAGACCCCCGCGCCGGCCGTCCCACCGGCCGTCCCACCGGCCACCGCACCGGCCGCCGCCGGTGACCGGCCCGACCGCAGCGGTCTGGACGGCATCACCCTGCGCTGCGCTCCGGGCACGACCACCGCGGTCGTCGGACTGTCCGGCTCCGGCAAGACCACGCTGCTGCGTCTGGTGGCCCGGTTCTTCGACGTCGACGCCGGCCGGGTGCGCATCGGCGGCGTAGACGTGCGCGACCTCGCCGCATCCGACCTCGCCGCCAGCTTCAGCATGGTCATGCAGGACGTGTACCTGTTCGACGGGACCATCCGGGAGAACATCCGGATCGGTCGACCGGACGCGGATGACGCCGCGGTCACCGACGCGGCCGTCCGGGCCCGGGTGGACGAGATCGTCGAGCGGCTGCCGGACGGCTGGGACACTCGGGTCGGCGAGGGCGGCGCGGCACTGTCCGGCGGCGAACGCCAGCGGGTCTCGCTGGCCCGGGCGCTACTGAAGGACGCGCCGCTGCTCCTGCTCGACGAGGCGACGTCGGCACTCGACCCGGCCAACGAGGACGCGATCGGCCGGGCGATCGCCGCATTGTCCGGACGGGCCACCCTGATCGTCGTCGCGCACCGCCTGCACACCATCGCGGCGGCGGACACGATCGTCGTCCTCTCCGGCGGACACGTCGTCGAGACCGGCAGCCACGACGAGCTGCTCGCGCTGGGCGGCCACTACACCCGGCTGTGGGACAGCCGGGCGAGTTCCCAGGGCTGGCGACTGGCACCCGCGGGAGCCGGCGGCGAGCTCCTGTCCGCGCCGCGGCGATGACGGCGATCACCGCACCGCCGGGCGCCGCATCACCGGCGCCGCCGGGCGCATCCCCGGGAGCATCGCGGGGCGCCCCGGCAGTGCGCCGCGGCCGGGGGGCCGGGCTGCTGGCGGTGGCCGGCGCCCTGCTGGCGGTGGTCATCGTGCTCAGCATCGCGCTGGGCACCCGCGCGCTGTCACCCGCCACCGTGTTCGACGCCCTGTTCCGCTACGACGGCAGCCCGGACGAGAGCATCGTGCGGCAGCTGCGGCTGCCGCGGACGTTCATCGGCCTCGCCGCCGGCGCCGCGCTGGGGCTGTCCGGGGCGCTGATGCAGACCCTGACCCGCAACCCGCTGGCGGACCCCGGGCTGCTCGGGGTGAACGCCGGCGCCGCGGCCGCGATCGTCGCGGCGGCGGCGTTCACCGGTGTGACCTCCACCGGGGGGTACGTCTGGTTCGGGCTCGCCGGGGCGGGACTGCTGGCCGTGCTGTCCTACCGGCTGGGGTCCGCCGGGCGCGCCGCGGCGACCCCGGAGCGGCTCATCCTCGCGGGCGTGGCGCTCACCGCGACGCTGACCGCCTTCACCACCATCGTCATCCTGCTGCGCCCGGCCGCGTTCGAGCAGTTCCGCTCCTGGAGCGTGGGTTCCCTCGGCGGGCGGCCCATGTCGGTACTTTGGCAGATCCTGCCGTTCATCGTGGTCGGCAGCGCCGTCGCCCTCCTGCTCGCCCGCCCGCTCAATGCCCTGGCCCTCGGGGACGATCTCGGGCGGGCCGTCGGCGCCCGGTCCGGGCGGACCCGCGTGCTCTGCGCCCTGGCCATCGCCTTGCTGTGCGGGGCGGCCACCGCTGCCGCCGGGCCGATCAGCTTCGTCGGCCTGATCATCCCGCATGTCGTCCGCCCGCTCGCCGGGCCGGACGTGCGGCTGCTGCTGCCGCTGTCGATGCTGCTCGCGCCGGCACTGCTGCTCGCCGCGGACATCGTCGGTCGGCTGATCGTCAGCCCCGCCGAGCTGGAGACCGGGGTGGTCACGGCGTTCCTCGGCGCCCCGATCTTCCTGTTCCTCGCCCGCCGCACCCGGATCAGTCGACTGTGACGGCGCCACCCGACGCCGCCGCCCCTGCCGCCGGCTCCGAATTCGCCTCAGAGCTCGCTCCAGGCTCCGGCTCCCACTTCGGCTCCGGCTACCGATCCGGCTCCGGCTCCGGCTACCGGACGGCGATGTACTGCCTGATCCTCGTCGTGCTGACCGTCGCCACCGCGATCCTGGCCCTCACCACCGGCGAGTTCCACGTGCCCGTCGGCGAGGTGGTGCGCAGCCTGACCGGTCGCGGCAGCCCGTCGACCCACTTCATCGTGGTCGATCTCCGGCTACCCCGGGTGCTCTGCGCCATTCTCGCCGGCGCGGCGTTCGGCGCCAGCGGAGCCATCTTCCAGAGCCTGACCCGCAACCCGCTGGGCAGCCCCGACATCGTCGGCTTCGAGACCGGTGCGGCCTCCGGCGCGCTCATCGCGATCATCCTCCTGCACGGCGGCCCCGGTCAGGCCACCCTCGGCGCGCTCGTCGGGAGCCTGGCGACGGCGGCGCTGGTGTATCTGCTGTCCCTGCAGGGCGGGGCGACGCCGCACCGGCTGGTGCTGACGGGCATTGGCGTCAACACGATGCTCGTCGCGCTGAACGCGTACCTGATCGCCCACGCCGACTTCCAGGACGCGCTGGCCGCGCAGGTGTGGCGCATCGGCGATCTCGCCGGCCGGGGATGGTCCGACGTCGTCGCCGTCGACATCCTCCTCGGCGTCGCGCTCCCCCTCGCGCTGCTACTCAGCCGCTCGCTGTCGATGCTCGCGCTGGGGGACGACACGGCGATCGCCCTCGGTGTGCCGGTGCAACGGCGTCATCTGGAGCTGCTCGGGGTGGCCGTGATGCTCGCGGCCGCCGGCACGGTCGCCGCCGGGCCGGTGGCCTTCATCGCCCTAGCCGCCCCGCAGGTGGCACTGCGGATGACCTGCTCGCAGGGGCCGGCCATCGCGGCCTCGGCATGCACCGGCGCGCTGCTGCTGGCGTTGAGCGACTTCGCGGCGCAGCGCCTGCTCGCACCCACGGTGCTCCCGGTCGGCGCGGCCACCGGCGTCCTGGGCGGCCTGTACCTCGCCGGCCTGCTGGCCACCTCACGGCAACGCTCCTGATCTTGCAGCCCGTCGGCCGGGCCGAGGAGATCCGATCGGCTTGACGGCTGAGCGCGATCCGGCTCGCCCAGGGGTGGGAAAGTGCAGGAGACTGGAGGAGGGGGAGTATCCGCTCGAACGTCTTCCGTTCCAGCGTTGGCTGGTTTCCTTTTACCGTGAGAATGTAGTCCAGGCCGGCTTGCACGACGACGTCGGCGGTGTCGTGCTGCGTGTGGGCGCCATACCAATAGCGGCGGTGTGTGTATTCATATTTCCCCCTGGTGAGGGGGCCACAGTAGCGAGTTAGCCCGGTCGGGCAGGTGTTCGATCAGCGTCGTGGGCAGGAGCCGGATGAGTGCGGCGAGGACCGCCCGGTCCGCCCAGTCCCACCGGGGCTCGGGCCGGGTACGCCGCAGCACCGCGACCTCATGCCGCAGCACCAGCAACTCGATGTTCTTCGACGCCGACGAACGGCCGAGGAGAACCAGCCAGCTACACACCCGCACGAAGATCAGATAGAGCAGGCGTACGGACATAGCTGACCATCATGCCGGCTGCCGCACCGTCGCATCACCCCAGCTCACGGGCCCAGGCCGACTTCTGGCACCCCACAGATCGCCCCCACCCAACATCGAGCCGTGACGGAAGCCGATGCCGGTGCGGTCGATGGGATCCGGGGGAGGCTGAGGTAGCGGGCGCGTAGTTGATCCCAGGTGGCGAGTCGATCGAAGTGGGGTTCGGGGAGTAGTTCCTGGTGGTCACCGAGGAAGGGGTTGGGGAGCAGTACGGTCATCATCTGGTCGCGGACCCCGTTGAGCATCCGCAGTGCCCACGAGGTCGGGGTGCCGTCGCGGCTGATGCGTCGGTACAGCTCGGCGCGCGCGCATCGCCTGATCTGGCCGAGTCGCGCACCCTGGCGCGGTGGTCGCCGCCGCCCACACCCAAACGGGATTGAGACCCAGGATCGATCCGAAAGCCGGGACACGGAGGCCGGGACAGAACGCGCCGTAACGGAGGACGGACGGTCGTGGGCATCGACGTCGAAGGCCCAGAACAGGTTGCCTTTGATCGTGCGCAGCGTCCGGCGGGCGGGGCGAAGATACTGATGATGGCGTCCCGGCTGCTCGGACGCCTTTCTCCGCAGCCTGGAGTCCGGGGCATTCCTCCGCTTCGAGGAGCTCCAACGGCAGCAGGAGGCTATGGCCAGCGTGGAGCCTGGCCCTTATGGGTTGGCGACGATGCGGAGTTGGGGTGGGGCGGCAGGAAAAGGGTCGCGGAGGGCGGCGCGGAAGGGAGTCGTGGCGGCCTGGTCGGCGGGGAGCCAGGTGATGAGCCGCTGCTCGTCGTCGGGCAACAGCAGAACTTCGTAGGCTAGACGCAGCTCTCCCGCGCTCGGGTGGCCGAGGCGTTTCACGCCGCGGTGTTTCTCGGCCACCGCGTGCGCCGACCAGCGGGATGCGAAGTCGGGCAGTGGGCTGAGTTCGGCGAGAAGGGAGCTGAACGCCCGGTCGACGCCCCACCGGGGTTCGGCGGCGCGCAGCCGGCTCACCTGCTCGTCGGCGGCGGCGGACCAATCCGGGTAGACGGCGCGCGCCCGCGGGTGGGTGAACACGTGGCGGGCCAGATTGGGTGCCGTTCCGTCGAGCATGCCCAGCGGCGCGGCGATTTGCTCCCATGCCGGATTCCAGGCGAGCAGATGGCTGGCGGGGCCGACCACGAACGCCGGGGTGCGACTGAGGCTGTCGAGTAGCTGGTGCACGCTGGGGGCCACCTGACCCAGAACGGGGGCAGCCAGGGGACAGAGCTTAGGGTGACGGCCGACGTCGGCGAGCGTAGTCAGGTGCTGTCTCTCGTCGTCGGTGAGGCACAGCGCTTTGGCGAGCGCGGCCAACACGCTCGGAGAAGGGTTGACGTCCCTGCCTTGTTCGAGGCGGATCAGGTAGTCGACGCTCACCCCGGCCAGCATGGCTACCTCTTCGCGCCGCAGACCGGGGGTGCGGCGCCGGCCCGAGTCGGGCAGCCCAACGTCGGCCGGGTGCAGCCCGCCGCGGCGGGCCCGCAGAAAAGTGGCCAGCTCGGCACGTTCGCTCATCCGACCAGCATGCCTCATCGGACCCAGGGGCATCCTGGCCCCCGCGCTCCCAGGATGCCCCCCCAGTACCAGGAC
>NZ_JANEZT010000028.1 GCF_025403405.1 Frankia tisae
CGGCGATGACCTCGGCGAGCGGCTGCTGCAGGTCGCCACGGTGCTGACGGTGGCCGAGATGGTGGGGGCGATCGGCGAGCTGTTCGTGATGACGCTGGAGCATGCCCGCAACCGCGCGGCGTTCGGCGAGCGTGCCCTGCGCCACCAGCTCGACCTCCAGCTCCCCGGCCAGGAACTGCCGCTCGAACTCCTTGTTCTCCCCCACGTACGACCCGGTCGTCCGCCGGATCCGCCCGGCCCGCAGCAGCAGGCCGAGCCCCCAGTCATCGACCCCGCAGTTGTTGCTGACAGTCTCCAGACCGCTGATCCCCGCCACCAGCAGCGCGTCGATCAGGACGCTCGGGATGCCACACAACCCGAACCCCCCGACCGCCAACGACGCCCCGTCCGGGATGTCGGCCACCGCCAGGGCCGCACTCGCGACCACCTTGTCCACCCGGGCACCCGCCTCCCGCAGCAGTGGGCGGCACCGTCTCGGAGCCACCCGCACGTTAGCGTCCGCTAACCCAGACGAAGTTAGCCGTAACTAACATTGACGTCCAGCTCCTCGGCCCGATCAGGCTCAGGCGACGGCCGAGCCAGGCCCGTAGCCCGGCCGGCGCGCCGCGGCCCGCCACCGCGAAGGACCGAGGCTAGGCCCTGAGACCGGCGAGGATGCGGGAGATGACCTCCGCGCCGATCGGGGCGGGCGAGTAGAAGCTCACCCGATCGGCGATGTCGCCGACGCGGGCCTGGATCTGCTTCGGGATGTCCTCCGGGGTGCCCCGCGCCGTGAAGACCTCCAGCACCTCCTCGGTGACGAGCGAGCCGAGATCCTGCCACCGGCCGTCTCGGGTCAGCTCGTACAGGTCGCGCTGCAGCCCGCCCCACCCGTGCAGCTCCAGGACCGCGCTGTAGGCGGGGGTGGAGGCGTAGAAGGCGAAGTGCTGGCGCAGCTTCTTCTCCGACTCGGCCAGCTCCTGCGCGGTGTCCCCGGTGGCGATCAGGGTGGGGAAGGTCAGCTCGACGTCCGAGCGCTTGCGCCCGGCGCGCGCCAGGCCCCGCTCCAGCGCCGGCAGGGTCACCTCGCGCACGAACCGCTCCGACGACAGGCCGTGCAGCAGGATCCCGTCGGAGACCTCGCCGGCGACCTCGGTCATGCGCGGCCCGAGGGCGGCGAGCTGGATGCGGGGCGTCCCGTACGGGTTGGGCCCCGGGTTGAAGAACGGCGTCATCAGGGTGTGCTGGTAGAACTCGCCCTGAAAGTCGAGGCGCTCGCCGTCGTTCCAGCACCGCCAGATCGCCTGGATGGCCAGGACGATCTCCCGCATGCGCTTGGCCGGCTCGGACCACACGGCGCTGAAGCGCTTCTCGATGTGCGGCTTGACCTGCGATCCGAGCCCGAGGACGAACCGCCCCCTGCTGATGGTGTGCAGGTCGTTGGCGACCATCGCCAGGTGCATGGGGCTGCGCGGGAAGGCGACGGCCACGCCGGTGCGGATCATGACGCGCTCGGTCGCCTGTGCCGCCAGGACCACGGGCAGGAACGGGTCGTGCGCGGTCTCCGGGACGTAGAGCGCGTCGTAGCCCAGGGACTCGAGTTCGCGTGATCGGCTGGCGATGTCGTCAAGATCGGCCCACAGACCAACGTCGACCTTCACGTCCACTCCTTAAGTTGGATCAGATAGATGATTTGAGTAAGCTACCTTAATAGTCGCTATCGCGGCAGCCGCGCGAGCGGTCGGCTGCGTCACTGGCCGAACGGCGCCTGCCGGCCGGACGGCGTTTGCTGGCTGGACGGCGTTTGCTGGCTGGACGGCGTTTGCTGGACGAACGGCGTTTGCTGGACGAGGGCATGCCACCGGCGCCCCAGGATCGAGAGGAGACCGCCCGTGCTTCCGGGTGTGACCGCGGACCAGAAACTGTTCGCCGAGACGGCCGAGCGCTTCATCAGGTCGACCTGCCCCGTCTCGACGGTGCGCCGGGTGGCGCAGCGGGAGGAGGAGCTCGACGGCGGCTACTTCACCGAGATCGGTGAACTGGGCTGGCTGGCGCTGTTCGTGCCCGAGGAGCACGGCGGCGGCAGCCCGTCCGGTCAGCCGGTCCTCGACGCCGGCCTCATCGCCGAGCAGCGCGGCCGGTACCTGCAGCCCGGGGGAATCGTCGGGTCGAACGTCACGGCGCTGGCGATCACGCTCGGCGGCACCGGCGAGCAGCGCGCCCTGCTCGACGACCTCGCCGGCGGCAAGGCCCTCGCGGCCTGGGCGCTCGGCGACCCGGCGGGTGGCTGGGAGGCGTCGGCCGGCGTCGAGGTCCGCCGCGACGGGACCGGCTTCGTGCTGTCCGGGGCCAAGGGCCTCGTCCAGGACGCCCACCTGGCCGGCTGGTTCCTCGTCAGCGCTGCGGTGGACGGCCGCCCGGCGCTGTTCCTGCTGCCCGCCGACGCCCCCGGGCTGAGCGTCGAGCCGCTGGCCGGGCTCGACCTCACCCACCGGTACGCCGAGCTGGTCCTGCGCGACGTCGCCGTGCCCGCCTCCGCGGTGGTCGGCCAGATCGGCGGCGATGACCTCGGCGAGCGGCTGCTGCAGGTCGCCACGGTGCTGACGGTGGCCGAGATGGTGGGGGCGATCGGCGAGCTGTTCGTGATGACGCTGGAGCATGCCCGCAACCGCGCGGCGTTCGGCCGGGTGATCGGCTCGTTCCAGGCGGTGAAACACCAGCTCGCGGATCTCAGCCTCGCGGTGGAGTGCAGCCACGCCATCGCGACGGCAGCGCTCACCGCCGTGCAGGAGCAGGCCCCGGACGCCGCGGAACTGGCCAGCGTGGCCAAGGCGTTCGTCGGCGACGCCGCGATCGACGTCTCCCAGGGCTGCCTGCAGCTGCACGGCGGCATCGGCTACACCTGGGAGCACGACCTGCACCTCTACCTGCGCCGGCTGGCGACCGACCGGGTCGTGTTCGGCGACCCCGCCTGGCACCGCGAACGCATCTGCCGGCTGCACGGCCTGTGAAAAAGCTGCACGGCCGGTGAGGGAGGACGACGACCGATGAGCACACCGCGACGACCGGAGACGAAGCGATGAGCGGGCAGACGGCGGACGGTCTCGAGGCCTACCGGCGCGAGGTGCGCGCCTGGCTCGCGGCGAACCTGGACCCCCGGGACGACAACGAACCGGCCCGCCTGCGCGGCGGCGACGCCGCCAACCTCTCCCCCGAGCGGGTCGCGCAGCAACGGGACCTGCAGCGCCGGGTCCACGAGGGCGGGTACGCGGGCATCACCTGGCCCGCGCAGTTCGGCGGGCAGGGCCTCACCGCCGCCCACGAGGAGGTCTTCGCGCAGGAGAGCCGCGGCTACGCCCTGCCGGATCTGGGCATCGCGGGCCTGACGACCACCCGGGTCTGCGGGCCGACGATCCTCGCCCACGGCACGGACGAGTTCCGCCGCACCCACATCCCACGGATGCTGTCCGGCGAGGAGATCTGGGTGCAGCTGTTCTCCGAGCCCGGCGCGGGTTCCGACCTCGCCGGGGTGTCGACCCGGGCGACCCGCACCGACGCGGGCGACTGGGTGCTCAACGGGTCGAAGGTGTGGACCAGCGGCGCCTACTACGCCGACTACGGCCTGTGCCTGGCCCGGACCGACCCGACCGTGCCGAAGCACCGCGGGCTGACCTGGTTCGGCGTGCCGCTGACCAGCGACGGCGTGACGATCCGGCCGATCCGGGAGATCAACGGCAGCTCGGAGTTCTGCGAGGAGTTCTTCGACGACGTGGTCGTCTCCGACGCCAACCGGATCGGCGCCGTCGGGGACGGCTGGACGGTCGCCCGCACGATGATGGTCTTCGAGCGCCTCGGCGGCGACCCCGACGAGGCGCCCCGCCACTCCGGCGCCCGCGAGCTCGCCCCCGACCTCGTCGCCCTGGCCCGGCGGGTGGGCCGCCTGGGTGACCCGGTGACCCGCCAGCTCATCGCCCGCGCCCACGTCATCGACCTCGTCAAGGAGCAGCTCGACGCCTACGTCGCCGCCCTGGCCGAGTCGGGGGCGGCCAACCCGAACCTGGGGTCGTACGGCAAGCTCGCCGCCGGCACGCTCAACCCGGTCCGGGCCTCGATCGGCCTGGAGATCGCCGCCGCCGCCGGCGTCGCCTGGCATCCGCAGGACACCGAGGCGTCGACGACGGCGCTGAACTACCTCAACGGCCGGATCCTGTCCATCGCCGGCGGCACCAACGAGATGCAGCGCAACGGGATCAGCGAGCGGATCCTCGGGCTGCCCCGGGAACCCGCCCACGACCTCGACCGCCCCTTCAACGAGCTGCGCCACAACTGACCCCGCCGGGCCCGGCTCCAGTTTCCTGACCCCGCCCGGCCCGGCTGCGGCCGCCCGGTCATCGGCCGCTCAGCCCAGCTGCATCGAGCGGCCGATGATCTCCTTCATGATCTCGTTGGAACCCCCGAGGATGCGGCTGATCCGGCTGTCCCGGTACATCCGGGCGATCGGGTACTCGTTCATCCAGCCGTAGCCGCCGTGGAGCTGCACCCCGGCGTCCACCGCAGCGTCCTCCAGCTCGGTGGCGCACAGCTTCGCCGCCGCCGCCTCGACCCCGGTCAGCTCGCCCGTGACCAGGGCGGCCAGGCAGGCGTCGACGAAGGACCGGGCCATCAGCGCGCGGGCCTGCAGGTCGGCGAGGACGAAACGGGTGTTCTGGAAGCTGCCGATCGGCTTGCCGAACGCCTTGCGCTCGCGGACGTAGGAGGTCGTGAGCTCCAGCGCCCGGAAGACGTTCTGCACCGAGGAGATCGCGATCGACAGGCGTTCGGTCGCCAGGTTGCGCATCAGGTAGTGCAGGCCCTCGTTCTCCTCGCCGAGCAGGTTGGCGACCGGGACGCGGGCGTCGGTGAAGAACAGCTCGGCGGTGTCCTGCGAGCGGGCGCCGACCTTGTCCAGCCGGCGGCCACGCTCGAAGCCCGGGGTGTCGCGCTCGACGACGATGAGGCTGATCCCCTGGTCGCCGTCCACGCGGGTCGTCTTCGTGCACAGCACCACCAGGTCGGCGAGGATCCCGTTGCTGATGAACGTCTTGGACCCGTTGACGACGTAGTGGTCGCCGTCGCGCACCGCCGTCGTGCGCATGCCCCGCAGGTCGCTGCCGGCGACGGGCTCGGTCATCGCGATCGCCGTGATCAGTTCGCCGCGGACGTAGCCGGGCAGCCAGCGCGCCTTCTGCTCGTCGGTCGCCAGCTCCAGCAGGTACGGGCCGATCAGGTCGTTGTGCAACTGGATGGCGAAGCCGCCGATGCCGGCGGAGGCGAACTCCTCGGCGACGACGGCGCCGTAGCGGGGGTCGTCGACGCCCGCGCCGCCGTACTGCTCGGGCACGGCCGGGCCGAGCAGGCCCACCTCGCCGGCCCGCAGCCAGGCGGCCCGGTCGACGATGCCCTCAGCCTCCCACCGGTCGTTGTGCGGCAGGCACTCCTTCTCGACGAAGGTACGGGCCAGCTGGCGGTACTCCTCGTGGTCGGGGGTGAAGACGGAACGCTGCATCTCGTGACCTCCGCGGGGATCGTCTGGCAGCATCACAGGGCAGACGGTAAAGAGAATCTAATCATCTGAAGGATATAGCTTGTACAGGTGATGGCGGTTACAGTGCTGCCATGACCGGTCCCCTGCGCCGCGCTCCCGCGAACGCCCACTGGTACGCCGCCGGGCTGCACACCACCCAGACCCTGGTCGAGGCGTTACAGGACGGCGCCGCACGGCATCCCCAGTCATTGATGATCTTCGACTCGGAGACGCATCCGGCGTCGGCCCGGCTGATCGACATCCACCGCCGCGGCGCCCGCCTCGCCGGCGCGTTCGCCCGGCTCGGGCTGCGGCGCGGGGATGTGATCGCCTGCCAGGTCCCCAACTGGCTGGAGGGCGCGATCGTCTACCACGCGGCGATCTCGCTGGGGCTGGTCATGGTGCCCGTCGTGCACATCTACGGGCCGGTCGAGGTCGGCTACATCCTGCGGCAGTCGGGCGCGCGGGCGCTGGTCATGCCCGACCGCTGGCGCTCCATCGACTACCTCGCCCGGTTCTCCGCGGTCGGCGACTGCCCCGAGCTCGAGCACGTGATCACCATCGGGGAACGGACGGCGCCGGGCGGGGTCACCCTGGCCGCCCTGGAGGCGCTCGACGCCGACCCGCCGGCACCGCCCGCGCTGCACGCCGACGACGTCTGCATGGTCATCTACACCTCGGGCACCACCAGCGCCCCCAAGGGCGTGCAGCACACCCACAACACCCTGCTCGCCGAGATGCGGGCGCTGGCCGACGCCGACGCCGGCGCCCCGGACGCGGTGCACCTCTCGCCGTTCCCCGCCGGGCACATGGGCGGGGTCCTGCTGCTCGGCCGGGCGTTCCTGTCGGGCCGCACGAGCATCCTCGTCGACTCGTGGAACACCGAACGCGTCGCGCGGGTGATCCGCGAGCGCGGGGTGAGCTGGCTGGGGGCGACCCCGTTCTTCCTGAGCAGCCTGCTCGCCGACGTCCGCGACACCGGCGTGCCGATGCCGTCGCTCGACGAGATCCACCTCGGCGGCGCGGGCGTGCCACCGGAACTCGTCCTGGCCGCCGAGGCGGCCGGCTGGCGGGCGTTCCGCTCCTACGGCTCCACCGAACACCCGACGGTGACGGTGTCCGCCGTGTCGGACCCGGTCGAGGTCCGCGCCTACACCGACGGCGTCGCCTTCGGCGCCAACCGCCTCCGGATCGTCGACGACGACGGCCGGGACCTGCCCCCCGGCACCCCCGGCGAGGTCGTCACCCTCGGCCCGGAGCTGTTCGTCGGCTACACCGACCCCGCGCTCAACGCCGAGGCGTTCCTCGACGGCGGCTGGTTTCGCACCGGCGACATCGGCACCCTCGACGAGGGCGGCCACCTCACCATCGTCGACCGCAAGAAGGACATCATCATCCGCGGCGGGGAGAACATCTCCTCCACCGAGGTCGAGGGCCTCCTGCTGCGCCACCCGGCGGTCGTCGAGGCGGCGGTGACCGCGATGCCCGATCCCCTCTACGGCGAGCGGGTCTGCGCGTTCGTCATCGTCGGACCCGGCCGCAGCCTCTCCCTCGGCGACCTCGTCGAGCACTTCGTCGCCGTCGGCGTGGCCAAGCACAAGACCCCCGAACGCCTCGAGATCGTCACCGAGCTGCCCCGCACCGCCGCCGGCAAGGTCCGCAAGGCCGACCTGCGCGCCCGCCTGCGCGCCCCCGCCCCCGTTCCCGCCGGCCCCGGTCAGGGCAGCCGGGACTCCCAGCGCGCCGGCCGCTGAGCGACGCGGACGGATCTGCGCGATGGTCCACGGACTCGGCCGCGGCATACTTCCGCGCCGACCTCGCCCGCCGCCGGGGCGCCGCGACGACCACGCCCTCGCGCCCTTGACTCAACTCGGTGATCCACAGACTACGGCGGTCCGCTGGATCGCCGCCGCCATCTCCGGCGTCGGAGGTACCGCTCTTGCCGGCTCCCTCACCGCCACCCGGAAGGCTGTCGCTGTCGCTGTCGGCGTCTGCGTCGCCAGCGCCGTCGTTGTTGCCAGCGCCGTTGCCCTCAGGGTCGGGGGTGTCGCCGCCGGGGCTGGTATCGATGTCGGTGAGGCGTTCACGTATATGACGGCCGAGCCGGGCGAGTTCCGCGGGGTCGAACGTGGCAGCAGAAGTAAGCAGGAACTGTTCGGCGGAACGCCGGGTGGCGAGGCCCACGCTGCGGGGTAGGGCGCGAAGCGCGAGGTGGATCGTCTGGGCCTGTTCGACGCTGATCGTGCCGGCGATCAGGGCGGCGGTACTCGTCGCCGTCGAGCTCGGGATCGGACAGCCCCCAATGTCGAATGCATGTTCGACTGGGTGACCGATATGGGGAAAGGGTCCACCGACACGTGCACGAGCAATTGTCAAGACCTGTAGATGGGAGCCGCACCGACCCAGCGGTGATAGGCGTCTACATCGACGTTGCTGCCGCACATGATGGTGACCACGCGGCGGCCGGCGAAGCGGTCACGGTCTTCGAGGATCGCCGCGATGCCGAGCGCGGCCGACGGTTCGACGGCGAGGCCAGCGAGGCCAGCGTGGTCGAGGAGCATCCGCATACCGGCGGTGGTCGACGCCTCCTGGACCAGGACAGCGTCGTCAGCGACCACGAAAGCCCGAGGCTAGGACCGGGACGCCGTCATGCGGCGGCCTGGCGGCCTGGCGGGCGTCGCGGTGGGCCTGGGCCGCGACCATCAGGACGTCGAGCGCATCGCGGGTGCGCAGCAGGTCCTCGATGTGGGTGGAGAGCCGGTCGCGTTCCTTGGCCATGCGCTCCATCGCGGCGTCGGAGTTCTCGTCGCTGGGCGAGTCGAGGCACGGCAGCAGTTCGGTGATGGTGCGGCTGGACAGCCCGGCCGCGTACAGGCGCTGGATGAAGGCGACCCGCTCGACATCGTCCTGCGTGTAGTGCCGCTGCCCGCCGGCGCTGCGGGTGCTGGTGAGCAGTCCCTGCTCCTCGTAGTAGCGCAGCGAACGGACACTGACTCCGGCCCGCGCCGCGAGTTCGCCGATCCGCATCTCGCCCTCCCGGCTGTGATCCTGGCCCCGCGACTTGCCTCTCACATTGATGTCAGGTTTTAGCGTACCTGTCGGGCTCGCCGTTCCGGCGCCCTTGACCAGGTATGAAGGAGTTCCGGCATGACCACGCTGTTCGACCGCTACCGCCTCGGCGGTCTGGAGCTGCCCAACCGTGTCGTGATGGCCCCGATGACCCGGGTCCGGGCCGCGGCCGGGAGCCTCGCGACCCCGTCCATGGCGGTCTACTACGCCCAGCGGGCCACCGCCGGGTTGATCGTCAGCGAGGGGGTGCAGCCCAGCCTGGTCGGGCAGTCCAACCCGGGCACCCCGGGCCTGTACACCGACGAGCAGGTGGCCGTCTGGCGGCCCGTCACCGACGCCGTGCACGCCAACGGCGGGCGCATCTTCGCTCAGATCATGCACGGCGGCCGGGTCTCGCACCCCGACACCACCGGTGTCCAGCCGGTCGGGCCGTCCGCCGTCGCCGTCGTGGGCGACGTGTTCACCCCGACCGGGCCGCAACCCGCGCCGGTCCCCCGCGCCCTGGACACCTCCGAGGTGCCCGAGCAGGCCCGCTCGTACGCCGAGGCCGCCCGGCGCGCCGTCAGCGCCGGGTTCGACGGCGTCGAACTGCACGGCGCGAACGGCTACCTGATCTCGCAGTTCCTGTCGTCCAACGCCAACCTGCGCACCGATCCCTACGGCGGCCCGATCGCCCACCGCATCCGTTTTGCCGTCGAGGCGGTCGCCGCCACGGTGGACGCCGTGGGCGCGGCCCGCACCGCGATCAGGCTCTCGCCCGGCGGCACCTTCTGGGGCGTCGAGGAGACCGAGGTGCCGGAGCTGTACGCGGCCCTGCTCGCCGAACTCGCCCGCTTCGGCCTCGCCTACGTCCACCTGGAGGCGACTGCCGAGGAGGAGGTGCTGGTCGGGCTGCGCCGCGCGTGGCCGGGCAGCCTGATCATGAATCCGGTGTTGCCGATGGGCCCGAAGCAGGTCGACCGGACCGCCGCCGACCACTGGCTCGGCCTGGGCGCGGATCTGATCAGCTTTGGCCGCGCCTTCATCGCCAACCCCGACCTGGTGGAACGGCTACGCACCGGCCTGCCGGTCGCACCCGCCGACACGGCCACGTACTACCAGGGCGGCGACGCTGGCTATCTCACCTACCCGGCGTACCAGTACACCGCCTGACCGGAGCAGGCGGACAGACGGGCGCAGGGGCGGAGAGGCGGAACAGTCCGGCTCTGCATCGAGACGCGAAGGATGAGAAAGAACGATGAATTCGCTCCAGGACAAGGACGCCACCACCGCAGACACGGAGCCGTCTGTCCAGACGGCCATCATCATTGCCGGCCGGGTCTTCGTCCCTGCCGGTGACGTCGAGACGTTCATCACCGAGGCGCAGGCGACCTACCCGGTCGCCGCAGCGAACCCGGGAAACGTACTGATCTCGTTCTGCGTGGAGGACGCAGCGACCGGAACCGTCACGGTGCTCGAGCAATGGACATCCCAGGAGGCGCTCGATCGGCACCTGGCCACACCGGAGGTCATGGCGCTCTTCGCCAAGTGGAGCCCGCACATGCGCAATGAGGTGCGCAAGTTCGACGCGCTCAACGAGAGAGACCCCCGGGCCTGACTTTGTCAGGTGACTGCGGGATGTGGAGCGCCCAGCGTGATAGACCCGCTCCGATCCTGCCTGCTACCCGCACGGGCCCATGCCACGGCCGAATGCGACCGTTTCCGGCTCATTCGGTGTCGTGGACGAGCAGGGCGATCTGAATCCGGTTGTCGAGGTCGAGCTTGGTGAGGATGCGGGAGACGTAGGCCTTGACGGTGCCGACGCTGACATGAATCTCGGCGCCGATCTCGGCATTGGACAGGCCCCGGGTGAGGGCGGCCGCGACGGCGCGTTCGCCGTCGCTGAGGATCCCGGGCGGCGTTGCGGGTCGAGGCGTACGGCAACAGGTGTGCGTAGGGCGCGCACCTGTTCGCGAGCTCGGCGTTCAGGGCCACGCTCCGCTCGAAGCTCCGCCGGTCCGGTCCGACGTATCCGGCCTGCTCGACCTGGTTGTTCGGCCAGCCACATTCCAGCGGACTGCTGCGGTTCTGGAACCGCGGATCAATCCCGACCAGGTCATAGCGCGCCGCCACCGCCGGCGCCCCGCTCGCCACGTACGGCGGCATGCCCTGCACCACCCAGGTAAGACCGCTTCCTATCCCCTCGCCCGGTCCGCCCGGGTTGACCACCAGAGTGCCGATCCGGTGCGCGGTGTCGGTCGCCTTCCGCCTCGAGATCGCCACTTTCAGAGTGCCTCCCGTAGGCCTGGCGTAGTCCAACGGCACGGTCACCTCGGCGCACTGCGCACCGATCTCGTCCAGCGTTGCGCCGAGATCATCGTCGGGCCCGTTCCGGCAGGTGTGCCAGGCGACGGGCTGTCGGACAAACCGCGCCAGCTCGCCACCGTTGTCCTGCGCCGACGCGCGCGCCGCGCCGCCGACACCAGCTACCAGGCCCACGGCCACGGCCACGGTTGCGGTTGCGGTTGCGGTCACGCGGGACGCCCAGGGCCGCCTCGACCGGAACGACTCCCGTCCAGAACGACGGGCGGCTACGAACGCTTGCTTCAAGGCGACCTCCTCGGACCGGTGCGATGACCGAGGGATCGTCACCTCCATGCCTGACCGGCCGACACGGCCGAGTGGCCAGACCACTCTGGACACTCGGCCAGAATCAGCGCCAGGACAGCGCCGAGCAGCGTCCCCGACGAGCGGGCGACGGAAGGACACCACCGGGATCGTCGCGAACAAGGACGGCTCGGGCCGGTGGTCGCCTCCTCTGAGGAGTGAATTCGGCAACCACGGCAAGGCTGGGTCTGGACATGCGCGACCGCGCTGGTGGCTCACAAGAAATGTCGCCGATCTGTCGCTGGCCGGACAGATCGATGAGCAGTGGCTCGGCGTGGCGCACCGGACTGCCCTCGCCTGGTTCCCGTCGGAGTCGTCCGGCCAACGTCAGGTCTTGATCGCCAGAAATGATCCTCGGGAATGGACAGCACCGTGCCCGCCTGCCATCCGCTGGCAGTATCACCCCATGCCCTCGGGGGCCAACCATCCGCGGGGCCGAGCGTATCGGCAGGGGGGCGTGTCCAGGTCCGCGCCGGGTCAGGACTGTGCCGCGCCGACGCGGCCAGAGGATGCGACGGTGATTCTCTGGCCGATGGCCCGTCTTTGCTCAAGCTCATCGATCAGGGCGACCGCGTAGTCCTCGGCGCTGATGGCGCTGGTGCCGTTGGCGTCGGCCAGCAGCTGGTCCCCGCCCAGGCGGTAGGAGCCGGTCCGTTCGCCCGGCGTGATTGTGACGGGCGGTGAGATGTAGGTCCAGTCCAGGTCCGCGGCCTGCGTCTGTAGCAGGTCCAGCAGGGCGCACTGGGCCAGGCCGATGTCCCGGTAAGCGGCGGGGTAGCGCGGGGTGTCGATGAGACGCACGCCTGGCGCGACCTGCAGGCTGCCGGCTCCACCGACGACCACCAGGCGCCGCACCCCTGCCTTCCGTAGCCCGTCGAGCACTCCGCGGCCGGCCGCGAGCAGCGCGTAGGACGGCCGCGGGTCCTCCCGAGGCGGTGGAACCGCGAGCACCACGGCGTCGTGGCCCGCGCTCAGCGCCGCCACCGCTGCGGCATCGCTCGCGTCCGCTGTGGCGGTCCCTCCGGTTCCGCTCCGGGTCACCCCCGTGACCTCGTGCCCCCGGCCGCGCGCCTCTGCGGCAACGCGCTGTCCGATCATGCCGCTGGCCCCGATCACCACGATACTCATGTCCTGCCCTCTGGTTGATCTGTCATCGACGTGGTGACTGTCAAGGTATCCATCGGATACTGGTTACTTCAAAGTGCCCTTGATACCCTTCGGAAACTATGAAGCACGAGGATGTTTTCAACCCGGACTGCCAGGTCCGCCTCGTCCTGGACCGGATCGGCGATAAGTGGTCCGTCCTGGTCGTACTGGCCCTGCGGGACGGGCCGCGCCGGTTCACCGGCCTGCGCACGACGATCGGCGGCGTCACCCCCAAGGTGCTCACCCAGACGCTGCGCGCGATGGAACGCGACGGCCTGCTCACCAGGCGCGTCTTCGCCGAGGTACCGCCGCGCGTGGAATACGAGCTGACTCCGCTCGGGCTATCGCTGCACGCCCCCATCGACGCCATCACCGACTGGGCTGAGGCACACCTGGACGAGATAGTCGCGGCACGCGAAGCGACCACCTGAGAAGCGGAGGCCAGGCCGTCTGCAACGGCCCAGAGCCTGGCGCGGACACCGCCGCGCATCCCGACTGCCGTCCTGATACCTCGTCGCCGAGGAAAATGACAGATCAATGAGAAAAACTCGACGACAGACCGATGAGATCTACCAGCGGTAGCCCAGGTCGGCAAGTTACCCTGCGATAGGCAGGACGAGAACCTACAAGCGGTAAGCGTAGCAAGGACCGGGTCCCGGCGCGCTGCACTACCCGGGCCTCCCACGGAGACCCGCAGGTAGTTGGCTACATCTTCCGGTCGGAGCGGGTGGAGTTTGATGCCAGCAGCGCCTATGAGGCGCACCTCTACCCCGCCAGGCGGCGACACAGCCGTTTGGTAGTCACCGGTCCGAGAAGCAATGACAACACGTTGCCCGAGTTGCAGCGAGTCATTGATTTTTGCGATAGCCGGGCCACGGACAGCATCCGGAATATCATCGAGCCCATCGATAAGAAGAATGAACAGTCGCTCATCCCACAAAGCGCGGGCAAGAGTCCCACCCCTGCTACCAGGGGCGGGCTGAGCAACGCGGTTCCGTCACCCAGGTGGTAGCGCCGGGACAGCACAATGGCGGCCGCCGTCGACCCGATCAGTAGGAGGAGCGCGACGGCACCTGTCCGTCTCGTGCGTGATCCCCGCATGCGGTCATCATCGCTGCCGTAGTGCCCGTCGTCTCGCCTGGGTGCGTAGATGGGTGCATGCTGTCGCTAAGCAAGCGGGCGCCTCGACGGAGCGCTGCCGGGTGTCTCGCCGTCGCATCTTGGAACCTCGATCCTTGCCACCTCCCGGGGAAGACATTGACCTGGAGAAGATCTCGGGCCGGCTCGCCCTGGCGGTGCACAAGCAGTGGGCGTACGAGGCCAAACGCCGTGAGATCACGAGCTCGCCGCTGGCGGTATCCGGGTGACCCGCGAGTCCGTCCCTGGTTCAGCCCTGGTCCTACCTGCAACAGCTTGCCGCTGGCGGTGCCGGCTGGCTCACACCCGCTGAGACCGACACCGGCCCGCAGGACCTTGCCGGTAGCGGCCCGCAGATCCTCAGCGCCTTCGACCGCACCCCGTGCAGACGCCTCGTCGTCCTTGGCGAACCCGGTGCGAGCAAGCCTGTCCTGCTGATCCGGCTCGTCCTGGGCCTGCTCGCCCGTCGTCTCCCTCCTCTGGAAGCCCCGAGCCCGCTAGAAGTCGGAGCCGCCGTCGACGTTGAGCAGGGCACCGGTGATGTAGCCGGCGCGTGCGCTGCACAGGAAGACGATCGCGGCGGCGATCTCCTCGGGGCGGCCGGGGCGGCCGAGGTCGGGGACCAGGCCGCGGCCCGCGCCGCCCATGTCCCGGGAGATCGCGAGGAAGACCTCCTCGGTGCTCGGCGCCACCGGCATTCCCAGCGCCACCAGTGTGCTCGGCGCTCCCGCCGAGGCGCCCAACGCGTCGGGCGCGACCCACCGGCCCGGCCCGAACTGCTCGATCTTCTCCCGGACGCCCTCGGTCAGGATCGCCCCGGGGCAGACCGTGTTCACCCGGATGCCGTCGGGCCCGTGGGCGCGGGCGAGGTTCTTCGACACGCTCGCCAGTGCCGCCTTCGCCGCCGTGTAGGCGACCATCGTCGGGTACTGCTTGCGGATAGACATGGCGGCCAGGTTGACGATCGCGCCGCCGCCGCGGGTGCGCATCAGCGGGATCGCCGCCCGGCAGGTCCGTACCCCCGCCATGAGGCCGATCTCCAGATGCGCCCGGAACAGCTCGTCGGAGGTCTCCGTCAGTGGCAGGTAGTCGTACTCGTCGCTGCCCAGGGTGTTGACCAGGATGTCGCAGCCGCCGAAGACACCGCGCACCCGGTCGAACAGCTCCTCGGTGCCGGCCGCGGTCGCGAGGTCGGCTGGCACCGCCAGCGCGCGCACGCCGAGCGCCTCGATCTGCCCGGCGACGCTCGCGAGGGCCGCGGCGCCGCGGGCGACGACGACCACGTCCGCGCCCTCACGGGCGAACTCCACCGCCGTCCACCGGCCCATCCCCTTCGACGCGCCGGTGACGACCGCCACCTTCCCGCGTAAGCCGAGATCCATCTCCTCGTTCCCCTCGATCAGGTTCGGTGGGCGATCAGGTGCGGCGGGCTACTCGCGCGGGGCGGCACTGCGGCGCTGGAAGGCACGCACCTTGGCCAGGTGCTCCTCGGAGGTCAGCAGCAGGGTGTTCGCGACCCGGTCGAAGTCGCGGGCGGTGGTGCGGTCGACGCTGGCGGCCGCGTCGATGGCGAGCTTGGCCAGGCCGAGTGCCTGCGGGGACAGCGCGACCAGCGAGCAGGCGAACTCCCGCACGCCGGCCGCGAACTCCTCGTCGGCGAACACGTCGTGGACGAGGCCGATCGTCAGCGCCCGCTCGGCGTCGACGGGGCGGGCGGCCATCGCCAGCCACCGCGCCCAGTGCGGGCCGACGAGCCGGGTCAGCCGGCTGATGCCGCCGGAGCCGGGCAGCACCCCCAGGTTGGGCACCTCCGGCAGGGCGAAGGTGGTCCGCGGCGCGGCGAAGCGGAAGTCGCACGACACGGCGAGTTCGAGCCCGAAGCCGCGGCAGGGCCCCTGCGCGGCGAGGATCACCGGCTTCTCGATCGCCTCGATCTCGTCCATGAGCAGGTGCAGCGCCCGGTAGGTGCGCCGCACCGAGCGGCCGTTGACGCTGCCGTCGGGCTCGAAGCCCATCCCGGTGTCGATCGTGGTGATGTCCATGCCGGCGGTGAAGTGCCGCCCCTCGGCGGTGATCACCAGCACCCGGACGGCGTCGTCGTCGCCGAGGTCGGCGACGGCGCCGCGCAGCGCCGCCAGCATCGGGGCGCTGACGGCGTTGAGCTTGTCGTCGCGGGTGAAGGTGATCGTCAGGACACCGTCGTCGAGCTCGCGCCGGAAGTGCTCGCTCATCCGGCCGAGACCCCGCTTCGCCGCCCGGTCACTGGGTGCGTTCCGTCACTGGGTGCGCTGCGCTGTGCCGAGCCGCTCGCTGCGGGAGCGGGCGGTGTAGCGGTGGCGCAGGACGCTGCCCGGTCCGGAGGTGAGGTCGGCGACTTCGGCGGCCGGGTCCGGTTCGCGCAGGACGATGAAATGCGGCGTCAGCCAGGCGCGCCGGGCGTGTGGGCCGAAGCTGAACACCCCGCCGGGGCCGCCGGTGGCCGCGGGAACCATCTTCACCTTCTCCAGGCCCTCCTTCACGCCGTCCGGCGACAGCGGCGTGGCCTTCGACAGGCCGCGGGCGATGACGACGCCGAAGTCGTAGCACAGCACGGAGAAGAAGTTCGCCGGCCGGTAGCCGAAGCGCGCCTCGAACCGGTCCAGGAAGTCCTGACCGACGACGTTGTCCTCGTCGTACTGGTCGACACCGACCCAGCCGGCGATGCTCTTCAGGCCGCCGGGCAGGAACGGCGCCGCCATGAACCCCGAGCTCATCACCTTCACCGGGTCCCAGCCGGCGCCGTCCAGGGCGGTGTTGAGATGGGTCGCGGTCAGGCCCCAGCCGAGGTAGGCGATCGCGTCGGCGCCCGACGCCCGCAGCCGGGCCAGCGCCGGGCTCAGGTCGGTGTCGAGCATGTTGATCGGCTCCTCGATGGCGATCTTCACCCCGTCGAAGGCACAGGCGTCGCGGAAGAACCGGGTGTACTCCTCCCCCGGCACACACTTGTCGTAGACGACGGCGACGGACTCGACGCCGCGCACCCCGAGGTAGTTCGACAGCAGGTACGGCTCCTCCGGTAACGAGCCGTTGTTGATGCAGAAGCACCACTCGCCGTACCAGCGGTCGGTGCCGCTCATCGACAGGGTGGGAATGTGGCCGACGTCCTCGACGTAGGTGCGGATCGCCAGCACGTTGTCCGACGCCCACGGGCCGAAGATCACCAGAACACCCTCGGCCTCGAGTTCCTTCCAGGCGTTGAGCACGTCGAAGCTCGTCCCGCGGGGCAGCCCGTCGACGGCCCGCAGGACCAGCTCGACGGGGCGGTCGATCTCGCCGTCGGCGTAGGACTCGTCGAACGCCAGCCGCAGCGCGTCGAGCATCACCTGCTGCGATGCCTGCGGCATCAGGAAGTCCTGCAGGACTCCCACCTTCATCGACGACACGGTGGCCCCTCTCTCGATGGTTTTCCTGTCGCCCGCGGCCGGTGGCGGCCGGGGATGATCACAGGTACGGCGATCACAGGTCCAGGCCGCGGGCGACGCGTTCCCGGTGCCACGTCGACCCGCCGTAGCTCAACTCGAAGGTCTTGCCCCGCCGGGAGTGCAGCTGCAGATCGTGTTCCATGGAGAAGCCGATGGCGCCGTGCACCTGGTGGGCGTGGGTGAACACCCGACGGATCGCATCGTTGGCGAACGACTTCGCTGCCGCGACCTCGAAGTCCGCCGCGCCCGGAGCGTCGAGCCGCCCGGCGGCATCCACCTTCCCGGCGGCGTCGAGTTTCCAGGCGGCGTCGAGTTTCCAGGCGGCCTGGTAGCACAGGTAGCGGCAGGCCTCCACGTCGGTGAGCATGTCGACGCAGCGGTGCGCCACCGACTGGAAGGCGCCGATCGGCTGGCCGAACTGGCGGCGGCTGCGGGCATGCTCGACGCTGAGATCCAGGGCCCGCTGCGCCCCGCCGATCGCGTAGGCCGTGCTCGCCACGGTCATCCGGTCCAGCGCCACGGCCAGGGCGGGGCCGGCCGCCGCCGGCGTGCCGAGCAGGTCCTCGGCGTTCACCTCGACATCGCGCAGGACGACCTCGAACACCGGCTCGCCGCCGCCGTCGTGCTGGCGGCGCAGGGTCACCCCGGGCGCGCCAGGATCGACGAGCACGAGGCCGCGCCCGCCGCCCGAACCGGCGCCGGCAGCGACACCCACGTCCGGGGTGGACACGTCGGCGCCTGGAGTGGACATGCCGGCGCCCGGAGTGGACGCGTCGGTGCCCAGGACCGAGCCGGCGACCGCCACGCCGGCGACCTTCACTGTGATGACGAGGACGTCCGCGACGTGCGCGTAGGGAACGAGGATCTTCGTGCCGGTCAGCCGGTGGCCGGCGCCGTGCGGGGTCAGGGCAGCGTCCGGTGCGCCCCATTCGTCGCGGGCGCCCGGCTCCAGCACGGCCACGGTGGCAATGGCCGTGCCGGCGCCGATCGCCGGCAGCCAACGGGCCCGCTGCGCCGCGCTGCCGGCGAGATCGATGACGGCAGCGGCGAACACGGCCGAGGCCAGCAGCGGGGTGGGCATCGCGCCCCGCCCGAGCTCCTCGGCGGCCACCACCAGGTCCAGCACGCCCTGTCCGGCGCCGCCGTGCTCCTCGGGCAGCAGCAGGCCGGTCAGGCCGAGGTCGGCCAGCGTCTTCCAGTGGCCGTCGCCGAAGCCCCGCTCGGACTTCTCGATCTCGCGGACGAGATCCGGCGGGCACTCGCGCTCGACCAGGTCGCGCACCGTGTCCGCGAGCAGGCGCTGTTCGCCGCTCAGGGTGAGATCCACACCCGCACCTCCTTCTGCCGTTGTCGTGGGCCTAGCGCGTTGTCGTGGGCCTAGCGCGACCGCGGCAGGCCGAGGGCGGTCTGGGCGATGATGTTCTTCTGGATCTCCAGGGTTCCGGCGCCGATCGTCGCCGGAATGTTGTGCACCCACTGCTGCTTGACCAGCCCGTGCAGCGGGGCGTGGTCCTCGGAGGGGGAACCGAGCCGGCCGCTGGCGCCGAGGATCTCCAGGCCCACGTGCCCGACGGCCTGCTCGAGCAGGGTGGCGTGGATGCGGGCGGTCGAGGCCTCGGCGGACGGGTTGGCCCCGGCGGCGACCAGCGAGATCGCCCGGTAGGCGAGCAGCTTCGCCGCCTCGCAGCGCACCCGCAGGTCGGCGAGCTTCTGGCGGACGTCGGGTTCGGCGGCGCGGCCGGTCTCGCGGACGTGGTCGCACAGCCGCTCGACGACGCGCTGGGCGCGGGCGTAACGGGGGATGCCGATGCGTTCGAGCGTCAGCCCCGAACCGATCACCCCCCAGCCCTCGTCGAGTGGACCGAGCAGGCAGTCGCGCGGCACCCGGACCTCGTCGTAGAAGACCTCGTTGATCTCGTGCCAGCCGCCCATGCTCTCGATCGGGCGCACCGTGATCCCTGGGGAGGCCATGTCGACGAGCAGGACCGACATTCCCCGGCGCCGGCCGGCGTCCGGATTCGTGCGCACGAGCAGCAGGTTCCAGTCCGCCGGCGAGTCGGCGTAGCTGGACCAGATCTTCTGCCCGGTGACGAGGAAATGGTCACCATGATCGACGGCGCGGGTGCGCAGCGCGGCGAGGTCGGAGCCGGCGTCCGGCTCGGAGAACCCCTGGGTCCAGATGACCTCCCCGCGGGCCATCGGCGGCAGGAAGCGGGCCTTCTGCTCCGCGGTGCCGAACTTCATGATCAGCGGACCGATGTAGTTGAGGTTCATGTACTGCGGTCCGCGCGGCTCGCCGCTGGCCGTCATCAGCTCGCGCAGCAGCGTCTGTTTCCAGACCCCGGCCTCCTGGCCGCCGTACTCCAGCGGCCAGCTCACCGTGAGCAGGCCCGCGCGACCGAGGTCGCGGCAGAACTCCCGAGTGAAGGCCAGGGCCTCGCGGTCCTCGGCGAAGAAGCCCTGCCAGTCCGTGGGCAGCTTCTCGTCGAGCAGCTCGGCGAACCGTCGGCCGAACGCGCGATCGTCCTCGGTGAACTCGAAATCCATCTCTCTCGATCCCTCCCAGGAGGCCGGGCCGGTCGGGGCTCATCGTCACACCCCGACCGGCCTCGGCGTCATCGCTCGGCGCAGGTCACCGGCCGGCTAGGGCAGGACGCTGGAGACGTCGAGCGGCTGCTCCGACGTCGGCTTGCCCTTGTCGTCGAGGGTCTGCACGAGCCCGCCGGTGGAGCAGACCGCCGGCGTGATGGAGACCTGCTTGCCGTCGCACTGGAAGGTCGCGGTGCCACCGAGGGGCAGTTTGGTCTTCGGCATCGTCGCGAGCGCCTTCTCGACCCCGGCGGAGGTGACCGGCGCGGTCAGTCCGGCCATCGCCCGGCTGAAGCCAAGCGTGACCACCCAGCCGCCGGCGGTGAGGCTCTTGGCGGTCGGGTCGGTGTCGGGCTGGTACTTCTTCATCGCCGCCAGGTACAGCTTGTACTCGGGGTCGGCGACGTTCGTCGTCTGGCCGCTGACGACCTTCATCCCGTCGTAACCGCCGGGGATGCCGGCGGCCGCCCCCGGGCTGACGCACTGCGACTGCAGGACGATGCTGCCCGAGTAGCCCAGCGTCTTGAGCGCCTTGAGCACGCCGGTGCAGAACGTCGGGTCGCCGACGAGGTTCACCTGCTCCGGGTTACCCCCGAGCACGGTCTGCACCTGCGGGGTCGCGTCCGCCGTGCCCGGCGGGATCGGCTGGATCGTCAGGCCGACGTTCGCCTTGGCATAGAAGATCTTGTCCAGCGAGTTCACCGGCCCGGTCGCGCCCGGCACGTCGAGCACGAAGATCGCGGCCTTCTTCGCCCCGGCGTCCCTGGCGACCTGGGCGGGCCCGGCCAGCGCCGCGGTCAGCGGGCTGACCAGGATGTAGGCGCCGGACTTGGCGCCGAGGGTGGACTCGTCACCGTTGATGTCGAGCACCAGCGGGACCTTGGCCGCGCTGAGCACCTTGAAGACCGGCGTGACGTTGCCGGAGTTGTTCATCAGCACGACCGGGACCTTCGCGGCGGTCAGCTGGTTGGCGCAGTCGGTGGCGCCCGCGGGCGTCTGCTTGGTGTCGCAGACCGTGAGTGACAGACGGTGGCCGGCGACCCCGCCCTGGTATTCGTTGACGTAGGAGGTCGCGGCCTGCGCCGCGGCGACCTCGGTCGAGTTGTCCAGCGTCGTGCCCGAGCCGTCGGTGATGAACCCGATCTTTAACTCGTCGCCGGTGGCGGGCTTCGACGGCCCCAGCGACTGCGCGGCGGCCGAGCCCGTCGAGCCCGTCGAGCCCGAGCTGGACCCGCCGTCCGAGCCGCAGGCGGCTGCGCTGACCATCAGTGCCGCCGACATCCCGAGCGCAAGAACGCCCCGCTGCCGCCATCGAGTGCGCGATCGCATCCGAACGTCCTCCCCATATGTGCGTGCTGCGCGGATGGCCACGCGCACCGGGCAGCACACAGGTCCGGCACGCCAGCGGAATATAGCTTAAGGATACGACTGAGGTAAATCAGCAAGAGAGAGATGGGAGCGTCGACCCTGCCTGTCGCCGGACTCGAACCCACCGGCGCATGCCGCGACGATCCGGCCACAAGGCGATACTTGATCGTGGGGCGACGACCCGGTCACGGGACGCGGCAAAGGAGCGCGGCGGCGGGGCGTCCGCACCAAACCCGCAGGTCAGCGGCCCGAAGCCGGAAATCTGACACCGAGTCCACGAACTGATGTAACGTCGGTTACAGCCGTATAGGAGGAGAAGCCATGCCGCTGCGGGACAGTCACCAGATCGTGTCCGTCGACGACCACCTTGTGGAACACCCCAGGGTCTGGCTGGATCGACTCCCATCGAAGTTCGACGGTCGCACACCGCGGATCGAGGAACAGGGCGGCAAGCACGTCTGGGTCTACGACGGCGTCGTGTTCCCCACGATCGGCCTCAACGCCGTCGCCGGGCGCGAGCCGCGGGACTGGGGGGTGGACCCCATGCGCTTCGAGGAGATGATCCCCGGCTGCTACGACCCGGTGGCGCGACTCAAGGACATGGACGTCGACGGCGTCCACGCCGCCCTGTGCTTCCCGTCGTTCCCCGGCTTCGCCGGCGGGGTGTTCCACCGGGCGCAGGACAAGGAGCTGGCGCTCGCCTGCATCCAGGCCTGGAACGACTTCATGGTCGACGAGTGGTGCGCCGCCGCGCCCGACCGCTACATCCCGCTGGCGCTGCTGCCGGTGTGGGACGTCGCGGCCTGCGTCGCCGAGGTCGAGCGGACGGCGGCCAAGGGGGCGCGCACGGTGTCCTTCCCGGACAGCCCCGTCCCGCTGGGCCTGCCCTCCTTCCACAGCAACCACTGGGAACCGCTGTGGGACGTCTGCGAGGCGACCGACGTCTCGGTCTCGCTGCACTTCGGGTCCGGGTCCTTCGTGCCCGGGTTCTCCTTCGCGGCGGCCAAGCCCGTCCCCGGCGGGATGGCCGCGCCGGACGCGCCGTTCGCGGTGGCGATCGCCTCGTTCGCCACCAACCTGATGTGGACCACCATCGACCTGCTGTTCTCCGGCGTCCTGCAGCGCCACCCCAAGCTGCAGTTCGCGCTGTCCGAGGGCGGCATCGGCTGGCTGCCCTACATCCTGGAGCGCACCGACCAGACCTGGGAGAAGCACCGCTGGTACCAGAAGGACATCGACTTCGACACCCGGCCGTCCGACCTGTTCCGCAAGCACTTCTGGGGCTGCTTCATCGAGGACAAGAGCGGCCTGCGCAACCGGCACGAGATCGGCATCGACCGGATCATGTTGGAGATCGACTACCCGCACTCCGACTCCACCTGGCCCAACAGCCGTAAGATCGCCGCCGACCTCATGAAGGACATCCCCGACGACGAGGTCGCCAAGATCGTCGAGGACAACGCGCGCACGCTGTACCGCTTCCCGCGTTCCTGACGGCACGCACGCTGACGGCCCCCGTCTCTCCATTCCTGGGAAACCAGGAGGTGGAGACGGGGGCCGCGGTGCGTCGGGGGTCGGCCAGCCGGCCGGTCGGGCAAGCGTTCGGTCAGGCACGTCGCTCGGTCAGGCAAGCCGCTCGGTCCGGTTGCGGAACAGCTTCGCGGTGCCGACGCCGACGAACGCCGGGCGCGGCTCCACCTGCGGGACCGCGGCCAGCGCCCGCAGCACCACCGCGGAGTAGGGGGCCTGGTCATCGGTGGGCGTGGCGAACTCGACCCGCCCCACCCCGCTCCAGCCCTGCTCGAACGAGGTCGAGCCGTGGATGAGCGTCGGGTAGTCGGCGTCCGGGGTGTCACGGCCGGGAATCGACTTCCAGCCGAAGATCTCCGAGTCCACCGACGCCCGGTTGACCCGGGCGAGCCGGTCGGCCGGCAGCGGGCGCAGCTCGCCGATCTCGCCGCGCAGCAGCAGCGTGCCGTACTCGCGGCAGTCCCACGCGGCCGTGTCACCGTCGCGGGCGAGGCCGGAGACCTCGCCGTAGATCTTCGGGTTCCCGTGCAGCTCCCGGCCCGCGATAATCGGCATCGTGTTGTTCTCCCAGATGACCACCGGGCACGACCGGGTCAGTGAGCCGACGGCGGTCTCCAGCACCGCCGTCACCGCCACGTTGACGAGGTTGTAGCCCCGCCCCCGCATGTAGTCGACGTTCTCGAGCTGCTGGTAGGTGACGCTGAGCACCGGGCGTTCGGCCGGCTCGAAGCAGGGCGGCAGGAGGTGGGCGGCCGCCTGCGGCGTGGTGACGAAGGAGACCACCACCGTCGACTGCCGTTCGACCTCCGTCACGGGGGGCAGGGTCGCCGGCCCGAACCGGAGCCGGTCACCGATCTGCGTGGGCACGCTGTTCTCCTAACTGGGCGCGGTCAGAGGATGGCCGACTTCTCCTTCAGGGCGATGATCTGTTCCCAGTCGAGGCCGAGTTCGAGCAGGATCTCCTCGGTGTGCTCGCCGTGCTCCGGCGCGGGGCTCAGCGCCGGCACCCGGTCGTCGTACTGCACCGGGTTCGAGGCCAGGGCGTAGCTGATCCCGGCGGCGTTGGTCACCTCGGTGACGTAGCCGTTGGCCTGCACCTGCGGGTCGTCGTGCAGCTCCAGCGGGGACTTCACCACCGACCAGACGCCCTCGATCTTGCTGAACCGCTCCTCCCAGTGGGCCAGCGGGTGGGCCGCGAACGCCTCCCGGATCGTCGCGATGCACTCCCGGCGGTTGTCGAAGCGGGACTTCGCGTCGACGTAGCGGGGATCGGCGAGCAGGTCCGGGCGCTCGAGCGCCGCGCAGAACTCCGGCCAGTGCCGGTCGGCCTGCAACAGGGAGAACCACAGGAAGCGGTCGTCGCCGGTCCGGTAGACGTTCGTCAGGGGATTCGGCATCTCGGCGATGTCGAAGCGCTGCATCGTCGGCTGGCCGAGGATCTTGGAGCCGACGACGTCGAGGGACATGCCCCACATGGCCGAGGCGAGCAGCGAGACGTCGACGGTGCTGGCGATGCCGGTGCGCTCGCGGTGGAACAGCGCGCCGACGACCCCGGCGGCCAGGTTGAACCCGGAGGTGTAGTCGCCGAACGCGGGGCGCATGAACGGCGGGTAGGAATCCGGCGACGCCAGCGCGTAGGCGATCCCGCCGCGGGCCCAGTAGGAGGCGACGTCGTAGCCGCCCAGGTTGGCGTCGGGGCCGTGGGCGCCCTGCCCGTGCCCGCGGGCGTAGATGATGTCCGGGTTGGCCTCCCTGATCTTCTCGACCCCCACGCCGAGGCGCTCGCAGGAGTCCGGCAGCAGGTTGGTGAGGAAGACGTCGGCGCCCTGCACCAGCTTGTACAGCAGCTCGAGGCCGTCGGGGGTCGCGGCGTTGAGCCCGATGCTGCGCTTGCCGCGGTTGCACTGCTCGATGAGATGGTTGACCCCGTCGAGGCCGGCGAGCATCCCGGAGGCGATCAGGCCGCGCTGCGGGTCGCCCGTCTCGGGATGCTCGATCTTGATTACGTCGGCACCCCAGTCCGCGAGCACGGCGCCGGCGGCGGGTACGAAGGTCCACGCCGCCAGTTCGACGACCTGGATGCCTTCCATGATGCCTGTCATGTGTCCTCTTCCCCGGCTCGCGACCCGCCCCGGCGTCCGTCGCCGTGGCCAGGCCGCCGCTCCACGGCTCCGGTCTCCCCGGATTTCCGTTGGATAATTAGCCTAATTAGTTCGCACGCCGAAGACAAGCGCGCCCCCCCGACCCCACAGGCCGTGCGCGCACCCTGCGCGGCCAGGTGTTCGTCCGCGCGACCGTACTCGCTGGTCAGGCGCGCGGACCTCCGCCGGCCCCGCACAGGATCTTCGTGACTCATCCCACAAGATGCGGTAAATTCCTCTAACTCAGTGAGATCTATCTACCTGCGGGTGGCGCCGGCCAGTCCCGGCCCTCGTGGCCCGATCGCCCCCCGCCTGCCCGCGCCGGCTCCCGCAGCCCGCTGCCCGGAGCTGGTGCGCCCCGGCCGACCCGGGGTGCGCGTCGAAAGGACGGACATGGTTCAGCATCTGGTCTTCCTGTGCCTGGGCATCGGGAACGGCTCGGTGTTCGCCGCCCTCGCCCTCGCGCTGGTGGTGACCTACCGCAGCTCGGGGGTCGTCAACTTCGCGACCAGCGGGCTCGCTCTCTACGCGGCCTACACCTACGCCCTGCTGCGCCAGGGCAAGTTCATGATTCTCATCCCCGGGCTACCGAAGACCGTCGACGTCGGTTCGCACCTCGGGCTGGCCGCGGCGATGGCCCTCTCGCTGGCGATCACCGGCCTGCTCGGGTTCCTGCTGTACCTGGTCGTGTTCCGGCCGCTGCGGACCGCCCCGCCGGTCGCGCGGGCCGTCGCCTCGATCGGCGTGTCGGTGGTCTTCACCGGCCTCACCGCCGCCCGCCTCGGCACGACCCCGCTGTCCGTCGAGCCGATCTATCCGTCCAGGCTCTGGACGCACGGGTCGTTCCGGGTCGCCTCCGACCGCGTCTACTTCGCGTTGACCATCCTGGCCGTCGCGCTGGCGCTGGGCGCGCTGTACCGGTTCACCCGGTTCGGCCTGGCGACGCGCGCCGCGGCGGAGACGGAGAAGGGCGCCTACCTCAGCGGCATCTCCCCCGACCGCATCGCCGCCCTGAACTGGATCATCGGCGCCCTGGTCGCCGGGCTCGCCGGCATCCTCATCGCCCCGATCGTGCCGCTGGTGCCCGTCGCCTACACGCTGTTCATCGTGCCGGCGCTCGCCGCCGCCATCCTCGGCCGGTTCCAGTACCTGGTCCCCGCGGTCGTCGGCGGGCTGGTCATCGGCATGCTGCAGTCCGAGACGCAGCACCTGGAGAGCCTGCACCACTGGCTGCCCTCCTCCGGACTGCCCGAGCTGATCCCCCTGGTCCTGATCCTGATCGTGCTGGTCATCCGGGCCCGGGCGCTGCCGGAACGCGGGGCGGTGATCCTGCGTTCGCTCGGGCGCGCCCCCCGGCCCGCCCACATTCGCCTCAACCTGCTGGTCTTCGGCGCCGTCGCGGTCATCGGGCTGGTCGTGCTCTCCGGGCAGTGGCTGACCGCGCTCATCACCAGCCTGGTGTTCGGGGTGATCGCGCTGTCGATGGTCGTGGTCACCGGCTACGCCGGCCAGGTCTCGCTCACCCAGCTCCCGCTCGCCGGCGCCGCCGGCTTCCTCGTCGGCCCGCTGACCGAGGACTGGCACCTGCCGTTCCCGGTGGCGCCGCTGGTCGCCGCCCTGTTCGCGATGGCGCTCGGCGTGGTCATCGGCCTGCCGGCGCTGCGGGTGCGGGGCCTGACGGTCGCGGTGGTG
The DNA here is from genome assembly GCF_025403405.1 of Frankia tisae. Taxonomy (GTDB): domain Bacteria; phylum Actinomycetota; class Actinomycetes; order Frankiales; family Frankiaceae; genus Frankia; species Frankia tisai. The sequence goes on from NZ_JANEZT010000028.1 coordinate 26,322, forward strand.
ACGTTCGCGCTCGCCTACGCGCTGGAGGCGATCTGGTTCCGCAACAGCGACATCGTGCCGAGCAGCGGCGTCGACGTCCCCAGCCCGTCGCTGTTCGGCTGGGACCTGGGGATCGGCTCGGGCCCGTCGTATCCCCGGGTGCGGTTCGGACTGCTGTGCCTGGTCGTGCTCGCACTGACCGCGGTCGCCGTGGCCCGGCTGCGCACCAGCCGGCTGGGCTCGCAGATGCTCGCCGTGCGGGCCAACGAACGCTCGGCGGCCGCGGCCGGCATCAACGTCACCCGCATCAAGATCGTCGCGTTCGCGATCGCCTCGTTCATCGCGGGCATCGGCGGCTGCCTGGTGGGCTACCAGCAGGGCAACATCACCTTCGACCCGGTCAGCGCGTTCTCCGGCCTCGCCCTGTTCACCACCGTGTACATCGCGGGCATCACCTCGGTGTCCGGCGGCGTGCTGGCGGGCTTCCTCGCCGCCGAGGGGCTGTCCTACCTGATCATCGACAAGATCTTCTCCACCGGCCTGTGGTACGACGTGCTCAGCGGCGTCGGCGTCGTGCTCACCGTCGTCCTCAACCCGGAGGGCATCGTCGGGCCGGTGCACTCCTACGCCGACCGGCGTCGCCGGCGCGGTCTCGCCGAGCCGGTGTTGGGCTCGCATGCCGCCCCGGTGCCCGCGCAGGCGCGCCCGGCTCCGGTGCTCGGGCCCGACGTGCTGACCGTGCGCGGGCTGACCGTCCGCTACGGGGGCGTGGTCGCCGTCGACGACGTCTCGTTCGCCGCGCCCGAGGGGGCGATCGTCGGGCTGATCGGCCCGAACGGCGCCGGCAAAACCACGCTGATGGACGCGATCAGCGGCTTCGTCTCCTGCGCCGGCTCGGTCGAGCTCGCCGGCACTCCCGTCGAGCGCCTGGCCCCCCACGCCCGCGTCCGCGCCGGCCTCGGCCGCACCTTCCAGGCGATCGAGCTGTACGAGGACCTCTCCGTCGCGGAGAACGTCAGCGTCGGCACCACCGCGCTGCGCGGGCGCGGCGACGGCGCGCACCGCGACGTCGAGGCCACCCTGGAGCTGCTGGGGCTCGCGGGGGTGCGCGACCGGCCCGCCGGCGAGCTGTCCCAGGGCCAGCGCCAGCTCATCTCCATCGCGCGGGCGCTGGCCGGCGACCCGCGGGTCCTCCTGCTCGACGAGCCCGCCGGCGGCCTGGACACGACCGAGAGCCAGTGGCTCGGCGAACGGCTGCGCGACATCCGCGACAGCGGCGTCACCATCCTGCTCATCGACCACGACATGAGCCTGGTCCTCGGCCTGTGCGACCACATCGAGGTGATCAACTTCGGGTCGGTCATCGCGTCGGGACCACCCGCGCAGATCCGCTCCGACCGCCGCGTCGCGGCGGCCTACCTGGGCAGCACCCACGCGGAGGACGTGCCGGCATGACGACGACCCTGGATTCCCCCGGCCCCCTCGGCCCGGACCCCGCCGGGCGCGGCCCGAGCGCGGCCGCCGGGACCGCGGTCCTGCGCACCCGCGGCCTGATCTGCGGCCACGGGCGGGTGCCGGTGGTCCGCGGCCTCGACCTCGACCTCGACCGGGGCTCGGTGCTCGCCGTCCTCGGCCCCAACGGGGCCGGTAAGACGACGCTGATGACGACCCTCGCCGGCCTGCTGCCGCGCCTGGGCGGGGAGGTGCTCGTCGACGGCCAGCCGATGCCGAACGCCCGACTGGCCACGACCAGCCGGGCGGGAATGGTGCTGGTCTCCGACGACCGGGCGCTGTTCACCGGGCTGTCGGTCCGGGAGAACCTCATGATCGCCCGCCGCCGGGACGGGCCGACCCTCAGCGAGGCACTGGACCTGTTCCCCGCCCTCAACCGGCGCCTGTCGGTCAACGCCGGCGCCCTGTCCGGCGGGGAGCAGCAGATGCTCGCCGTGGCCCGCGCCCTCGTGCAGAACCCGCGGATCCTGCTCGTCGACGAGATGAGCATGGGCCTGGCCCCGGTGATCGTCGAGGAGCTGCTGCCGGTCGTGCGGCGCATCGCCGACGACACCGGCGCCGTCGTCGTGCTCGTCGAGCAGCACGTACACCTGGCGCTGGAGGTCGCCGACCGGGCGATCGTGCTGGTCCACGGCGATGTCACGCTCAGCGGGGACGCGGCCGTGCTCGCCCGGGACCCGCAGCAGCTCGAGGCCGCCTACCTCGGCGCCGTCGAACCCGCCCCCGGCTCCCCCGCCGCCGGTTCCGTCTGACCCTCGGTGACGGCAGGCCCGGTACGCCAGCACGGACCGGGCCTGCCCTCGCGCGGGAGCGCCTAGCTCATCATCTCCACAACGGTCGTGGCCAGCGGGCCTTCAAGGTAGTGGCGGGTGGCCTCGTCGAGGTGGCGGACCCACAGCCGGTGGACGAGGTCCGGCCGTCCACGCTTGATCAGATCGACCAGGCGCACGTGGCTGCGGTGCACCTCCACGGTCTCCTTGCGGGTCTGCACCTGGTCGACGTTCAGCGCGTAGCGACGGCGGGCGGTGCCGACGATGTGGTACATCATGTCGAGCATCACGGCGAGGGTCTGGTTGTCGGCGAGCTCCGCCATCAGCCGGTGGAACTCCTCGTCGTGCACGATGAAGGCCGACGGGTCGTCCAGGTGCGCCTCGGCCCTGGCCAGGCACTCCTCGAGCCGGGCGATGTTCTCCGGCGTCGCCGAGGTCGCAACCAGTCGCGCCAGCGGGGCCTCGACCTCCGCCCGGGCCCGGTAGACGTCCGCCATGGCGGTGCTGCGGTACTCCAGCACGTAGCCGACGTAGCGGGCGGCGACGTCGCCGTTGGGGATCTGCACCCGGGCCCCGCCGTGCACGCCGCGCCGCACGGTGATCAGCGACTCCGACTCCAGGATGCGGAACGCCTCGCGCAGCGTCGGTCGACTGACGCGGAACTGTTCCATGAGGGCCGACTCCGAGGGCAGGAGGTGGTCCTCAAGAAGCTCGCCGGTGATGATCTGCCGGCGAATCGTCCCAGCCACGAGCTCAGCCGCCTTGGGCACCCGAATACCGGCGGTCGTCACAGCCGTCATCCCTCGTCTCTGCGGCTCCACCGACGCCTGCCTGCGAACGGGGCGGAGCCGCGGCGTCCGGGAGCCGATCTGGGCCGAAATTGTCTAGCGGAATTGTGGACTCTACATCTTCAACGTCAGCATCGACCGTAGCGGGACCCGCCCACGACACTCCCGCGGTGCGCCGCCGGGCCTGCCTGGCCGCGCCGGTGGTACGCGAACCACCGACCCATTCTATGGCCTGCGCCCCCGCCGTCACGAGGGACTGACGCGATCAATCGGTTAGAAGAATCACAGAATTACACGCCTGAATCGACTCTCCGTCATCGACTCCCAGAGCCATCGGCTTCTGGACACCCTCCACGCCAAGTACCCCGCCCGGTCCGACCGCGGGCCACATCCGACCCGCCGACACCCCCTCCACCCCGCCCATCGATCATCCGGGCCCGATCCCGGGCCGAGCGGGCGGGGAGCGGGTCCAGCGGCGCCCCCACCGCGGCAATGGTGGACAGCGCTACGTCAATAAAGTTAGATGAATGAGCTCCGTAAGCTGATGTAGAGTTTTTGAGCGAGCCGGCGGAAGCCGGGCCAGGGGGCGATGTGAAGATCACGGGTCTCGCACTCGCGCTGTTGGACATCCCGGCGCGGTACACCCAGGAGTACAACCGCTGGTACGACCTCGACCACCTGCCCGAGCATGTGGCCAAGGCCGACGTCGTCGCCGGCCGGCGTTACGTGGCGACCCCGGCCACCCGGGCAACGCCCGGGGCGCTGGCAGGCGAGCTCACCGGCGGCCACCCGCCCTACGCGACCATGTACCTGTTCGGCGGGCCGCTCGACTTCATGTCCGAGCAGGCGTTCGCCGGCTGGCGCGACACCGACCGCGCGATCACCCGGGCGGGTCGCTTCTGGGTGCACGGCCGGCCGGTCTTCACGAGCTGGTGGCGGCTGACCGCGGCGCACACCCGCCCGTCGATCGACGTCTCCGCCGACGCGATCCCGCACCTGGCGCACCAGGGAGTCGTCGTCAGCATCGGCCGGGCCGGTCCCGGCGGGCGCCCGGCTGCCCTGGACTGGTGGGAGCGCACCCAGCGCGACGACCTGTACGAACTGCCCGGCCTGCTGGGGACCCTTCAGCTCGAACCGGTCCAGACTGGTGAGCAGGACCTGGTGCTGCACGTCCTGCTGTGCGCGCAGCCGGCGGCCGACGTCCTCGCCGGGCTCACCGCGGTTCGCGACCGCCAGCGCCTCACCGGCCGTTTCCCCGCCCACGGCGGTGCCCACGAGACCCTCGCGCTGCTGCCCTACGAGCGGATCATCCCGCTCCAGTACGACTTCGACCTGGGCGCGTCCGCCGCCGACCCCCCGCCCGCGGGCCGGCCCTGATGCGTTTCATGGCCGAGTACAACGTCCGCAGCGACCCGGACTCCGGCTGGCTGGACCCGGACAACGTGGCGACCTTCGCGCGGACGCTGGAGGAGATCGGCTTCGGCGCGCTGGCGTTCACCGACCACCCGGCGCCCAGCGCGAAGTGGCTGGCGGCGGGCGGGCACGAGACGTTCGACCCGTTCGCGGCGCTCACCTTCTGCGCCGCTGTCACCCGGCGAATCCGGCTCATGACGCACCTGGCGGTCGTCCCGTATCGCAATCCCCTGCTGCAGGCCCGGTCGATGACCACCGTTGACGTGCTCTCCGGCGGACGGGCGATCTTCGCGCTGGGCACGGGCTACCTGCGTTCCGAGTTCGCCGCCCTCGGCGTGGACGCCGACAAGCGCAACGAGCTGTTCGACGAGGCGGTGGAGGTCATCCGCGAGGCCTGGACGCAGGACGTCGTCGTGCACACCGGCCGGCACTTCCACGCCGCCGGGCAGGCCATGCTGCCCCGGCCGGTGCAGCGCCCGCACCCCCCGCTGTGGCTCGGCGGCAACAGCGGGCTCGCCCTCGACCGGGTGGCCCGCTTCGGCCAGGGCTGGGCCGCGCTCGTCGGTTCCCCGCAGCTCGCCCGCAGCGCGCGCACGGCGTCGATCACCTCCACCGCCGAACTCGCCGCCCGCATCCGCGAGCTCGAACGCCGCCTGCACGCCCGCGGACGCACCCTGGACGAGATCGACGTCCTCGCCCCCACGCCGGCCGGCGTGCTCGCGAACGGGCAGTCGCCGGCGCAACGCCTCGACGAGCTGGCCCGGCTGCGCGGCATCGGGGTGACCTGGGCCGGCGTCGTGCTGCCCGGCGGCGGCTTCGCCGCGGCCATGGACAGCGTGCGCCGCTTCGGCGCCGAGGTCATGGCCGCCTTGACGCCACCCGACCCGGGGGGCCGGGCCCCGTGAG
>NZ_JANEZT010000290.1 GCF_025403405.1 Frankia tisae
CACCGATGATCCGAACACCCTCGACCGCGCGCGGGCCGCGCTCGCCGGCGCAGTGGCGGTCACCCCGCAGCCGCCGCCACCCACCCCGCTCGTCGGAGACCACATCCGCGCCTGATCACGCCGGGTCGTGCGGACGGGCCGCTTCCGGGTCCTGCCGTCCCTGCCGCCGTCCCCGTCCCTGCCGCCGTCCCCGTCCCTGCCGCCGTCCCCGTCGACATCGCGGCGCCGCGGTTCTGTCGTACCCGTGGCCTACGGTCAGCGCAGGAGACGGAGGACACGATACGGAGGACGCGATGACGCACGACGCGGTGACGCACGACGCGGTGACGCACGACGCGGTGACGAACGACGCACCGCCCGGCCCGATCACGGTCGACGAGATCCGCCGGGTGCCGAAGGTCCTGCTGCACGACCACCTCGACGGCGGGCTGCGGCCGGCCACGGTGGTGGAACTCGCCGACGAGACCGGCTACCGGGGCCTGCCGTCCACGGATGTGCACGCGTTGAGTACCTGGTTCCGCGGCGGGGCGCACAGCGGCTCGCTGGTGCGCTACCTGGAGACCTTCAGCCACACCGTCGCCGTGATGCAGGCCCGGGAGGCGATCCGGCGGGTGGCGCGCGAGTGCGCCGAGGACCTCGCGGCCGACGGCGTCGTCTACGCCGAGGTGCGGTTCGCCCCCGAGCTGCACGTGGAGCGGGGCCTGTCGTTCGACGAGGTCGTCGAGGCGGTCCTCGACGGCTTCCGGGCGGGCTCCGCCGGCACGCCGCTGCGTATTCGCGCGCTGCTCACCGCGATGCGCCACCAGGCCCGCTCGCTGGAGATCGCCGAGCTTGCGGTCCGCTGGCGGGACGCCGGCGTGGTCGGCTTCGACATCGCCGGCGCCGAGGCCGGCAATCCGCCGACCCGGCATCTCGACGCCTTCCAGTACATCCAGCGGGCGAACGGGCATTACACGATCCATGCCGGCGAGGCGTTCGGGCTGCCGTCGATCTGGGAGGCGGTCCAGTGGTGCAACGCCGACCGGCTCGGCCACGGGGTGCGCATCGTCGACGACATCACGGTCGATCCGGATGGGAAAGCGATCCTTGGTGACCTCGCCAACTACGTGCGTGATGTCCGGGTGCCGTTGGAGATGTGCCCCACCTCGAACGTGCACACGGGCGCCGCGCCGAGCATCGAGCGCCATCCCATCGGCCTGCTGCGCCGGCTGCACTTTCGGGTGACGGTGAACACCGACAACCGGCTCATGAGTGGAGTGTCGCTGTCGAGCGAGTTCGCGACGCTCGTCGACGTCCACGGCTACGACTGGTCGGACATCCGCTGGCTGACCCTGAACGCGATGAAGTCGGCGTTCCTCCCCTTCGACGAGCGTCTCGATCTCATCAACAACATCATCAAGCCGGGCTATGCGCCCTACGTCCGCGAGGAGCTCGCACGGTGAGTTCGAGCGTTGCAGGAATTGAGCCGCCCCCCGCCCCCGCGGTGCCGTCCTCCGGTTCGACTGGCACGGTTGCGGCCCGTCCCGCCGCCGCGGGCACTGTGGGCGCCGTGGTCGGGGCTGACGGGCGGGCACGCTGCCCCTGGGGGCTGTCGGCGCCGGAGTACGTCGAGTACCACGACTCCGAGTGGGGCCGGCCGGTCCGGGACGAGGGGGAGCTGTTCGAACGTCTCACCCTCGAGGCGTTCCAGTCCGGGCTGTCGTGGCTGACGATCCTGCGCAAGCGGCCGGCGTTCCGCGCGGCCTTTGCCGGGTTCGACGCGGGGGTGGTCGCCGGTTTCGGGCCCGCCGACATCGAGCGGCTGCTCGGCGACGCCGGCATCGTGCGCAACCGCCGCAAGATCGAGGCCACAATCGTCAACGCCCGGGCCGTGCTCGCCCTCGACCGGCCGCTGCCCGAGCTGATCTGGTCGCACCGGCCGCCGCGGCGAGCCCGGCCGGCCATCCTCGCCGACGTTCCCGCGAAGACCGCCGAGTCGGTGGCGCTGGCGAAGGGATTGCGCGCGGCCGGCTTTGTGTTCGTCGGCCCGACAACCGCGTATGCGCTCATGCAGGCCTGCGGCCTCGTCGACGATCACTTGGCGGACTGCTGGGTGCCGCGCCCGCCCGAGTAACCGCATCTCCGGATGGAACGGAACGCCCGGGTCGGATCACGTGGGGAAACCGGCGAGGACGTCCGCGGAGGCGGACAGCCCGAGGCGGGTCGCGCCGGCCCGGATCATCGCCATCGCCTTCTCCGCCGTCCGGATGCCGCCCGAGGCCTTGATGCCGAGGCGTCCCCCCACCGCCTCGCTCATCGCCTGCACCGCGCGCACGCTGGCGCCGCCGGCCGGGTGAAATCCGGTGGACGTCTTGACGAACTCGGCCCCGCCGGCCTCCGCTGCCCGGCAGGCCGCGATGATGCTCGCGTCGGGCAGCAGCGCCGTCTCCAGGATCACCTTGAGGATCACATGCGGCGGCACCGACAGGCGGACCTCGGAGATCTCGGTCTCGATCGCCCGCCAGTTCTCATCCATCGCGTTGGCGATGTCGATGACCATGTCGATCTCGGTCGCGCCGTCCGCCACGGCCCGGCGGGCCTCCTCGGCCTTGATGACGGTCAGATGCGTGCCGTGCGGGAAGCCGATCACCGAGGCGACGGCAAAGGCGGGGTCGGCCCCCTGGCCGTCGCGGTACGTGCTCGCGGCGGCGAGATAGACATGGGTCGGGGCCACGCAGACCGCGCCGACGCGGAGCTTGGCGGCCTCGGCGCACAGCGCGAGTACCTCCTCGTCGGTCGCGGCCGGGGCGAGCAGCGTGTGGTCGATCATCCGGGCGACCTCGACCCGCCGCAGGGTGGGCTGGACGCCCTCGGCCGAGGTGGAGGCGCCGCCCGGGGGTTCCTCGGCGGGACGGTCGGGTCCGGCGGGAACGGTTGTCATACGTTGCATCATTGCCGATCCCGTCTCGCGTTCGAGGAGTCAGTCCGTGCATCTGCACGTCGTGGACCATCCCCTGGCGGCCTCGTCGCTCACCGTGCTCCGCGACGAACGCACGCCGCGCTCCCGATTCCGGCCGACCCTGCACGACCTGGCCACGATGCTGGTCTACGAGGCGACCCGGACGTTGCCGACGATGCCCGTCACGGTGACGACGCCGCTCGCGACGACGGCGGGGGTGCGGCTGGCCGCCGAGGCGGTCCTCGCCCCGGTACTGCGCGCCGGCCTCGGCATGTTGCCCGCGGCGCTCGGCCTGCTCCCTGAAGCCCACACCGCCTTCATCGGGCTGGCCCGGGACGAGACCACCCATCGGCCCACCGTCTACCTGGAGGCCGTGCCCGCCGACCTGACCGGCCGCCCGGTGCTGCTGCTCGACCCGATGCTCGCCACCGGCGGCTCGGCGCTGCACTGCCTGCGACTGCTGCTCGACCGCGGCGCGCGAGGCATCACGGTCGTCGCGGTCGTCGCGGCGCCCGAGGGGCTGACGGCGCTCGAGTCCGGCCTGCCGGCCGCGGCGGTGGCGGAGCTGACGGTGGTGACCGCCGCGGTCGACGAGCGGCTGAACGACATCGCCTATATCGTCCCCGGGCTCGGTGACGCCGGCGATCGGATCTACGGCGAGATGTGAGGCACTGTCGGTGGCCGGCCTGGGAGCGCGAGGCGCGGTCCGGCGGCTACCCGAGGCGGCCGATCAGATCATCGACGGCAACGGTCAGCCCGGCCAGCCGGGACCGGGCCCGTTCGCGGGCCGCCGCGACGGCGGTGGCCGCCCCAGCCGCCACCGGCTCGACGACCTCGAGATACACCTTCAGCTTCGGCTCGGTCCCACTCGGCCGGAAGGTCACCCGGTTGTCGTCGAGGAACAGCACGAAGACGTCGGACGCCGGCAGCGCGCCGTCGTCGAGCAGGTCGCGCCGGCCCGTCACCGCGCGACCCGCGAGCCGCGCCGGCGGCTGTGCGCGCAACCGCCGCATCGCCGCGGCGATCCGAGTGACGTCGGCGAAACGGGCCGAACGCTGCCCCGTCTCATGCACGCCTATCCGCGCCGCCAGCTCGTCGAGAAGATCCAGTAGCGTCCGGCCGCGCCGTTTGGCCGCGGTGGCGATCAGTGTGACGGCCAGTGCCGCGGTGATGCCATCCTTGTCACGCACCAGGTCCGGGGCGAGGGCGTAGCCGAGCGCCTCCTCGTAACCGAAGACGAGCCGCGGATCCGCCCGCATGATCCACTTGAAGCCGGTGAGTGTTTCGCGGCACGCGACACCGGTGTGCTGCGCCAGCGTGCGCAGGCCGGACGAGCTGACCAGGGTGGTCGCCACCGGGCCGGGCCGGCGGCGGAGCACCTGATCGGCGAGCAGCAGGCCGATCTCGTCCCCGGTGAGCAGCCGTCCGCCCACCGCCACGGCACAGCGGTCCGCGTCGGGGTCGGTCGCCAGCACCAGATCCGCGCCGATGCGTGCACCGAGCGCCAGCACCCGGTCCATGGCGCCCGCCTCCTCGGGATTTGGCCAGTGGACGGTCGGGAAGTCCGGATCGGGCGCGGCCTGCTCGTCGACGACAGCAGGGGCTGCGAGCCCGGCGGCGGCGAAAGCAGCGGCGAGTGTCTCGGCGCCGACACCGTGCAACGGGGTGTACGCGACGGTCACGGGTGCCGGTGCGGGATCGTTCAGGTCGACTGCCGGGGCCAGCTCGAGCACCGCTGCCACGGCGGCGTGGACGTAGTCATCGACGATCCGTCTGTCGAGCCGGCGCCAGGTCTCGGCCAGGGGGATCGCGGCGGCCGGGCCCGCGACGGCGATGCGCCGCTCGATGTCGGCGTCCGCGGGTGCGACGAGTTGCGCGCCGCGTCCCGGATCCGGGTCGGCGCCGCCGAGTTGCGCCCCGCCGAGTTGCGCCCCGCCGAGGTAAACCTTGTAACCGTTGTCGGTGGCCGGATTGTGGCTGGCGGTGACCATAACGCCGGCATCGGCCCGCAGGTGGCGTACCGCGAAGGCCAGTACCGGCGTGGGCAGCGGCCCGGGTAGGACCACGGCCCGCAGCCCGGCCCCGGCGGCGACCCGCGCGGTGTCCAGCGCGAACGCCTCGCTGCGATGCCGGGCGTCGTAGCCGACGACGACCAGGGGAGCTGTGGCCGGGGCGCCGCCCGCCGCGGTCGCCTTCGCCGCGGCATGTAGCCAGGCGGCCAGGCCGGCGGCGGCCCGGCGCACCACGGCCGTGTTCATCCCTCCGGGCCCGGCGCGCAGCGGCCCACGCAGCCCCGCCGTCCCGAACCGCAGCGGCGCCCGGAACCGGTCGTCGAGCTCGGCGAGCACCACCGGGTCGCGGACGGCCTCGGCGCACAGCCGGGTCAGCTCGGCCCGGTCCCCGGCATCCGGATCGTCGGCGAGCCAGACCCGGACCTGCGTGGCCAGCGGATCGGGCAACTCCGGTGGCGGGACGTCGGCCGGCGCCGTCATGATCCGGCCGCGCCTAGAGACGGGCGGCGACGTCGGCGAGCAGAGCCCCCATGCGCTCCGCCGCGTTCGCACCCGCGGCCAGCACCTCCAGGTGGTTCAGCGGCTCCCCGGTCATGCCCGCCGCGAGGTTGGTCACCAGTGACAGACCCAGCACCTCGGCGCCGGCCGCCCGGGCGGCGATCGTCTCGTGCACCGTCGACATGCCCACCAGGTCGGCGCCCAGGACCCGCAGCATGCGAATCTCCGCGGGCGTCTCGAAGTGTGGTCCGGGCAGGCCGGCGTAGACACCCTCGGCCAGCGACGCGTCGACCTCCCGGGCCAGCATGCGCAGCCGCGGCGAATAGGCGTCGGTCAGATCGGTGAAGGCGGGTCCCACCAGCGGTGATTGTCCGGTGAGGTTGAGATGGTCGGAGATGAGGACCGGCTGGCCGATGGTCATGTCGGCGCGCAGCCCGCCGGCGGCGTTCGTCAGCACGACGGTGGACACGCCCGCGGCGCAGGCCAGCCGAACCGCGTGCACCACCCGTGACAGCCCGTGGCCCTCGTACGAGTGCACCCGGCCCAGGTAGACGAGCACCCGGCGGCCCTCGAGGTGCAGCGAACGGGCGACCGGCCGATGCCCGGGCACATCGGTGCCTGGGGGAAAGCCCCCTAGTTGAGCGAAGGTGACCTCGGTGACCTTGTCTGCCCGCCGCGCAAGCACGTCCGCGGCCGGGCGCCACCCGGAGCCCAGCAGGACCGCCACATCATGCCGTCCTGCTCCGGTCAGTTCCGCGAGCCGCGCGGCCGAAGCCGCCGCGTTCGGTTCCTCTATCTGCTCCTGCGACTGCTCCCACACCCGGCGAATGTACGGGGTGCGTGGAGGAGACTGGCGGACGTGCCCCCGTTGCCGTCCCACCGCCGGCTACCGTCCGTGCCGCTCGAGTCCGGTGAATTCACCGAGGTCGTGCTGCGCGGGCGGCTGACCGATCCCGACGGACCGGGACGGCTGATGTCGAAGGTCGAGACCTTCGTCGGTCACCGGGTCGGCGCCTCGCGGTGGATCATGCTCACCGACCGGCGGCTGCTCGTCGTCGCGCCGTTTCCCCGCGAGGGGGACTGGTTCGACGTCGTCTTCGACCGTCGCGAGGTGACCGCCTCCCGCGGCATCAAACACGGCGACGTCATCACGGTGGAGCTGAGCACGCCACACGGCCGTCAGGTCCTGCGCGTCCCGGCCCGGCTGCGAACCGAGGCCGGCCGTTTCATCCGGGCGCTGCGCCGCTAGCCGCTGGCTGTGCGGCTCTGGCTGTTGGCCGGGTCAATGGTCGGCCAGCCGCAGGGCGGCCCCCGTCCTTCTCGTATGCGTGCACAACCTGACGCTCGGCGCGGCGGCCACACCGGACCGTCCTGGCGCACCGGCCGATAGGGTCGGGACGGGATCCCGCGGCGGGCGTGACGATGTCGCCACAGCACAGGCGTGACACCGCGCCCGGTGGGCCGAACCGGACAGCGATGGGAACAACGGACCGATGACTACAACCCAGCCGGCCACCGGCGAGCTACCGATCCCGGGCCCAGGGGTCTCCGCGATCAGTGGGCAGCGCCAGCGCACGGCCATGCGCACTCATCTGTGCGGCGATCTGCGGGCGGATCACGTCGGCCGGACCGTGTCAGTGTGCGGCTGGGTGGCACACCGCCGCCAGCACGGGCAGTCGCTGACCTTCGTCGACCTGCGGGACCACTCCGGCCTCCTGCAGGTGGTCGTCGACGGATCCGTCGACGTCCGCTCCGAGTACGTGCTGCGCGTCACCGGCACGGTCGCCATCCGGCCGGACGGCACGGCGAACCCGGCTCTGACCACCGGCGAGGTGGAACTGCGTGACTGCGCGGTCGAAATCCTCTCGGCCGCCACCCCGCCCCCGTTCCCCCTCGACGACCGCGCCGACGCCGTCGACGAGTCCACCCGGCTGGCCTACCGCTACCTCGACCTGCGCCGAGAGCGGATGCAGCGCAACCTGCGGGCCCGCTCCGCTGTGCTCGGCGCGATGCGCGCTGCCCTGGCGCCGTTCGACTTCGTCGAGGTGGAGACGCCGCTGTTGATGCCGTCGACGCCGGAGGGCGCCCGGGAGTTCATCGTCCCGTCCCGGCAGTTCCCGGGGAGCTTCTATGCCCTGCCTCAGTCGCCGCAGCTGTTCAAGCAGCTGCTCATGGTCGGCGGGACCGACCGCTACTTCCAGTTCGCGCGCTGCCTGCGCGACGAGGATCTGCGGGCCGACCGGCAGTACGAGTTCACCCAGCTGGACCTCGAGATGAGCTTCGTCGACCAGGACGACGTGCTCGAAGTGATCTCCACTGCGGTGCTCGCCGCGGCACGGGCGGTGACGACCGAACCCGTGCCGCCGATTGAACGGATCACCTGGCACGAGGCGATGAACCGCTTCGGCGTCGACAAGCCGGACCTGCGGTTCGGCCTGGAGCTCGTCGAGCTCACCGAGATCTTCGCCGGCAGTGGCTTCAAGGCGTTCGCCGGGGCTGATGCGATCAAGGGTATTCGGGTGCCCGGCGGCTCGGCCACCCATAACCGGCGCCGGTTGGACGATCTCACCACGCGGGCCAAGTCGCTGGGCGCCAAAGGCCTGGTGTGGATGCGGGTCGGCGCCGGCGGCAAGCTGGAGTCGCCGGTGGCGAAGTTCCTGTCCGACGGCGAGCTTGCCGGCATCATCGCCGCGACCGAGGCTGTCGAGGGCGACCTGCTGCTGCTGGTCGCCGACGAGTGGGCTACCGCCTGCGAGGTGCTCGGGCAGCTGCGCAACGACCTCGGCCGCCCGCCGGCCGGCCAGGGGCCGCTGCGGTTCGTGTGGGTGGTGGACTTCCCGCTGTTCGTCGGGGTCGACCAGGCCACCGGTCGGCCGAAGCCGGGTCACCACCCCTTCACCCGGCCGCATCCCGATGACATCGCCAAGCTGGAGAGCGACCCGCTCGAGGTGCGCAGCCGTGCCTATGACCTGGTGCTCAACGGCTGGGAACTTGGATCGGGTTCGATCCGGATCCATGAGAGTGTCCTGCAACAGCGCATCTTCGGCCTGCTCGGGATCACACCGGAGGAGGCGAACGCCAGGTTCGGCTTCTTCCTCACCCCGTTCGGCTACGGCGCGCCGCCACACGGTGGTTTTGCGGTCGGGATCGACCGGTTGGTCGCCATTCTGGCGGGTGAGGAGAACATTCGCGAGGTCATCGCCTTCCCCAAGACCCAGTCCGGCCTCGACCCGCTGACCGGAGCTCCTACCCGGGTGACGGACCGTCAGCTTCGTGAGCTGGGTGTGCGGGTGATCGCCCCGGCGGCCCCGGTGACCGGCTCGGATCCGGCAGGAGCGCAGGCAGCCGGATAGCCGGTGGTTCGGCTGCTGGCGGCGGGTGGCGGGTGGT
>NZ_JANEZT010000291.1 GCF_025403405.1 Frankia tisae
GTAGACACGGTGGTCTTGGCGGAGGCGGCCACCGGTCCCGTCTCCTCCACCAAGACCACCGTGTCTACCGAGCCCGCCGTGACTGTCCCGTCTGCTGCGGCCACCCCGGTTGCCGCGGCCACCCCGGCTGCGTCCGGGTCCGCTGCCGGCTCCCACGTGAGCGGATCCGCCGGGGCGACGCCCGCGGTGGCGGGGGAGGCCCGGTGAGCGAGCTGTTGCGCACCGAGGCGATGAGCGTCGTCTACGGCGGCCTGCACGCCGTCAACGGGCTGGACCTGCGGGTCGACGAGGGCCGCCTGGTGGGGCTCATCGGCCCCAACGGCGCCGGCAAGACGAGCTTCATCGACGGCATCTCCGGCTTCACCCGGACCCAGGGTGCGATCTACTTCCGCGGCAGGCGCGTCGACCGCGAGCCGGCCCACCGCCGGGCCCGCCTGGGCCTCGGCCGCACCTGGCAGTCGCTGGAACTGTTCGAGGACCTCACCGTCCGGGAGAACCTCCAGGTCGGCGCCGAGCGGCAGACGGTCGGCGGGTTCCTGCTCGACCTGGTCCGTCCCGGCCGCCGCCGCGACCAGTCCGACGTGGACTGGGCGCTGGACGTCCTCGGCATCGCCGACCTCGCCGACCGGCTGCCCACCGAGATCAGCCACGGCCAGCGCAAGCTGGTCGGCGCCGGGCGCACCCTCGCCGCCCGTCCCGCGCTGATCTGCATGGACGAGCCGGCCGCCGGGCTCGACACCACCGAGTCGGAGCAGTTCGGCCGCCGGCTGCGGCGCATCGTCGAGGCCGGCGTGTCGATCCTGCTCGTCGACCACGACATGGGGCTGGTGATGGGGGTGTGCGACGAGCTCTACGTCCTCGAGTTCGGGACGAGGATCGCCCACGGCGCACCGGCGGAGGTCGTCGCCGACGAGAAGGTCCGGGCCGCCTACCTCGGCACGAAGGCCGGGATATGAGCGCGCTGCTGGAGATCGACGGGCTGTACTCCGGCTACGCCGGCGTCGCGATGGTCCGTGATCTGAACCTGACCGTGCACGCCGGGGAGATCGTGGCCCTGCTGGGTCCGAACGGGGCGGGCAAGACCACGACGCTGCTGACCACGTCGGGCCTCAACCCGGTGATGAAGGGCGACATCCGGGTCTTCGGCCGCTCGATCCGGGGCCGTCCGGCGCACCGGGCACCCCGCGAGGGGCTCGCCCACGTGCTGGAGGACCGCTCGCTGTTCTACCAGCTCACCGTGGCCGAGAACCTCCGGCTCGCCGCCGCGCGCAGCCGGGGCGACCTCGACCGGGCACTGTCGTACTTCCCGGCGCTGGAACCGCTGCTGGGCCGGCGGGCGGGGCTGCTGTCCGGCGGCGAGCAGCAGATGCTGGCGATGGCCAGGGCCCTGACCTCGAAGCCACGCCTGCTGATGGTGGACGAGATGAGCCTCGGGCTCGCCCCCGTCATCGTCGAACGCCTGCTGCCGGTGCTGCGCCGCATCGTCGACGACACCGGCGCCGGGGTGCTGCTCGTCGAGCAGCACGTCCACCTCGCCCTGGAGGTCGCCGACCGGGCCGCCGTGCTGGTCCACGGAGACCTGGTCGCCAGCGGCACCACCGCGGAGATCGCCGGGCGTGCCGCCGCCCTCGAATCGACCTACTTCGGCGCCGACGCCGATCCCAGCGCCGACGCCGATCCCAGCGCCAGCCCGAGTGCCAGCCTCGACGACCGCCCCGACGACCCGGAAACCGACCCGGAAGGATCACGATGAACGAGGCCTGGATTCTCGACGGCGTGCGGTCCCCCCGCGGCAAGGGGCGGCCCACCGGCGCGCTGCATCACGTGCATCCGCAGGAGCTGCTCGGCCAGCTCCTGCGCGCGCTCGCCGACCGCGTCGGCGTCGACCCGGAGCTCGTCGACGACGTGGTGATGGGCAACGGCAACGCCGTCGGCGACCACGGCGGTGATGTCGCCCGGATGGCGGTGCTCGCGGCCGGCTGGCCGCAGACGGTGGCGGGCGTGACGCTGAACCGGTGGTGTGGGTCCGGTCAGCAGGCCGTCACCTTCGCGGCGATGGGCGTGGCCTCCGGACACCAGGGGCTGGTGTTCGCCGGCGGCGTGGACGTGATGTCGCGCTGGCCCGCCGAGCAGGGGCCGATGGACTTCTCGGCCGGCAACCCGGCGGTGCGGGCCAGGTTCCCGCAGGTCCCCCAGGGGGTGTCCGCCGACCTGATCGCGACGATCGAGGGGTTCACCCGCGACGACGTCGACGCGTTCGCCGCCCGCAGCCAGCAGCGCGCCGCCGCCGCGATCGAACAGGGCCACTTCACCCGCAGCGTGGTGCCCATCGTCAACGCCGACGGCTCCGTCGCCCTCGACCACGACGAGCATCCCCGGGCGGGCACCACCCCGCAGACGCTGGCGAAGCTGGCGCCGTCGTTCGCGGCCCTGGGCCAGGCGGTGTTCACCGACTACGGGTACGACCGGCCCTTCGGCGAGATGGTCCGCGACGTCTACCCGGACGTGAAGGAGGTCGACTACGTCCACCACGCCGGCAACTCGTCGGGCATCGTGGACGGCGCGGCCGTGCTCGCGATCGCCTCGCCCGACTTCGCGCGGGCGCACGGCCTGCGCCCGCGGGCTCGGGTGGTGATGAGTGCGGTCGTCGGCGCGGAGCCCGTCATCATGCTGACCGCGCCCGGCCCGGCCTCGCGCCGCTGCCTGCAACGGGCCGGGATGACGGTGGACGACATCGACCTGTGGGAGATCAACGAGGCGTTCGCCGCGGTCCCGTTGAAGACCATCCGCGACCTCGATCTCGATCCCGAGAAGGTCAACGTCAACGGTGGGGCGATCGCGCTCGGCCATCCGATCGGCGCGACCGGCGGCATGCTGCTGCAGACCGCCCTCGACGAGCTGGAACGTCGCGACCTGTCGACCGCGCTCGTCACGATGTGCACCGGCGGCGGCATGGGCACCGCGACCATCATCGAGCGGATCTGACCGCACCAAGCAAATCCGGACGACAGCGCCGCAACGGCGATCAGTAGGTGTGGAGGCAGACGATGGGCAGGATCCTCGAGGGCATCAAGGTCGTGGAAGTGGCGTTGTTCGGCTTCGTGCCGTCGGCCGGCGCCGCGCTCGCCGACTGGGGCGCGGACGTCGTCAAGATCGAGCATCCCGAGACCGGCGACCCGGTCCGGGCGCTGTCGTCCTACGGCTTCGGCCCCGGCGACGGCGGCGTCACGACACTGTGGGAGGTGTTCAACCGCGGCAAGCGGGGCGTCGGCATCGACATCGCCACCCCCGACGGGCTCGAACTGCTGATGTGCCTCATCGACGAGGCGGACGTGTTCATCACCAGCTTCATGCCCTCGGCCCGGGAGCGCCTCGGCATCGACGTCGACCAGGTCCGGGCGCGCAACCCGCGCATCATCTACGGTCGCGGCACCGGCCAGGGGCCCGTCGGTCCCGACGCGGACAAGGGCGGGTTCGACGGCATCTCCTACTGGAGCCGGTCGGGCGCCAGCACCGCGTCGGTCCCGCCGGGCTACGACTTCCCGATCCTGCTGCCCGGCCCCGCCTTCGGTGACATCCAGAGCGGGATGTTCCTGGCCGGCGGCATCGCGGGGGCGCTGTACCAGCGGGAGCGGACCGGCCAGGGCAGCGTCGTCGACGTGTCGCTGTTCGGTGCCGGGCTGTGGGCGATGCAGGCCTCCATCGCCGGCGCTGCGGCGATCGGCGCGGACAACATCGTCCAGCTCGACCGGCGCCGCCCGCCGAACCCGCTGACGAACCTGTACCGGACGGCCGACGGCCACTTCTTCGTGCTCGGGATGTTACAGGCCGACCGCTACTGGCCCGGCCTGTGCGCGG
This sequence comes from Frankia tisae, assembly GCF_025403405.1. Taxonomy (GTDB): domain Bacteria; phylum Actinomycetota; class Actinomycetes; order Frankiales; family Frankiaceae; genus Frankia; species Frankia tisai. The sequence continues at coordinate 3,859 of NZ_JANEZT010000291.1, forward strand.
TGCTCGGTCACCCGGAGCTGGCCGCCGACGAGCGGTTCACCACCCTGGCCCTGCGCACCGAGCACGCCGAGGCGTGCGTCGCGGCCCTCGACGCCATCTTCACCGCCATGACCTACGACGAGCTGGTCAAGGCCCTCGACAGCCAGGAGGGCCAGTGGGCGCCGGTCGCCGTCCCCGGTGACACCCTGACCGACCCGCAGGCGCTGGCGAACGGCTACGTCCAGCAGGTCGACTACCCGAGCGGCGCGCGCCTGCCGCTGGTTCCGGTGCCCGCCCGGGTCGACGGCGACCTGCCCACGCTGACCCCGGCGCCCACCCTCGGGGAGCACACCAACGAGGTCGTCCTGGCGCTCGGCCGCTCCGAGGAGGAGCTCATCAACCTCAAGATCGCCGGTGTGATCTCCTGATGACCGCCGTCACCCACGGGGTCGACGCCGGCGTGCTGCGCTCCCTGCTGGCGGCGGGACGCGACCCCGGCCTCGCCGACCCCGCCGCTGCCGACCCCGTCGCCGTTGCCGTTGCCGGCGATGCCGCCCTCGCCGAGGCCGACATCGTCGACCTGCACCCGCTCAAGGGCGGGTACTCCCGCCAGATGTGGTCGTTCGACGCGGTGACCCGCGACGGCGCCGTGCACCCGCTGATCCTCTGCGCCGACTCCGCCGCCGGCGTCGTCGGCGCGGGCGGGCAGACCCTCAGTCGTCCCGCGGAGGCCGCCCTGCTGCACACCCTGCACGCCGCGGGCCTGCCGGTACCCGACGCGGTGGGCAGCGGCGACGGCGCCGCCGGGGGGCCCGGTGGGGAACTCGGCCGTCCGTACCTGGTGATGGAGCGGGGCAGCGGCACGGCCGCGATCGGCCCGCTGCACCGTGACCCCTGGTATGTGCAGCACCGCGCGGAACTCGCCGCCTGGTTCGCCGCGACGCTGGCGGCGATCCACGCCGCCGACGTGCCGGCGGCGATCCTCGGTGGCCGGCCGGACCCGGCGCGGGTCGCCGGCCGGGAGCTGGCCCGGTGGAGCGGCGAGCTGCGCGCGACCCCCCAGGCGCAGACGGCTGTGCTGGACCGCGCGCTGGCATGGCTCGCCGCGAACCCCCCGCCGCCACCCACGCGGGTCACCCTGCTCCACGGCGACTACCGGACCGGCAACATCCTGCACGGTCACGGCGACGGCGGCCCCAGCGGGCTGCGCACGGTGCTGGACTGGGAGATGGCCCATTTCGGGGACCCGCTGGAGGACCTCGCCTGGGCGCAACTCGTCTGCTGGCGGGTCGGCACCGGCCGGGTCGGCGGCCTGGTGGACCTGGCGCGCTGGCCCGAGCTGTACGCCGCCGCCGCCGGCTGGGCGCCGGACCTCGCGGCCCTGCGGTGGTGGGAGGTGCTGGGCTCGGTGAAGATGGCCTGCCTGGTGTGGCGGGCCGCCGAGGGCGTCACCGCGCCCGCCGAGCACGCCCTGCTGGAACGCCTCTTCGCCGACCTGGGCACCGAACTCGACCGCCGCCTGCTACCGCCCGACCGGCATCCCACCGGGCCGCGGCCAGCCGGACCGGCGCAGACGGCCGGATCGCGGACGGGCGGAGAGCAGCGTTGAGCGACGGTGGAAAGCGGGTCGACGTGGGGCCCGGGACGGAGTCGTTCGAGGTGCGGGGGGTGCGCAACGGCAGCATCGTCACGGTCGTCTGGGACCGGGGCGTGCTCGACGGCGACCCGCCCACCATCGATCTCGTCGAGGTCGAGGCCGATCTCGCCGCCGAGTCCCGGCGCGATCCCCTCCAGCGTCGCCGCGACGGCAGCGGCGTCGCCGCGGTCGAGGCCGCGGCCACGGTGGGCGACCCCGAGTCCGCACTCGCACTCGTGGTCCGCACCCTGGACCGGGTCGTCCAGGTGACGACCCCGGCACGGCCTCGGCCGTTGCGCTAGCCGATCGAGTCCTCGCTACCCTCCGGCCACGAGCATGCACCGGCCCCCGCCCCGATGCCGATGTGCTCGCGGCACCGCTCCACGCAGCAGAAGGCCCGGGCACCGTGCGGTGCCCGGGCCTTCCCGGTGCCGGCGGCTGTGGCCGGGTCGCGCGGCTGGGGTCAGGTCAGGTTGTAGAGCTTCATGGCGTTGTCCTGCAGGATCTTGCGCAGCACGTCGTGCGGGAGGTCGCCGAGCTTGTCGTTGATGAACTGCCGCGGCGGCAGCGCCGAGCTCACCGGCCCCGGCGACATGCTCGTCGGGTGCGGGAAGTCGGTCTCGTACAGGATGTTGTCGGCGCCGACGTAGTCGATCGCCGCGCGCAGCGTGGGGCCGTGCTCGAACCAGAAGCAGGCGTAGATCTGGCGGCGGAAGTACTCGCTGGGCAGCAGGTCGTACTCGGGGTGCTCCTTGGCGACGCCGCACTCGGTCCACATCCAGTCCAGCGCCTGCAGGGTGAACGGCACCCAGCCGACGCCGCTTTCCACCGAGACGAACTTCAGGTCGGGGAAGCGGTGGCACACGCCGGCGCCGATGAGGCTGCCCACGGTGCGGGCGTTGCCGAGGAAGAACGTCATCGGGAACGTGGCGTAGTTGGCGTGGACCCCGGCGGAGGGGTGCAGCAGCTGCGGCATCGTGGTGTCCCCGCTGCCGATGTGGAAGTTGACCGACAGGCCCATCTCCTGGGCCGCGGCCCACAGCCGGTCCCAGTGCGGGTCGGTGAGCATGGGGGAGCCGAAGTCCTCGGGCGCCTGGGAGAACACCAGGCCCTTGTGCCCGAGCTCCGCGCAGCGCTTCATCTCGGCGATCGACAGGTCGATGTCCCAGAACGGCACCGCCATGACCGGGACGTAGCGGTCCGAGACCCGGCGGAAGTCCGCCAGCCAGTCGTTGTACGCCCGTAAGAGCAGCAGGGCCAGCTCCATGTCGCCGAAGTCGGTGTAGCGCCCGGCGCCGAACCCGGCGACGTTGGGGTAGAGAACCTCGGCGTGGATGCCGTACTCGTCCATGATCTCCAGGCGGCCCTCGGGCTGCCAGATGCGCGGGTCGACCATGTCGAGCTGGGCGGGGAACTTCGGAGGCGGCTCCTTCCAGCCGGCGATGGCCAGGCCGGCCGCCGGGCTGAGCACCTTGCCGCCGGCGATCCACCACTCGATGCCGCCTGCGTCGCGTTCGACGTGGGGCACGCGGTCGCCGTACTTCGACGGGACCCGGGACGTCCACAGGTCGTAGTGCTCGACGACGTGGGTGTCGCAGTCGATGACCTTGAGGTCGAGTTCGTCGATGAGATCCACGATGTACCTCTCACGCGGGACCGGGAACGCGCCCAGTCGGGACGGTGCGCACTACCTGCACGGGACGATAGGTGAGACGCAGATTACAGTCAACCAGCGGGTCGAATAAATTCGGACCGAGTTGGAGGGTGTCGGCCGGCTGGTCGGCCGGGCCGTCGATCAGGCCGTTGATCGGATCGGCGATCTGGTCGTCAAGTGACCCGTCGGCGGGGCCATCGATTAATTTGATCGACCGGTGGACTAAATTATTGCTGGGTCGTACGGTGCTCCCACCCGTCGGCCACTGGGGGCCGGCGCAGGTGGGAGGCGGTACCGGTGAGAGGTCGATCTGTGGCGGGGGCGCTGGCGCTCAGTTCCCTGCTCTTAGCCGCGGCGTGTTCGTCGTCGGGTTCGTCCGGGGGCGCCGCGAACGGTGCCGGCGGTGCCGGCGCCGGGGAGGTGAGCTCCGCGCCCGTCGCCAACAGCGACAACAACGCCTGGGCGCTGCGCTACACCGGTGGCTCGGCCGGCGCGGCGAAGGGCACGCCGTACAAGATCGGATTCGTCAGCCAGGACACCTTCCTGCCATCCGCGACGCAGGGCGCGAGGGCGGCGGTGGCCTACGTCGACGCCGAGCTCGGCGGCGTCGGCGGCCGGCCGATCGAGCTGGTCTCCTGCTCGGTCAACGTGCCGGAGGACGCCGCCCGCTGCGGCGCCCAGATGGCCAACGACGCGTCGCTGTCGCTGGTGATCGTGGGCGGGCTCAGTGTCGGCAACAAGGAGTTCTACGACGCGGTGGGCGGGCGCAAGGCGATCCTCATCGGCAACGCCCTGGCCAGCGAGGACTTCGTGACGACCCGCGGTGTCGCGTACACCGCCGGCTCGCCCGGGGTGCTGATGGGCATGGCGCGCTTCGCCGTGGAGGAGCTCAAGGCCCGTACCGTGGCCGGCATCGTCCCGGACACGCCCGCCGGCCGTGCGGCCGCCCAGCAGCTCGTGAAGCCGATCCTGGACGCGGCCAAGGTGAAGTTCCGGCCGGTGTTCATCAGCCTGCAGGCCACCACCCCGGACCTGACGACGGCGTTGCAGGCCAGCGGCGCGGGCAGCGCCGACGCGCTGATCACCGCCTTCCCCCCGAGTAGCTGCATCAGCATGTACGACGCGATCCGCTCGCTCGGCATCAAGCCCAAGGTGATCACGACCGACCAGTGCGCCGACGTGCCCGTGCGTGCGCACCTCAAGAGCGTCGGAGCCGCCGACACCGTTCCCGACGGCTGGTACTACGCCAACTACGGCTACAACTTCGACCTGCCCGACGTCGACTCCGGGATGAAGACCTACCAGTACGCGGCGTCGAAGTACGCCAAGCCGCTGGGCAGCGCCCCCGTCGAGCTGCGCGGCTTCAGCGGGCCGACGTTCGGCACCGTGATGACCGCCGCCAAGATCGTCAATCAGATCGGCGCGGACAAGGCCACCTCCTTCGACGTCGTTGACCGGGCCCTGCGCGGCTTCACCGGTCCGGCGATGCTCCAGGTCGGCCCGCTCAAGTGCGGCCAGGCGCCGTTCGTCGCCGTCTGCGGGCACCAGATCGGCGTCGACCAGTACGCCGGCGGAAAGTGGACGAGCGTCCGCGACGGCCTCAACGACAAGCCGGTCAACCTGCTGGCCCCGGCGAGCTGAACCCGCCTACCTTCCGGGCTCCCGGCCGGCCCCGCCCCCGCCGGCCGGC
>NZ_JANEZT010000292.1 GCF_025403405.1 Frankia tisae
GGCCGGGGCCACCCCGTCCGCCGGCGCCGCGCCGGCAGGGCCTGGCGGGTTGCCGGCACAGGCGGCGCCCGCTCAGGCCCCGGCGGGCACGGGTGGTGCGGCCTCGGCGGCACCACCCGCGGCACCGGGGAGGATGCCGGACTGGGCGTCGTTCCTGAACTTCCCGCTCAAGGGCCTGCGGATGCACTTCGAGATCGGGCTGTTCGCCTCCTACCGGCTCATGCAGCTCGTGCTGCCCGACATGATCGATCTGGGCCGGGGATCGATCGTGAACATCAGCTCGGTGGCCGGGTTCATCCCCGGTGAGGGGCCGTATGCCGAGCCCGGCATGCCCGGCCCGCTCGCCTACGGCGGCAACAAGGCGGCACTGCACCACCTCAGCCAGGCCGTCGCGATCGAGGCGCAGGCCTACGGGATCGCGGTGAACGTGCTCTCGCCGTCGGAGCCCGTCATCACCCCCGGCAACCTGGTCGCCGCCGCCGGGGAGACCGACTGGGCCAGCCCCGAGGAGTTCGCCGAGGCCACCGTCCTGGTCGCCCTCGCCGACCCGGCGACGACCAATGGCCAGCTGCTGTGGAGCGACGACGTGCTGCACCCCGACCTCGGCCGCCGCGGCTGGTTGCGTCCCACGTAGCCGCGCGGACGCGGGAACACATCATGATCAGGGAATTCGGGGCCGTCCTGACGCCGGGCTCGCATCCGACGGCGCCAGCGCGGTTCCACGGAATCCAAACAACCATGCCAAGTAGCCGTAGCCGTGGTGGCCGGCAGTTGCAGGAGCTTGGAGCCCGTACGGCTGCCCGCCACCGTCATCGACCTCCTGCAATTGCCGACGCGACGAAGGGAGGGGCCGGCCAACGCGGGGTTCCTTCGCACCGATCCTGATCACACATCACTATGCGATCTGGACGGACTCGGACGACCTAGGCGAAGCCGGCGATGGGGTGGGGGGTGTAGGGCTTCTCGAGCTGGGCGATCTCGTCGGCGGTGAGGGCGAGGTCCACGGCGGCGACGGCGTCGTCGAGGTGGGAGAGCTTCGTCGCCCCGATGATCGGCGCGGCGACGGTGGGGCGGCCGAGCAGCCAGGCGAGCGCCACCTGGGCGCGGGGCACACCGCGCTCGGTCCCGATACGCGCCACCTCGTCGACGATGGCCCGGTCGCCCTCGGTGTAGAGCTTGCGGCCGAACTCGTCGGTCTCGGTGCGGGCGGTCGTCGCGTCCCAGTCGCGGGTCAGGCGGCCGCGGGCCAGCGGGCTCCACGGGATCACGCCGACGCCCTGGTCCTCGCACAGCGGGAGCATCTCCCGCTCCTCCTCGCGATAGATCAGGTTGTAATGGTTCTGCATCGACGCGAACCGGGTCCAGCCGTGGGCGTCGGCGACGAACAGCGCCTTGGTGAACTGCCAGGCGTACATCGACGAGGCGCCGATGTAGCGGGCCTTGCCGGCCTTCACCACGTCATGCAGGGCCTCCAGCGTCTCCTCGATCGGGGTACGCGGGTCCCAACGGTGGATCTGGTAGAGGTCGACGTAGTCGGTCCCGAGCCGGCGCAGGCTCGCGTCGATCTCGGTCATGATCGCCTTGCGGGACAGGCCGCTGCTGTTCGGGCCGCGCCGCATCGGCCCGTGGACCTTGGTGGCCAGCACGATCTCGTCGCGGTTGGCGTACTCGGCCAGCGCCCGCCCGGTGATCTCCTCGCTGCTGCCGGCCGAGTAGACGTTCGCCGTGTCGAAGAAGTTGACGCCGGCCTCGATCGCCCGGCGGAAGAACGGCCGGGCGGCGTCCTCGTCCAGCGACCACGGGTGGGCGCCCCGGCCCGGTTCGCCGTAGCTCATGCAGCCCAGGCAGATCCGGGACACGTCCAACCCCGTCGAACCGAGCTTGGTGTACTGCACTGGGCCTCCTCGCCTCGTCGCCGGCGCCCGGTCGCGTCCGCGGGGAACGCGATCGGGCGCCGACAGCCGCCCTGTATTCTGCCGGGCTCCGAATGCTGCCGGGCTCAGACCTCGATGAGGACAGCGCCGCCCTGGCCGCCGCCCGCGCACATCGCGGCGACGCCGATGCCACCGCCGCGGCGGCGCAGGTCGTGCAGCAGCGTGATGATCATGCGGGCGCCGGAGGCGGCGACCGGGTGGCCGAGGGAGCAGCCGGAACCGCTGATGTTGACGGTGTCCTCGTTGAGGCCGAACTCCTTGACGGCGGCCACCGGCACGGATGCGAACGCCTCGTTGATCTCCCAGAGCGCGACGTCCTTCGTCGTCAGCCCGGCGCGGCCGAGGACCTTGGAGATCGACTCCAGGGCGCCGAAGCCCATCCGCCGCGGCTCGACGCCGGCGGCGGCCCACGCGCGGACCTTCGCCAGGGTCGGCAGGCCCTCGGCGGCGGCCAGCTCGGCGCCGACGAGGGTGACCGCGGCCGCGGCGTCGTTGACGCCACTGGAGTTACCCGCGGTGATGTTGAAGCCGGGGATCTCCGGGTGCAGGACCTTCAGCGATGCCAGCTTCTCCAGCGTGCTGGAGCGGCGCGGGTGCTCGTCGACGGCGAACTCGCGGAACGACCCGTCCGGCGCCTGCACCTTGATCGGCACGATCTCGTCGACGAAGCGGCCCTCGTCGATCGCGGCGACGGCGCGCTGGTGGGAGCGGAACGCCCAGACGTCGAGCTCCTCCCGGGTCAGCCCCGCCTCCTTGGCGGTGTTCCAGCCCACCGAGATGGACATGTCCATGTTCGGGGCCTCGGGAGAGTCCGGGTGGGTCGCGGGAATCCAGTCCTCGAACTGGTCGGCGGTACCGAGGACGCGGCGGGTCAGCTTCGGCCCGGTGGACGTCGCCTGGACGCCGCCGGCGACGACGATCTTCTCCATGCCGCTGATGATGCCGGCGGAGCCGTTGCCGATCGCGGTGAGGCTGCCGGCACAGTGCCGGTTGACGGCCTGCCCGGGGACACTGGTCATGCCGAGGACGACCGCGGCGTAGCGGGCGAGGTCGCCGCCGCCGTACATGGACTCGGCGAAGATGACGTCGTCGATGCGGGCCGGGTCGAGGCCCGAGCGGCGCACGGTCTCACGCAGGACCACCTCCGCCAGCTCCTCGCCGGTGGTGTTGACCAGCGAGCCCTTGAAGGCCGTGCCGATCGCCGTGCGCGCCGCGCTGACGATGACGGGATCTGACATGACAGTCCACCTTTCACAGGGTGAGGGCTTCCAGCGGAACGCCCCCGGACAGGAACCTATGGTAAGCATTACCGGGATATCAACAGTAATACCGCGGGATGCGGCCGTGAGCTGACGATAACGTCAACTCGTGGCCGGATGCCCCTGATGCAGGCCCCCCCTCGCCGGACGCCCACCCGGGATGACGGTGGGCCCGAAGGAGAAACCGTGGATCTCACAGGATCGTCCGCGCTGGTCGTCGGGGGCGCGGGAGGCTTCGGCGAGGCCACCGTGCGCCGCCTCGTGCAGGCCGGCGCCAAGGTCGTCATCGCCGACCTGGCGCAGGACAAGGGCAAGACCCTCGCCGACGAGCTCGGCGAGCAGGCCGTCTTCGTCTCCACCGACGTCACCAGCGACGAGTCTGTCGAGGCGGCGATCGCCGCCGCCGTCGAACTCGGCCCGCTGCGCGCGGCGGTCGTCGTGCACGGCGGCCCGGCGGCCGGCAAACGCCTGGTCAACCGGTCGGGCCAGGCCTACCCGGTGGAGACCTTCCAGCGGACCATCGACATCTTCCTCGTCGGTACGTTCCGGGTGGTCAGCAAGGTCGCGGGGGCGATGTCGCAGAACGAGCCGCTGGACTCCAACCAGCGCGGCGTCATCATCACCACCGCGAGCATCGCCGGCTTCGAGGGCCAGGTCGGCCAGACCGACTACTCGGCGGCCAAGGGCGGCGTCATCGGGTTCAACCTCACCGCGGCCCGCGACCTCGCCCCCACCGGCATCCGGGTCGTCTGCATCGCCCCCGGCACCTTCTTCACCCCCGCCTACCGGATGGAGGAGGCCGAGGCCCAGGCCAAGTGGGGCCCCGGCGTGCCCAACCCCAAGCGGATGGGCCACGCCGACGAGTACGCCAAGCTCGCCCTGTCGATCGTCGACAACGACTACATCAACGGCGAGACGATCCGCATCGACGGGGCGCAGCGCTTCAACATCTGACACCGCGTCCCCGTCAGCCCGCACGCCCGGCGGCGCCGAGCACCTCGGCACCGCCGGGCACCTCAGCGCAGCAGCGCTTCCACGAGGACGCCGGCCTCGGCCGCGGGACGCCACGCGTCAACCTCGCCCGCGCCGCCCCGGCCTGCCACTCCCCCACCCGCTGCACCGCCGCCCGTCTCTGCACCGCCGCCCGTCTGTTCTGCGCCGCCCGCGTCGCCGGTGAGCAGGCCGCGGCGCTGCAGGTGCAGCAGGTGGGCGTAGGTTTCGCCGACCGCCGAGCGGCGCACGATCCCCTGGGACTCGCTCCACGGCCGCGACCAGGTCAGCCGCTCGGCCACCGCCATCGTCGTCGGACCATCGAGCTCGACGACCGCCTCGACCACTTCGCGCAGCCGCGCCCGGTGATGCTCCTGAAGCTGGCGCACCCGGGCGCCGAGACCGCGGAAGCGGTACTCGTGGGCGGGCAGAACCTCGTCGACCGGCATGTCCTCGATCGCCGCGAGCGAGCCCAGGTACTCCCCGAGGGTGTCCGCCCGCTGCCGCGGCGACGGGCTGATGTTCGGGCTGATCCGCGGCAGCACGTGATCGCCGGTGAGCAGCACGTTGTACTGCTCGTGGACGAAGCACAGGTGGCCGGGGGTGTGCCCGGGGGTCCACAGCGCGCGCACCGCGGCGGCGTCGCCGAGGGGGCGGTCGCCGTCCTGGAGCAGCACGTCGGGCGGATCGCGCCACTCGGGCGGCTCGTCGCCGTCGGGGAACAGCGCGGCGATCTCCGCGTCGGGCATGCCGCGCCGGCGCAGCCAGATCCGGTCGGCGGCGCGGAAGTCGGAGATGCTGGCGAACTGGTGGGAGGCCGCCACCTCCAGTTCGTGGATCATGACGGGGGCACCGGACTCCCGCCGGATCCGCCGGGCGAGGCCGAAGTGGTCGGCATGGCCGTGGGTGATGAGGACCGCGCTGACGTCGCCGATCTCGTGCCCGGTGGCGCGCACCCCCGCGGCGAGGCCGTCCCAGGCGTCCTCGCTGGGCCAGCCGGTGTCGACGAGGACGGGCCCGCGCGGGGTCTCCAGCAGGTAGGCGAGCACGTACCGCAGCGGGCTCTGCGGGAACGGGGTCGGCACCGACCACAGACCCGGGCGGACCTGCTCCACCGGCGGCAGGACCCGGTCCCGCCAGGCCTGCTGCTGTACCTGCCCGGTCACGATGAACGTCTGGTCGTCGACCGTCACGCTGGCGCCTCCTGTCGCTGGGTACCGTCGACGCCGCCGTGCGCCGGGCATGCCTCGACGCGCCGCACGGCGCGCGCGGTGGCCGCCTGGGCACTGCGGCGTGCGGCGGCGGCATCGCGGCGGTGCCGACGGCGGGCCGGGATGGGATGGGCGTGCCTCAACGCATGTTGGGTTCCCGCGGCAGGCCCAGGATCCGCTCGGCGATGACGTTGCGGCCGACCTCGGAGGTGCCGCCGGCGATGGTGAGCGCCCGGGCGAACAGGTAGCGGTAGGCGAGGTCGGCCTCCGCACCGGTCACCCCGGCGGCGGCGGCGATGCTCATGCCGAGCTCGGTGACGTGCTGCGCGTGCTCGGCGGACAGCAGCTTGCTGACGTTGCCCTCGGCCGACGGCTCGCTGCCGGCGACGGCCCGCTCGACCTGGCGCAGGTTGATCAGCCCCATGGCGACCTCGACGGCGACCAGCCGGCCGACGCGGCGGGCGAGCTCGGTGTCCCCGGCGGCGTAGCGGGCGTGCAGGTCGACGAGGCCGACGGCGGTGCGGCCCTCGTCGGCGCCGTGGCCGGCGCCGATCGTCACCCGCTCGTTGCCCAGCGTCGCGCGGGCCACGATCCAGCCGGCGTTGATCTCCCCGACGACGTCGGCGTCGGGGACGAACACGTCGTCGAAGAAGACCTCGTTGAACAGGGCGTCGCCGGTGATCTCCCGCAGCGGCCGGACCTCGACGCCGGGCGCGGACAGGTCGATCGCCACCGCCGTGATGCCCTTGTGCTTGGGCGCCGCCGGGTCGGTGCGGACCGTGGCCAGGCCCCGGTTGCAGTTCTGCGCGTCCGACGTCCAGACCTTCTGACCGTTGATCTTCCAGCCGCCCTCGACCCGCTCGGCGCGGGCCTGCACGGCGGCGGCGTCGGACCCGGCGTTCGGCTCGCTGAACAGCTGGCACCAGCGCAGCTCGCCGCGCAGGCTGGGCAGCACCCAGCGCTCGATCTGCTCCGGCGAGCCATGCTGGGTGAGGGTGAGCAGCACCCAGCCGCCGATGCCGAGGTTCGGCAGCTCGACGCCGGTGAACTCCTCGTCGATGACGAGCTGCTCGGCGGCGCCCGCCGCGCGGCCCCACGGCTTCGTCCAGTGCGGCACCAGGTAGCCGCTGTCGACGAGCAGGTCGCGGCGCTCGGCCTCGGCGGCGCCGTGGTAGCGCTCGACGAACTCCCGGGCGTCGCGGCGGTACTGCTCGGCCTCGGGCGGCAGCTCCACGGCGAACACCCGCCGGACGCCGTCGCGGGTCAGCGCGTAGACGTCGTCCTCGGCGCCCTCGATCGGGCCGGCGAGCGCGGCCAGCGTCGCCGCCCGGCGCAGGTACAGGTGGGCATCGTGCTCCCAGGTGAAGCCGATGCCGCCGTGGAGCTGGATGTTCATCCGGGCGTTGTGCTGGTAGGACGACAACGCCACCGCGGCGGCGACGGCCGCGGCGAGCTCGGCCTCGGCCCCGCCGGCGGCGACCCGGGCGGCGTCCCAGGTCGCGGCTGTGGCGAGCTCGGTGGCGACGAGCATGTTGGCCAGGTGGTGCTTGACGGCCTGGAACCCGCCGATGATGCGGCCGAACTGCTCGCGCACCTTGGCGTAGTCCAGCGCCATGTCCAGGGTGGCCCGGGCACCGCCGACCGCCTCGGCCGCGGCGACGACCCGCAGGATGCGCACGGCCGCGGCCCGCCCACCGCGCAGCAGGCCGGCGGGGTGCGCGGCGACGGCGGACAGGCCGAGGCCGGCGAGCCCGAGCGACGGGTCGAGCGCGTTCGTCGGGCGCAGCGTCAGACCCGCGGAGTCCGCGGCGACCACCGCGAGATCGTCACCGACCGGCACGAGGTGGATGCCGGCCCACACCGCGCCGAGCGCCGCGGGTGCCTCGCCGCTGAGCGCACCAGCGGCGTCCGCGGTGACCGCGCCGAGTGACGAGAACGAGGCGATGACCGAACCGTCGGCGAGCCCGGGGAGCAGCTCCGCCTGCTGCTGCGGCGACCCGACGGCGGCCACGACGGCGGAGGCGACCACGGTGGGCAGCAGCGGGCCGGCGGCGGCGCGGCCGCCCAGGCCCTCGGCGACGATCGCGAACTCCGCCAGGCCGAAGCCGGAGCCGCCGTGCTCCTCAGGCAGGTGCAGGCCCAGCCAGCCGAGGTCGGCGATCTGCCGCCACTGCGGGCCGACCGCCCCAGGGCCTCCGTCGAGCGCCCGTCGCGACGCCGCGCGCAGGTCGTTCGCATCGGCGAAGGTGCGGACCACCTCGGCGAGGGCCTTGTGGTCGTCGCTGATCGCCAGGGCCATCGTGTCTCCCTCCAGCGGGCTGCCGTCGCCGCATCACCAAACGACCCGGGGTTCCCGCCGACCATGATTTGTAAACCTAACCGTAAGCCTTTCGAACAGGCTCCGTCCACAGATCCCGCCGCTCGACCAGGCAGGCCGGGTGCGGATACCCGGATCGACAATAGGCACGCTAACCGCACGCCCCGCCACAGGTCGACGGACACCGCCCAACGACCAGGACAGACGAACCAGAACAGACAAACCAGGGCAAACGGACGGGGGCGAACGGACGACGAGCCAGAGCGGGCGGCCCCGGCGGCGGCTCGCGCCGGGTCAGGCGACGTCGCGGTCGTGCGCCTGCTGGGGCAGCAGGCTCCGCAGACCAAGAATGATGTTGTTGATGCCGAACGCGAACTCCTCCGGCGAGGCCGCGGCCTCGGGCGGCCGCTCGGTGAGGAGGAATCCGCGGGCGTAGGTGGCCAGTGTGGCGAAGGCGTGCCAGGCCAGCAGCGGCGGGAACCCGGCCGCGTGCAGCCCGTCGAACAGCTCCGCCGCCCGCGGCCAGGCCTCGGCCACCTCCTTGCGGGTGGTGGCGCCGATGTGCCGGACGACGAGGTCGCACGCCAGGTCGTCGGCGATGAGCGCGGCATAGCAGTCGTCGAAGAACCCGCGGAGCATGTCCTCCCAGCCGCCGGCGCGCAACGGTGGCATGCCCTCGTAAAAGGCGGACAGCGCCTGCCCGGTCATCGCGTCGAGGAGCTCTCGCTTACTCTTGTAATACCAGTAGATGCTCGTGACACCGACGTCGAGAAATGCCGCGAGCCGCGGCATGCTGAGCTGATCGACGGGCGTGTCCCGGCAGAATTCGAAGGCCCCCGAAAGAATCCCCGCCGCATTGATAGACCCCCGAGCACGCCGCGACCGGGACCGCTTGGCGTTCGTGTTCGCTGTGGGGGGCACGCGCAGCCTCCGCATCGTCAGGACGAGCCTGGCCCCGCCCGCCAGGACCATCCCGATTATGCTACCGGATGGTTCTCCGGATGCCGTGAGACGTACGCCGCACCCTGCGGATGCAGGGATTGTCCGCGGGTCGCGCACCAGACCCCGCCACCGC
>NZ_JANEZT010000293.1 GCF_025403405.1 Frankia tisae
TCATCGACCTCGGCCGGGTCGACCACCAGCAGCCCGCGGCCGTTCGCCGCAAGCGCGGCCTCAACATACTCGGCACCGAACCGGGCGAACCGGTCGCGATGCTCCACGACGATCGGTGTGGCTCGCCGTGTTGAAGGGCGGCAACGCCGGATCGGCGGCGCAGGCGGCCGCGACGCGGTCGGCCAGCAGCCCGATCGTGGTGACGGGCCCGTCCATCAGCGGTCCGCGAGCGATGATCGAGGTCGGTGACGAACTCCTGCAGGTAGGTCACCGTCGCCCGCTGCACCTCGTGAAAGGTGTCGAGGTCGGCGTTCTCCGCCCGCAGGAGCCGCTGCAGTTCGCCGTTGAACTGCTTCGTGTTCGCCCGCAGCGCCTCCAGATGGTTCTCCAGCTCGCTCAGCGTCGTGAAGAGCCTGCGGTCCGACGAGGTCTCGTCGAGCAGCAGCGCATACAACGCGTCGAGTCTGTCCGCGATGGCGTCCAGGACGGCGGTCTGCAGCGCACCCGTGGACGCCAGCACCGCCAGCGCGTGCTGGACACCGGCGAACGCCGCCTCCCCGCGCCGGGTCAGGGAGTACTGGAGGTTGCCGCCGAGCTCGTCCGGACCGAGCGTGGTCTCCAACCGTTCGTTCGCCTCGCCGAACACCCGCAGGACGGCCGTGTACAGGTCGGCGTTCTGCTCGGTGGCGAACCGGAACATCTCCGGTGGCACGCGATGCATCGTCGTCATCCTGCCTCCACCGCGGTTCGCCCCCTCGGTCGGCGCTCAGCCACCAGGCACCACCAGGCACCCGCCTCACGGTAGCCAACGGATCCGACAGTACTGACGGTCCCCGGAAGGCCGGCGGTACGAGCGGGAGGCAGGCCCGAGGCCTGGACGCGGACCGCCGACCGACGATCCGCGAAGCGTGGGAGGATATGCCGTTCCGGCGGATGCGGTGAGACTCCGGTCAGCTGCACTCCGCGTTCGTCCCCGCGCTACGGACGTCATCGAGGAGTTGTACATGGCCGTCAAGGACCAGGCGAAGGTCTACCTGCGTAAGGCGGTGCAGCGGTCCGGTTTCGACCTCGTCCGCCGGCCCGGCTGGGAGATCCCCGCCGGCATGGACGCCGAGGCGCTGGCCACGATCCGCGAGTGCGCCCCGTACACCCTCACCGACCAGGCGAAGGTCTTCGGCCTCATCCAGGCGGTCCGGTACCTCGTCCGCAACAAGATCCCGGGCGACGTCGTCGAATGCGGCGTGTGGGCCGGCGGCTCCACGATGGCGGCGGCCCGCACGCTGCTGCAGCTCGGTGACACAGGCCGCGACCTCTACCTGTTCGACACGTTCGAGGGCATGTCCCCGCCCACCGACAAGGACGTCGCGCCGGACGGGCAGACCGCCGCCGGCCTGCTCGCCCACTCCGACCCGGCCCAGGCCGACTCGGCGTGGGCCATCGTCTCCCTCGACCAGGTCAGGGCCAACATCGCCCGCATCGGCTACCCGGCCGACAAGATTCACTTTATTCAGGGGAAGGTCGAGGACACCATCCCGCAGAACGCTCCCGACGGCATCGCCCTGCTCCGCCTCGACACCGACTGGTACGAGTCCACCAAGCACGAGATGGAGCACCTCTACCCGCGCGCCACCCCGAGCGGAGTCCTCATCATCGACGACTACGGCTGGTGGAAGGGCGCGCAGCAGGCGGTCGACGAGTACGTCGCCGCGAACCAGGTCCCCATCCTTCTCAACCGCCTGGGCCCGGAGGGCGGCGCCATCGGCGTGATCCCCGCCGGGTAACCGCCCGCCCTGTGTCCGTTGGTCGCCGGTGATTGTCGACGCGGCGAGCTCTCGGGAGAGGGAATCTACACGACAGTCAGATGACCCTCTCGGGCACAGCTGGATCTGATGGCGGCTACGACTGGCATCGCTTCGTCTTGAATATCGTGACCGCGATATCGCTTTCGGCTGGCTGGCTGGGTGTTGACGGGCATGCGGATCCGAGAGGATGGTCTGTGCTTTGAGTGGCAGAACTGGGCGACGATCGCTACTGCAGAGCGTCCTGGTCGGCGTGGTGTTCGGGTTGGTCGCATTGCTCTTGATTAAAATTTTCGATGGGAAGTTCGAGTGGGTATATGCGATCTTTCCTGCCCTGGTGCCGATACTCCAGAACCTCTGGGTCAACCACGTGTCGGGCAGGAAGACGAACGGCGCCGGAGACCAGGACATCTCGTGAATGCGGCGCTTCGGGCCGAAAGATGTCTGACGGAGGCCCGCGCAGAGCTGGCGAGGTCGGCCGTGGAGCATAATTCGATCGCGAGCTGAATCGACCGGGCCGGGGAGAACCCTGCCATCCGCATCGTCTTCCACGTCGTCGAGGAGCCGGCGGGAAGGTCGGCCGCGAGGCAGTGCCGGTCGACCGGCCGCCCATGCTCGTTGCCGTGGCCTGCCTCACCGGGCGGCCGACAGGACTGCCCGAGCGAGTTCGGCGAAGGAGCCGCCGTACCCGTTGGACTCCTTGAGTGGAAATCCTACCTGCGGAATGAGGTGCGACAGCCGATGTCCACTGAGGTTCCGGTGGAGATCCTGGGATCGCTGACCCTGCCGGAGGCCGCCGCGGCCTTGTTTGTAGATCTTGTGTCTGTCGAAGTAGCCGAAGGATGTGCACTCGAAAGGGTTGCGGATTCGGACGCCGAGGCGAATCTTACCTGGCGGCTGGTGTCAACCGATGAGCGTCGAGAGAAACGCGTGGCCATCGAGGAGTTTGCGATCGCCAACTTGGGCGATCCTCTGTTCCTGAACGCATGGTGAACCGTCAGGAAGGTGCTTGGATCGTCCGTGCTGGCGGCGCGAGTCGGTCCCTTGGATGCCGCGAGACTCCTGCTGCCCCTGGGCGTGCAGCCTGGGACATACGAAGAGATCGATGAGCTTTGGGGGCTGGTCAGCGAATGGGAGGACGACGTCGGTCACCGCAGTGAGTATCTGGCGCGGATAAGGGAATTTCTGATCGCTGGCTGAGACCCGGATCGGTGGATCGGTCTCGCCCGCTCGGACCGGTCTCCACGGCGTCATGGCAGGTGATATCCCCGTCCAGGTGGAGGAGTTCAGCCCCGGCCAGGCGGTCCGCCACCTCGTTCGCAGCGGGCTACCGGGCGACATCGATGCCCGGCCGACAGGTTCCGCTTCATCTGCGGACCCGGGCGTCCTGCGTTTTCTGGCCGGACTACTCTCCCTGAAGTTTCGCCATGGGGAGTGTGCTGAATCGGCCTGCTTGCTCGACTCGGGCCCGTGGTCGTCGAGTCGGTCGCGGTCGTCGACGGCGTGTTGGTCATCACCGCCCGTACCCGGGGCGGTGATGCTAGAGACGTGTCGCAGTCCGGATGAGGTCGGCGACGGCTCTGGACCGGCTGTGCGGTGGCCAGGCGATCACGGTGGTGACTGTCGGCGCGTCCAGCACGGGCACGGCGGCGAGGTTCCTGTGCAGTTGGGCTCGGCATGACTCCGGTGAGATCGTGCAAGCGCGGCCGAGCGCGATCAGCTGCAGTAACTGCGCGTGGTCGCGGACCTGCGGGCCGGGGCCGGGCGGGTAGGCGCCGTCGGGGTCGGGCCAGCGTGGCAGGGGCAGGCCTGGCAGCGCGGTGATGTCGGCCATGTGCACGTGGGCCCGGACGGTGAGCGGATGCCCGGCCGGCAGGACCACAATCTGGCTCTCCGTGCTGAGCTCTGCGGTGTGGAACCCGGCCGTCGAGTCGAACGGCCGGTGCAGTAGCGCCACGTCGGCCCGGCCCTCGCGCAGGAGTCGTTCCTGCTCGGCCGGGCCGCACAGGGTGACGTCGACGGGGACCGCGCCGGGTTCGGCGGCGTAGGCGTCGAGCAGTTTCGCCAGCAGTTCGCTGGACGCGCCGGCTTTCGTGGCCAGGACCAGGCCGGGACGGCCGGTCGCGGCGAGGGCGGCGCGGCGGGTCCGGCGGTCGGCGGCGTCGACCGCGTCGAGGGCCGCCCGGCCCTCGGCCAGCAGCACCGAGCCGGCCTCGGTCAGCGTGACGGTGCGGCTGGTTCGGTCCAGGAGTGCTGCCCCGAGCCGGCGTTCGAGCTGCTGGATCGCCCGTGACAAAGGCGGCTGTGCGATCCCGAGCCGCTGCGCGGCGCGCCCGAAGTGCAGCTCTTCAGCGACAGCGACGAAGTATCGCAGTTCCCGGGTCTCCACGCAGCCACGCTATCCCGGGATCGATACCTGGGCGGTATCGTTGGCCACCTGATCGGTGTTGGACCCCTCGCCAGGGTCCGGGTCAGCATTGACCCTATGAGTGAACCGACGATTGCGCTGGTCACCGGCGCGAACAAGGGAATCGGGTACGAGATCGCCGCGGGCCTGGGTGCCCTCGGCTGGAGCGTCGGCGTCGGCGCCCGCGACGATCAGCGCCGGGAGGCCGCGGTGGAGAAGCTGCGCGCGGCCGGCGTTGACGCGTTCGGTGTACCGCTGGACGTGACCGACGACGCGAGCGCGACCGCCGCCGCACGGCTGATCGAGGAGCAGGCCGGGCGCCTCGACGTGCTCGTCAACAACGCCGGCATCACTGGTGGTATGCCGCAGGAGCCCACCCGGGTCGATCCGGCCACCATCCGGACGGTCGTGGAGACCAACGTGATCGGCGTCATTCGCGTCACCAACGCGATGATGCCGCTGCTGCGCCGCTCTGCCTCGCCGCGGATCGTGAACATGTCCAGCAGTGTCGGCTCCCTGACCCGGCAGTCAGGAACCGCTGGTGAGCAGACGACGGGTCCGGTGGCCGTGGCGTACGCGCCGTCGAAGACGTTCCTGAACGCCGTCACCCTCCAGTACGCCCGGGAGCTGAGCGGTACGAACATCCTGATCAACGCCGGCTGCCCCGGCTTCGTCGCGACCGACCTCAACGGCTTCCGCGGCGTGCGCACCCCCGAGCAGGGCGCGGCGATCGCCATCACACTCGCGACCCTGCCCGACGACGGCCCGACCGGCACGTTCTTCGAGGACGCTGGCGTAGTGCCCTGGTGATGTGCACGGCGGGTCATCACCCGCCGGGTGAGGCGGCTTCGCCCGCGCGTCTCGAACAGGTTCATCGACTGTTGAACAGTCCTGCCAGGACCTGGCCCAGGTAGGCGGAGATCCCCGAAATGTGGGTGGGTTAGTCCCACGCGGGCGCGCAGGTTTCTGTTGACGACCTGCTGGTTGAACGTGGCTGCCGCGAGCAGCACCGTGCGGACGCCGCCCCGGGCATCGTCCGGTATGGGTTTCCTGTCGGTCAGTGCGGTTCGGTATCGAATGAGTACATCTGTCGCTCATGTTGTTCGGGCCCAAACTGTCAGGAGACAGTTGTGCACATCGCGATCATCGGCAAGGGGAAAGTGGGCTCTGCTCTGGGAGCACGGCTCACGTCCGCCGGCCACGAGGTGGCCTACGGCTCACGTACCCCCGAGGACCACACCGGGTCGGTCAGTCAGACGGATGCCGTCCAGGGCGCCGAGCTGGTCATCATCGCCATCCCTGGCACTGCTGTCCTTTCGGCGTTGGAGGGGATCGGGGAGGACGTCCTCGCCGATCGGATCGTGCTGGACGTGTCGGCCGCCTTCACGCCGGACATGGCGCTGGCCTACCCCAACGACAGCGTCGCCCGGCGGGTGCAGGCGCGCTTCCCCCGGGCCCGGGTCGTCAAGTCTCTGAACACCATGAACGTCTCGATCATGGTGGACCCGCTGGCCTCGCTCTCGCAGGCAACGGTGTTCGTCAGCGGTGAGAACCAGGACGCCAAGGCGGCCGTCAAGGGGTTGCTGGCCGACCTGGGCTGGACCACGGAGAGCATCCTCGACCTCGGGGGCGTGGCCAGTGCGACAGCCACCGAGCACGCCGCGCCGTTGTTCTTCGCGACCTACATGGCCTTGCAGACGATGCGGTTCAACATCGCCATCACGCGCTGACAGCAGCCGTGTCGGGCGGTACCGCCCGCTACCTGGCGAGTCCCCGCCGTAGCCACGATCCGGTGAAGCGCAGCCTGGAGCCCAACCCGTGGGCGACGCGGCGCCACCAGCAGCGATTATCCCTCAGCGCCGAGTCGCTCGTCAGGAAAGCATCACTCGGTGAGGCCCACCCTCGGGACGCACTCGCGTGGCTCTGACGCTGAGACGAAGGTCAAAGACCGAAACGAAAGGACTGATGCTGCATGCCGCGAACACCCCGGCCCAGCTTCGGGATCATGACCGCCCCCATGCAGATCGGCTACCACGACATCCTGCGGGTTTGGCGCGAGGCGGACGAGATCGCCGAGATCGAGCACGCGTGGCTGTTCGACCACCTCATGCCGATCGGCGGCGACCCGGACGGGTCGTCCTACGAAGGCTGGACCCTGCTCTCGGCCCTCGCCGCCCAGACCCGGCGACTGCGCCTCGGCCTGCTCGTTACCAGCAACCGCATCCGCCCACCCGCGATGCTGGCCAAGATTGCTACGACTGTCGACACCGTCTCCGGTGGACGTCTCGACTTCGGCATCGGCGCTGGCTCACGACCGGACCAGCCCTTGGCTCGGCGGGAGTACGAGGCGCATGGCCTGCCCTTCCACGACGCCGCTCACGCCGTGGGCAGCCTCGCCGAGGCGTGCACGGTTATCCGGCGGTTGTGGACCGAGCCCGAACCCTTCGACTTCCACGGCACCTACCACCGTCTCACCGATGCGTTCGGCAATCCGAAGCCTGTCCAGCGTCCCCACCCGCCGATCCTCATCGGCGGCCGTTCGGCCGCCGTGCTGCGCATCGCTGCCGAGCACGCTGACCTGTGGAACATCCCGGGCGGCGACATCGACGACGTCGTCAGCCGCAGCGCGCTGCTGGACCGCTACTGCGCCGAGATCGGGCGCGACCCTGCCGCCATCACCCGCTCGATCCACCTGCCGGTTTTCTACGACCAGCCCGGCACGACCCGGGACGCAGCCGGCAAGGCGATCGACGCCGGCTTCCGGCACATCGTTCTCGGCCTGCCGGCGCCCTACCCCGCCGGTGCCGCCCAGTGGGTCGCCGACGAACTCATCACCACGCGGATCTAAGACACCAGGCGAAGCACAAAACTGACCGTGGTGGGCCCTGATGCCGGTGACCGTACCGCCGTCCCTGCTGATCGTTCTGAAGGACGCCAAGCAGCTTCTCGGCGCGGGCGACGCCCAGAACCGGCTGCCCGCCGCCACGAATCTCCCACCGGGCCGGGGTTCGACCGGCGCCGCAACCGGCGGGTGTCAGAACCAGCCGCGGCGGCGGCCGAGGTGCTCCAGCTGCTGGTGCAGCAGGCCGGCGAGCGCGTGGCGGTCGGTGTCATGGTGGCCGACACGGAAGCGGCTGAGTTCGTCGCCGCCGCGGGAGAGCAGCCCACCGCGGCGGTCGGCCTCCAGCACGACGTCCATCCCGGCACCGTCGACGAGGAAGGTCACCTCCAGTTCGGAGATCCGCCGGGCGTACTCGCCGGCCGGCTTGAGCTCGATCTCCTGGTAGAACGGCAGGTCGGAGCCGCCGAGGTGGCCCTTCTCCACGTCCGCGGAACGGAAGTGGAAGCCGAGGTCGCCCAGCGCCGCCAGCACCGCCTCCTGCACCGGCAGCGGATGCACACCCACCGGGTCCAGGTCTCCCGGGTCGACCGCGCCGGGGATCGCCAGCTTCGTCCGCACGCCGATCTTCATGCCGTGCAGGTGCCAGCCGCCGACGTCGGTGATGGGCGTCTGCCACGGCACGGGCAGCTCGAACCGGCCGGTGATCTGCTGCCCGGGGTTGATGGTGAAGCCCCCGCCGACCTGCTGGGTGCCGAAGGTGACCTGCTCGTACCAGGTCGAGTCGTCCCGCTCGACCTCGACGGTCGCCTCCAGGGAGACGAGGACCTTCTCGACCTCCTGGTCGACCTTGCCGCCGGTGATCGTCGCCGTGCCGGTCACGACGTGACCCGGCAGGGTCTCCGGCTGGTCCAGCACGGTCTCGACCTCGGCCCCTCCGACCCCGAGCCGCGACATGAACCGCTTCATCCCCATCGTCCGTTCGTCCCCTTCTCGGTGGTGTCCGGCTCTGCCGGGTGCTGCCGCGACCGCCCGAGCACGTTCTCACATCTCTACGCCGGCCCGATCGGGGAGATCGGCGCAGGTCGGCAAGGTGACATCGGTCGGGACGCTCGGGACAGTCCGTGACGAAGGTGGAGGACGTAGACGGGGCGGGGCATCGGTCCGTAGGGCGAACCGGTACCATTCCGCTTCGTGACCTGCATCGTCGGGGTTCAGCAGGACGGCCGGGTCGTGATCGGTGGGGACAGTGCCGGTGTAGCCGGCTGGTCCATCACCGTGCGCGCGGACACCAAGGTGTTCCGCAACGGTGAGTTCATCATGGGCTTCACCGACTCGTTCCGGATGGGCCAGCTGCTCCGCTACAGCCTCGTCCCGCCCGTGCCCCAGGACTGGGACCTTGATCGGTTCATGGCGACCGACTTCATCGCGGTCGTCCGCGACTGTCTGCGCGAGGGCGGGTTCGCCCGCAACGACTCGGGCAGCGAGAGCGGCGGACTGTTCCTCGTCGGCATCCGCGGGCACCTCTACCGCATCGACTCGGACTATCAGATCGGCCGCAGCGTCGACGACTACTACGCCGTCGGCAGCGGCGACGAGTACGCCTGCGGCTCCCTGCACAGCACCCGCGGCCTCGACGCGGAACAGCGCGTGCAGCTCGCCCTGGAGGCCGCC
>NZ_JANEZT010000294.1 GCF_025403405.1 Frankia tisae
GCGTCGGGGCGACGCCCGCGAGTCGGCGGGTCCCAGCGGTCGAGGCCGAGCGGGGCGGGCCGGGGCCGGTGGCTGGCCGGCCTGATGTTCGCCGCGCTGCTGCTGGTCGTGGCGGTGGCGGTGGCGGTCGGGATCCTTCTCCTCACCACCGGCGGCGGTGGCGGTAGTGGCGGTGGCGGCGATCTGCCCGCCGGCATGATCGGGCGGTGGCGGGGCACGGTCGTGCAGGACAGGGCCTCGTATCCGGCCGAGCTGGCCCTCGATGGCGGCCGGGTCGGCGAGACCCTCGGCCGCACCTGGAACCCGCGCGACGACTGCGCCGCCGACCTGCAGCTGCTCGCCGTCGACGGCACCGAGGCTCGCTTCACCGAACGGCTCACCGCGGGCGCCGGGGTGTGTGCCGCAATCGAGGCCGAGGTCTTCGAGCTGCGCGCCGACGGCACCCTCGACTACCACTATCCGGCGTCCCCGCTCTCCTCCGGCGGGCACGCAGTGCTGCGCCGCGTGCCCGAGTGACGCCGACTCGACCACCGGAGTGACAGACGCTCCCACCCCCGATGGGTGACCGGGGGCGACGGCCGTGCCTCCGCGGAAGGGTATGACTCTGTCGGCCTGCAAGCCCCCGCGCGGGCCGGTGGGGCCGTGCCCCGGGACCGGGGCGACGGTACTGACTGGAGGTGCCGCGGTGGATCCCGACTTCCCCCTGCTGAGCGTGTTTCTCTACATGGTCTGGTTCTTTGCCTTCGTCCTGTGGCTGTTCCTGCTGTTCACGGTGATCACCGACGTGTTTCGCAGTCCGGATCTGTCCGGCTGGTCGAAGGCGGCCTGGACCGCTGTGATCGTCGTGCTGCCCTGGTTCGGTGTGATCGCCTACCTCATCGTCCGCGGCGGCAGCATGCACGAGCGCAGCCGTGCCGCGGCGGAGCGCGATGAGCGGGCGTGGCGGGCGTACCTCGAGCGGGCCGCGGCCCCGGCGAGCAGCGCCGACGAACTCGGCAAGCTCGCGGACCTGCGCGACCAGGGCATCATCAGCGACGTCGAGTTCGAACGCGGCAAGACCCGGATCCTGGCCTGAGCGGCGACGTCCCTGCCATCCCCATCCCGGGCACCTCGGCCATCCCGGCCATCCCGGCCATCCCAGGCACCTAGGGCACCTCGGGCACCTCGCGCCAACGGGCCGACCCGCCGACGGCTCAGCCGCGGGTCGGCAACCGGGAGGCGGCCGCCCGGTCGGCCAGCCAGAGGGTGCGTTCGCGGCCGACGGCACCGGTCGCCGGGACGTCGATCGGCCCGGCTCCGGAGAACGACGCGGCCACCGCCTCGGCCTTCTCCTCGCCCGCGACGACGACCCACACTTCGCGGGCGGACTGGATCGTCGGCAGCGTCAGGGAGACGCGTTCCGGCGGCGGCTTCGGGCAGTCGTGCACAGCCACCACCGGTTCCGTGGCCACGACCGCCGGCGAGTTCGGAAACAGTGACGCGACGTGCCCCTCCGGACCGAGACCGAGCAGCACCACGTCGAACACGGGGAACACCGCGCCCGGCGCCGCGCGGCCGGCGAGAAGGGCCGCGTACTCCGCCGCAGCGGACTCCGGGTCGGCGTAGCCGGAGGCGGCGGCACCGCCCTCGACGTCTCCGCCGGCGGTCTGGGCCGCGCGGTGACCCATGGGGAACACCCGCTTGGGGTCCACCGGGACGTGTTCGAGCAGTGCCTCGCGGGCCTGCCGGTCGTTGCGGTCAGGCGAGTCCGCGGGGACGAACCGCTCGTCGCCCCACCAGACGTCGACCTTGGACCAGTCCACCGCGTCGACCGCCGGGTTGGTCCGGACCGCGCGCAGCAGCGCGATGCCGATGCCACCGCCGGTGAGGACGACCGACGCCTCGCCGCGGGCGGCCTGCCCGTCGATCAGGCGAGTGATCAGCCGGGCGGCGGCGGCGCGGGCGAGGATGCCGGCGTCGCGGTGTGGGACAAGTTGCGGCTCCGCGCTCATGCCCCGCCCGCCTTCGGCCGCTCCGGCCGGGCGGTGGAACCCGACCGGCCGACGGTCGGAGTGCCCCCGACGGAGGACGTCGCCCCGCCCTGGGTCGCCCCGGCCTTGGTGGCCCCGGCCTTGGTGGCCCCGGCTTGGGGGGGCTCGGCCTTGGCAGCCTCGGTTTGGGTGGCCTCGGCCTGGGCGGCCTTTGCCTCGTCAGAGGAGGGGGCCGTGCTGGTGACCGTCCCGGACTTGTCCATCGGGTCACGCCAGATGTGTTCGCGGTGCGGCGAGCGGGTGCCGAGGTTCTGCAGGCCGCTCCAGGTGCCCAGGGCCTCGCCGAAGACCTCGTCGTCGTCGAGCCGGCGCAGCTCCTCGGCGAGCAGCTCGCCGACGCCGCGTCCCGGCAGCGGCAGCACCCGGTCCGGATAGCCGGACCGGGAGATCGTCGCCGTGCGGGAGTCGGTCCGGGCGATCGCGAGTTCGGACTCGCCGAAGGACACGGTCACCTTCGTGACGTCGGGGCGGGTTCCGACCTCCTCGACGGTGACGGGGATGCCGAGCTTGTTCTTCAGCCAGCCGGCGAACAGCTGGGCGCTCGGATTGGCCCGCCCGGAGGTGATCACGGCCGAGTCCGGCGTGTCGGTGACGGTGTCGAACGCCGCGGCGAGCAGGGTCCGCCACGGCGTCAGGCGGGTCCACGACAGGTCCGTGTCACCCGGGGCGAAGTCCGCCGCCCGCTGGAACAGCGCGGACAGCGGTTCGGTGGCGGCGGTGACGTCGGTGACGCGGCGGTCGGCGAAGACGCCGAGCGGGTCGTAGGCGATCCGGGTCGGCGGCTCGTCATGCCACCAGGTGACGACCGGGGCGTCCGGGGCGAGCAGCGGCAGCACGACCGACTCGGCGTGCAGCGCCAGGCGCCCCGACATCCGCATGACAACCGCCTCACCGGGGCCGAGCCGGCCGCCGATGGAGACCTCGGCGTCCAGCCGCGGGTGCGGCGACTCGATCTGCCGGCGCACGACGATGAGCAGCCGGCACGGGTGGGCGGAGGCCGCGAGCGTCGCCGCGCCCTCCGCCTCGCTGACGTGTTTCTCGTCGACGACGGCGACGAGGGTGAGCGCCAGGCCGAAGGCCAACGCTCCGGCCGCCCGCCGCTCGGCGGAGAGGGCCTTGACCACCTCAGAACCGGTGGTGTCCCACAGCGTGGTCACGAGGGGCTCCTATCCGTCCGCGGGAGTGGGTGGACGCCGGCTGGGCGCCGACGGGCGGGCCCGCTCACGGCCGCCGCCACCGGCGGCCGTCCGCGGCGAGCATCTCGTCCGCCGCCGCCGGCCCCCAGCTGCCGGCCCGGTAGCGGTGCGGGGTCGTGCTCGCCCAGTACTCCTCGAGCGGGTCGATGATCCGCCAGGACTCCTCGACCTCGGCGTTGTTCGGGAACAGCGTCGCGTCGCCGAGCAGCACGTCGAGGATGAGCCGCTCGTAGGCCTCGGGACTTGCTTCGGTGAACGCCTCGCCGAACAGGAAGTCCATCGCGACGTCGCGGACCTCCATCGCCGAGCCCGGCACCTTGGAGCCGAACTTCAGGGTGACGCCCTCGTCGGGCTGCACCCTGATGACCAGCTGGTTGTTGCCGAGCTCGGCGGTGTCGGTCTGGTCGAAGGGCAGGTGCGGTGCCTTCTTGAACACGATCGCGATCTCGGTGACCCGACGGGGCAGCCGCTTGCCGGTCCGCAGGTAGAACGGCACCCCGGCCCAGCGGCGGGTCTCGATGCCGAGGCGCACCGCGGCGAACGTCTCCGTCCGGGAGTCCGGCGGGATGTCCTTCTCGTCGAGATAGCCGGGAACCCGTTCCCCGGCGAGCCAGCCCTGCTCGTACTGGCCGCGCACGGCGAAGCGGGCGAGGTCGGCGGGCAGCGAGACGGCGCGCAGCACCTTGAGCTTCTCGGTGCGGATCGTCTCCGGGCCGAAGCTGACCGGCTCCTCCATCGCGGTGAGGGCGAGCAGTTGGAGCAGGTGGTTCTGGAGCACGTCGCGGGCGGCGCCGGTCTCGTCGTAGAAGCCGGCGCGGGTGCCGATGCCGACGTCCTCGGCCATGGTGATCTGCACCGAGTCGACGAACTGCGAGTTCCAGATCGGCTCGTAGAGGTTGTTCGCGAACCGCAGCGCGAACAGGTTCTGCACCGTCTCCTTGCCCAGGTAATGGTCGATCCGATACACCCCCGAGGGGGTGAACACGTCGTCGACCAGGGCATTGAGGTCGCGGGCCGAGGCAAGATCGTGCCCGAACGGCTTCTCGATGACGACGCGGCGCCAGCCGCCCGAGTTCGCCGCCGAGGACAGGCCCGTGCGCTGCATCTGCTTGAGCACGACCGGGAACGCCGAGGGTTGGATGGACAGGTAGAACGCGGCGTTGCCCCCGATGCCGTGCGAGCGCTCCAGGTCCTCCAGCGTCGAGGCGAGCCGGTCGAAGGCCGCGTCGTCGTCGAAGGAGCCCTGCAGGAAGCGGACGGAACCGGCCAGCCGGTCCCAGACCTCCTCCCGGAACGGGGTACGTGCCCCCTTCTCGGCGGACTCCCGGGCGAAGTCGGCGAAGTCGCCGTCCGACCAGTCCCGGCGCGCGAATCCGAGCAGCACGAACCCGGGCGGCAGCAACCCACGGTTGAACAGGTCGTAGACGGCGGGAATCAGCTTCTTACGAGCCAGGTCACCGGTCGCCCCGAACACCACGAGGGCGCTCGCGTCCGGCAGCCGGGGCAGTCTGCGGTCACGTGGATCCCGCAGCGGGTTGGATCTCACCGTGGGCGCCACCCGTTCCCCCTTCGTTCTCGCTTCGGTCTACCCGAGGTTGTTTCACCTGGGACCGTCGCCTGTCCATGACGGACGTTGAGACGATCACCACGGCTGTGGTCCGGTCCGGTCGCCAGGCCGCCCGGCCGATCGCCGGCCGTGCTCACGGCGCGGCGCGTCCCGGCTAGCTGTCCGAACCGGATCGGCCGAGCTGCTGTGCGATGGTGCCGAGCAGCTGGTTCCACGAGTCCTCGAACTTCTGCACGCCCTGAGTCTCCAGGGTCTCGATCACGTCGTCGAGGTCCACGCCGACGGACGCCAGCGCGGCGAACACCTGGCGGGCGTCGTCGTAGTAGGGGCGGATGGTGTCCCCGCGGACCTGGCCATGGTCGGCGAACGCCTGCAGGGTCGCCTCGGGCATGGTGTTGACGGTGCCGGGCGCGACCAGCTCGGACACGTAGATCGTGTCCGGCAGGGACGGGTCCTTCGTCGAGGTCGACGCCCACAGCGGCCGCTGCGGCTTCGCGCCCTTCGCGGCCAGCGCCTTCCACCGGTCGGTGGCGAACGCCTTCTCGTACCGCTCGTAGGCCAATCGGGCATTCGCGATCGCCGTCTTGGCGTGCAGCGCCTTCGCCTCCGGCGTGCCGATCTTGTCCAGGCGCGCGTCGACCTCGGAGTCGACCCGGCTGACGAAGAACGACGCGACCGAGGTCAGGTCGCCGACGTCCCGGCCGGCGTCGATCGCCTTCTCGACGCCCGCCAGGAACGCCTCGATGACGGCGTCGTAGCGGTCCAGGCCGAAGATCAGCGTGACGTTCACGCTGATGCCCTGGGCCAGGGTCTCGGTGATCGCCGGCAGTCCGGCCAGGGTCGCCGGGATCTTGATGAACAGGTTGGGCCGGTCCACCGACCACCACAGCGCCCGGGCCTCGGCGACGGTGCGCTCGGTCTCGTGGGCCAGGCGGGGGTCGACCTCGAGGGACACCCGCCCGTCGACCCCGCCGGAGGCGTCGTAGACGCCGCGCAGCACATCGCAGGCGTCGCGGACGTCGGCGGCGGTGATCGCGCGCACCGCCTCGCCGACGTCGACGCCGCGCACCGCCAGGTCGTGGAGCTGCTCGTTGTACAGGTCGCTGGACGCGATCGCCTTCTGGAAGATCGTCGGGTTGCTGGTGACGCCGACGACGCTGCGGTTGGCGACCAGATCGGCGAGGTTGCCGGTGCGCAGCCGGTCCCGGCTGATGTCGTCCAACCAGACCGCCACTCCGGCGGCCGAGAGCTCGGACAGGGGGTTGCTCATCGGGCTTTGGTTCCTCTCCGCGGGCGGTGCACATCCACAACAGGTCAAGTGCGTTCTCGGTGCCGGTCATGCCCGTCGCCAGGAATCGGATCCGGGGCGCAGCCGACCGGGGCGCGGTCGACCGGTACGCAGCCGATCGGTGCGCAACGGCCGGCGCCGGCCGGCTCCGACCCGACGCCCTCCGGTGCACCCTTGTGGGCACTACCCCGTCGCGCCGGCTCCATCCCAGTCTGCTGCCAGTCTGATCCCTATGTGTTCGGCTCCGTGACGCGCAGGTGGCAGTTGGAAGAACAGCCCGCGTGAACTGGCCGGATACCACCCGTGAGACACACCACGGCGGGCCCCGGCCGTGGGGTGGCGATCCCGTCCGGCGGCTCGGACGGCTGGCGGCGCGACCGGCGACGTGAGCCAGACCGCACGGTTCGTTGCCCGGTCCGGGCATGACCGCCGCGCGTGCGCGCCGATCCGGCGGCTAGACTCCGACACGTCGTAGAACACAGTCCGCTCCGTCCCCGGGGCTCCGTACAGTGCGGGTCGTCCGCCGATCCCGCCGATCGCGAGGTCGCTCTGTCTACCGAGGCCGCCCTTCGACGCCGGCACGTCACCACACGCGGACCGGTGCGGTCGGGCACCTCCACGTCGGTGAGCGCCGGAACCACGCCCCAGCCCGCCCTGGACCACGTCCCGGCCCAGGGGGCCCCCGACTCCGCGGAGACCCCGCGCCCGGAGGCCGAGCCCGCACCGACCGAGGTCACCACGCTCCCTCCCGGGACGGCGACGCCCCACGGCACCGCGCTCTCCAACGAAACCGGGCTCTCCATTGCGAACGGGGTCTCCACCTCCAACGGGGTCTCGGTTTCACACGGGGTCGCCGCGTCGAACGGGGTTGCGGTCTCGAACGGGACCGCGAAGCCGGGTGGGAGAGCGGCCTCGCTTGCGACGGCATCTCCGGCCGGCGCCGTCATGTCGAACGTCCTGGTCATCCCCCACGGGACCGTCGGAGCCCGCAGCGGGTCCGGGTCGAAGAGCGGGGCCGGGTCGAACGGCACGTCCGGGTCGAACGGGACCGCGGCCTCCACGGCGGCGGCGCACGGAGCCGGCTCCGCCGCATCCACGCCGAACGCGACGGTGGTGCTCGGCGCATCGAACGGCACGGTCGCCGCCTACGCGCCGCCCGCCGCCGGCGAGGCGCCGCCCGCGGTGAGTGGGCTGGCCGCGGTGAACTCGAAGATCCGCGCCTACGTCGCGCTCATGAAGCTGCGCGTGGTCGAGCTGCTGCTCGTCACCACCGTGCCGGTGATGATGCTCGCGGATCGGGGGATGCCCTCGATCTGGCTGATCGTCGTCACCCTCGTCGCCGGCACCCTGGCGGCCGGCAGCGCCAACACGATCAACTGCTACGTCGACCGGGACATCGACCAGGTCATGGCCCGCACCAAGCGGCGCCCCCTGGTCCGTGCCACCGTCACCCCGACCGAGGCGCTCGTCTTCGGCATCGCCATCGGCATCGTCTCGACGCTCATGTTCGGCCTGTTGGTGAACTGGCCGTCGGCGCTGCTGGCGGACGGCGCCATCGCCTTCTACGTCTTCGTCTACACCCTCGGGCTCAAGCGCCGGACCCCGTCGAACATCGTCATCGGCGGCGCGGCCGGCTGCTTCCCGGTCCTCATCGGGTGGTCCGCGGTCACCGGCACCGTGGGCTGGTCGGCGGTGCTGCTGTTCGCCGTGGTCTTCTTCTGGACCCCGCCGCACTTCTGGGCTCTGGCGATGAAGTTCCGTGACGACTACGCCGCCGCCGGTATCCCGATGCTGCCCGTCGTCGCCCCCGTCGAGGTGGTGACCCGGCGGATCCTCGGCTACTCGTATGCGATGGTGGCCGCCTCGCTCGCGCTGGTCCCGGTGGCCCACACCGGCCCGGTGTACCTGGTGTCCGCCGTCGTGGTCGGCGCCTGGTTCCTCGCCGAGGCGCACCGCATCGACCGTCGGACCCGCCGCGGCGGCGACCCCCGCCCCATGCGCCTGTTCCACATGTCGATCACCTACCTGACGCTTCTGTTCGTTGCGATCGCGGTCACCGCCGTCGTCTGACCTCCCGCTCCGCCTCGGCTCCGACCGATCCGACCCCCAGACGCGCCGACCGCACACCCGCGGCTGGCGCGTCTGCTGCGTCCGGGGTGCGATGATCAGTGGCCCTCATGGTGGCGCGGTTGCGCGCAACACTTCACGGTCCCGCCGGGCAGCGCTTCCTGAATGACCAGCGGCGAGGCGCCGTCCGAGGCGTGAGGCCGCGGACCGCGTTGCGCTCTTTCTCGACGAGTCGCGCCAGACGACAAGTGCACCCGGGTCGGGTGTCTGGGTGCTGCTCACGCCGGCCGGTCGCCTGCCCCGGCGCTGTCGAGTCGCTCAGCCTGGCTGTTGTCGCGGGTGACGCCGACGGCCGCAAAATGAGCCTGAATGATCACTTGTTGCTGGATTCAACCCGCTCGCCCCGCATGTCCGGCGAATCGAGGCGACGCCGGACATGCGCGAGACGACCGTCGCGGCCGTTCGGGTCAGCGGGCGAGCTGGTGGAGCCAGTCGTGCAGGAGGGCGGTCTCGGTGGGGCGCAGGGGGAGGG